>NZ_JAAKOE010000021.1:0-81760 GCF_049171255.1 Aeromonas sp. 603757 | reverse complement strand
ATAAGCCGGCAGGCTTACTACAAGCGCAATCGGGTCGCCGACGAGCGCCATGCACAAGGGCTGCAGGTGGTGCGCTTCGTGCGTCAGGTTCGACTGCGACAACCTCGGGTGGGCACTCGCAAGCTGCATTATCTGCTCCAGGGTCAGGATGATGGCGGGCTCAAAGTCGGGCGTGACAGGCTGTTTCGGATATTGGCCGAGCACCGCCTGCTGGTGCTGCCCAGGCGGGCGTATCACAAGACCACCCACAGTTTTCACCGTTTCTACCGTCATCCCAACTTGCTCAAGGCGGGGCCAGAGCAGGTCACGCCGGTAGCCCCGGAGCAGGTCTGGGTCGCAGATATCACCTATCTTCCCGCCAGGAGCGGGCCGCTGTACCTGAGCCTGGTGACGGATGCGTACTCACGCAAGATAGTAGGCCACCACGTACACGAAGGAATGCACGCGGAGTCGGTTGCGATGGCGTTCAAGAAAGCACTGAAGCAACGGCGTGGCGGCGGTGAACTCATCCATCACTCGGACCGCGGCGTGCAGTATTGCTCTGGGCTGTATCAGTCACTACATGAACGGTACGGGGTGAAATGCTCGATGACGGATGGGTATGACTGTTATCAGAATGCGTTGGCGGAGCGGGTGAACGGGATTTTGAAAGGAGAGTTATTGCTGCAAAGCCCGCAGGATTTGACGCAAGCGCGGGAAATGGTGCGTGAAGCAGTAGATATTTACAACGAGGAGCGGCCGCATCATGCATTGAAATACAGAACCCCCGATGCGGTACATAGGGGGTTCTGAGTAGAGAAATGCGAGTTGAAGTTGAAAATGTGTAAACCTATTTCAGGACTAGACACTGAAGTTAACCTCACAACATCGATCACTACATCAAGCTAATGCTATCTCCCAGCCCGTTCTTCGGATAAAACAAAGCCCACCGCTGAGGGTGGGCTTGCTCCAGATGCAAAGAGAGCGGCTGATCAAATTGCCATCTGCTCGTGGGGCGAACCATGGTGGCGTAACCAGACAAAGCTCAGCGCCACGATCAGCACCATCAGGGTCATGATGGCCCCCAGAGTCACCTGCCCGGTCATCGGGAAACCGGCCGCCAGCAGGGTCACCACGCCCGCCCCCAGATTCTGCATCCCGCCGAGAATGGCTCCCGCGGTGCCGGCTTGACCCGGGAAGGGCTCGATGGCGCAGGAGGTGGCAGTCGGGTAGAGAATACCGCTACCGATGAAGTAGACAGCCGCACCACCGACCAGCGAGGCGGCACTCACCACCCCGAACAGCCCCGGCACCAGAATGATGAGGGAGCCGAGCGCCAGAAAGGCGATCCCCAGACGCATCAGTTTGCCCTGAGTCAAACGGAAGCTCAGCTTGGCAGAGAGCCAGGCCCCGAACAGATAGCCGGGCAGCGGCAGCACGAACAGCACGCTCACGGTACGGGCGCTCAGTTTCAGCACATCGCCCAGCAGCACACCGGCCGCAGCCTCGAACACTGCCAAACCGGCAAAGGTCGCCATCAGGCAAAGCAGGTTGCCCTGAAACTTGGGGTTGCCCAGCACATGACGATAGGCAGCACCGACGCGCAGCGGCTGACGAGCAGCAGCAGGCAGCGTCTCACCAAACCAGGCCATGATCGCCAGAGTGGCTACGGCACCAAAACCGAACAGGAACCAGTAACCGGCGCGCCAGTTGAACAGCTCGGTCAGCCAGCCACCCAGCACCGGGGCCAGCAGCGGGGAGAAGATCACCCCCATGCTGACCAGACTGTTGGCGCGGTTGAGCTCGGCGCCATTGTAGCGATCGCGCATCACGGTACGGCTCATGGCGCCACCGGCACCGGTACCCAGCCCCTGAATAAAGCTGCCCACCAGCAGGGCGGCAAAATGAGGGATGACCTGAATGATCAGGGTGCCTACCAGAAATACCATCATGCCGACGATCAGCACCGGACGACGACCGATTCGATCCGACAGCGGCCCGTAGACAAACTGGGAGAGGCCATAGGGGATCAGGTAACAGGCCATCACCGCCTGTAACTGGCCCGAGGCCACATTGAAGTCCCCCGCCATCATGGGAATGGAGGGAACATAAAGGGTCTGGGTCATCTGGCCCACAGCGACCATCAGAATGGTCAGTAAAAACAACGGATAAAAACTGTGCCGATCCATATCAGTCCCAAAAAATCGAAAAAATGCTGCCGCCCCTCTGGCACAAAATGGCCCAGAGGAATCTGATCACAGAGGCTGTGATGCAATCAAAAACAGTGTTGGAAACAGTAGGCGGGGAGCCCGCCAAGCCACCGCACAGGACGCTTGGTGGTATGGGGGCATCATAGTGATTCAGCTCACAAAAAACGAACGAATCTTTATAATCGGCTTGCCTTAGTTTTTCTAATATTACGGGGCGTTTCGCCCCGTCCGCAGTTAAAAATCAACGTGTTACCATCTGCTGCGCCTGCTTGATCAGCTCATCGGGCTGCTCCTTGCGCGGCGGTATGGTGATCCCCTTCTGGCAGGCAGGTTTCTCTGCCATGCGATCCATCCAGGCTTGCAGATGGGGTAACCCCTCGATGGAGATGCCGCTCCAGTCATAAATACGCACCCAGGGCCAGGTGGCGATATCGGCGATGCTGTACTCGTCCGCCAGATATTCTTGGTGGGCCAGATGGCTATCGAGCACCTCGAACAGACGGCGCCCCTCCTTCTGGTAACGTTCGATGGCGGCGGGGATCTTCTCGGGGAAATAGCGGTAGAAGACATTGGCCTGCCCCATCATGGGTCCTACCCCGCCCATCTGGAACATCAGCCACTGGATGGCCTGAGAGCGGCGTTTGGGATCAGCGGGCAGCAACTTGCCTGCTTTCTCCGCCAGATAGATGAGGATGGCCCCCGACTCGAATACGGCAAAATCGTCATTATCCCGATCGACGATAGCCGGAATACGGCCATTTGGGTTGATGGCGAGAAACTCGGGCTTCTTCTGATCCAGTGCAGAGAGATCGAGAGGAATGACCCGATAGGGCAAACCCAGCTCTTCGAGGGCGATCGCCACTTTGAAACCATTGGGGGTCGCGGCGGTGTAAAAGTCGATCATGATTCACTCCTTGTTGGTCATAGCCAGATTGCACGGTTGGAACAGGGTGCAACACCATAGCCGCCTCATCTTGCAACAAGTGACCGGCTCCAGACCATTAAAAAGCGACGCACCGCTGGCCAAACAAGGCTACGGTGCGCCGCTAGTGCGCTCTGGCAATGGTAGATATTAGTTAATCACGGCGACCGGCTTGCGCTGGCGCAGCATGATCAGGCGGGAAAGCAACGGGAAGTAAGACTCCAGTTTGCGCAGCAGCACCCGGCTGCAGGCAGGCTCGGCCAGCTCAGACTCATCCAGCACGATGCCGTTTGAGACAAAATAGAAACGGGGGTCACGCACATCCGGCCCACAGACCGTCAGCTCCTTGTCTCCCTTGCGGATCAGCAACGGCAAGACCGGCAAACCGATCGTCTCATCCTCTCCCCGGGTAAATCCGGCATCCTGCCAGGGCGCATCGCCGTCGATCAGCAGGATCGCCGCCTCCGTCTTGGCCGGTTGCCACTGGGCCAGTGGGGTCACGGTGATGTGGGCAAAGTGATCACCATACTCGGGTGATGACCGCAAGATGGCCAACAGTCCCTCGCTGGCCGCTGACACGTTCTGACTCACTAATGACAAATTCATGGTTCACATCCCTATGCTCATGACAGCCTGTATCCGGCTGCTGGGATAAGACTAGCGCAGATCTGGTCTATATTGGAGCCGTCAAATCTGGCAGTGGTAATCAATTGGTCGTAGGGGGATAACAGTTGCCATCGCACAAAATACTGGTATCATACCGCGTCCTTTTATCCCCCGTTCTTTAACATCCAGTGGTGAACCTATGCATCCGATGCTGAATATCGCCGTGCGCGCTGCGCGCAACGCCGGTCAAGTTGTAGTAAAAGCCTTCTCCCAGCCTGAGAACATTGAGGCTATCCAAAAAGGCAGCAATGACTTCGTGACCAACGTTGACCGTGAAGCCGAAGCGGCCATCATTCACACCATCAAAAAATCTTACCCTGAGCACAGCATTGTTGCTGAAGAGTCTGGTGAGATTGCCGGTACCAATCCGGACTATCAATGGATCATTGACCCACTGGATGGCACGACCAACCTGGTCAAAGGCATTCCGCACTTTGCCGTCTCCATCGCCCTGCGTGTCAAGGGCAAGACTGAACAAGCCGTTGTTTACGATCCCATCCGTGACGAGCTGTTTACTGCTACCCGTGGTAGCGGCGCCCAGCTGAACGGCTACCGCATTCGTGTCGGCAAAGCCAAAGAGCTGGCTGGCACCGTGCTGGCGACCGGTTTCCCGTTCAAGCAGAAGCATCACATCGAGCCTTACCTGAAGATGTTCCAGAGCATGTTCATCGAATGTGCCGACATCCGTCGTTCCGGCTCTGCCGCACTGGATCTGGCCTACGTGGCTGCCGGTCGCGTCGACGGTTTCTGGGAAATCGGCCTCAAGCCCTGGGACACCGCTGCCGGTGAACTGCTGGCCAAAGAAGCTGGCGCCATCGTCACCGACTTCGTAGGTGGTCACAACTACGAAAACTCCGGCAACATCGTGGTTGCCAACCCGCGTGTCCTGAAAGAGATGCTCGGCAAGATCCGTGAAGAGCTGCCGGAGTCCCTGGCGAAATAAGCCAGCCTTCGAGCAGACAGATAACAAAACCGGCGCAAGCCGGTTTTCTTGTATCTGTTATCCGAACACCAAGGCAGACATCTACAGCTGATTTAAAAGAGTTCGCGATGCATCCCCACTGGCCTCTCAACATCCACTTCAGCCATTTGCAGACAACCCCTCTTGCCCCCCGCCTTTGGCTACCGATAAGAGTTCCCATGTGGTTGCCTGGATAAACTCTTTCCAGATTTTCAGATAGCGGCAATCGCCTTGCAGGCATGGACAAGGGGCGGCCAAGTAGATGTAATGCCACCATCCACTTTGCACACTCGAGGTCATGCCATGGACCATCTCTCAGCTCTTCCTCCGTTATCCTGGTCACAGCAACTGCGTAGCCAGATGCAAAGCCGCCCGCTCACTGCCCTCGGTCTCTTTATCGCGCTGGCTGCCGTCTTGTTACTGCTGTTGCAGAGTCTCATCATGCTCGCTACCGGCGAGGTGACCAGCGGCGTGCGCTACGGCCTTGTCGGTGGTGCTGCCGGGTTTGCCGCCACCGCCATCGGCGCCCTGCCCGCTCTGTTTCTACGCTCGGTACCGCAAAAAGTGGAGGACACCATGCTCGGCTTTGCCGCCGGCATGATGCTGGCGGCCAGCGCCTTCTCCCTGCTGCTGCCGGGGCTGGAGGCTGCCGAGGGGATCACCGGCAACGGCTTTAGTGCCGCCGCCGTAGTGGTAGTCGGCATGACCCTCGGGGTGCTGTTGATGCTGGGACTGGACCAGTTCACCCCGCACGAGCATGACAAAACCGGCCCCTGCGGCCCCGGCCATGAGAGCTGCTCCCGGGTCTGGCTGTTCGTCTTTGCCATCGCCCTGCACAACCTGCCGGAGGGGATGGCCATCGGGGTCAGCTTCTCGCAGGGGGATATGTCGGTGGGGCTGCCGCTCACAACCGCCATCGCACTGCAGGATATTCCCGAAGGACTGGCGGTGGCGCTGGCCATGTGCGCCGCCGGTTTTCGCCCCTCTGTCGCCGTGCTGGTCGCCATCGCCAGCGGCCTGCTCGAACCGATTGGCGCCCTGCTCGGGGTGGGGCTCTCCAGCGGCCTTGCCATCGCCTACCCCATCGGACTTGGGCTCGCCGCCGGCGCCATGCTGTTTGTGGTCTCGCACGAGGTAATTCCGGAGACTCATCGCAACGGTCACCAGACCTATGCCACCCTTGGCCTGATGGCAGGCTTTGCCCTGATGATGACCCTCGATACCGCGCTCGGCTAAAGGCCTTCTCCCCTCCTCATCAATGCTTTTTGTCACCTGCGGCGCTTCCATATGGATCGCCGCGTTTCATCTCTCCTTTCGCTTGTGCCTCTCGGCGCCGACGCCATCTTTTGTTATGATCTACAGCAACTTAAATTCAGCCACACGGCTATCAAGACGAGGTCAGCAATGAAAGTAGGTATTATCGGCGCCATGGAGCAAGAAGTAGCCCTGCTGCGCAGCCAGATGAGCAACCCCACCACCCTGCAACTGGGCGGCTGCGAGTTCTATCAAGGGGAGCTGGCAGGCAAAGAGGTGATCCTGACCCGCTCCGGTATCGGTAAGGTCGCCGCCAGCGTGGCCACCAGCCTGCTGCTGGAAAAATTTGCCCCCGACTGCGTCATCAATACCGGCTCTGCCGGCGGCTTTGCCCAGGACCTGCACATCGGTGATGTGGTGATTGCCAGCGAGATGCGTTTCCACGATGTGGACGTGACCGCCTTTGGTTACGAGATGGGCCAGATGGCGCAGCAACCCGCCGCCTTCCCCTGCGACGAGAAACTCATCGCGGTCGCTCAGGATTGCATCGCCGAGCAGGGCAAGCACCAGACCAAGGTCGGCCTTATCTGCACCGGCGATCAGTTCATGTGCAAACCGGACGCCATCGCCAAGGCTCGCGCCGACTTCCCGCAGATGCTGGCGGTCGAGATGGAAGGTGCCGCCATCGGTCAGGTGTGCCACATGTTCAAAGTGCCCTATCTGGTGGTACGCGCCATGTCTGATATCGCCGGCAAGGAACAGGTTGAATCCTTCGATGCCTTCATCGAAGTGGCTGGCAAGCACTCCGCCGAAGTGATCATCAAGATGCTCGGCAAGCTGTGATCGAGACCGGCTCGCTTGATTTGATGGCCGACGCCCTCCTTTCTACGATGGCGGCCATTCTGGTGGGGGCAGCCCTGCTGGAGGCGGTGATCCCGTGGCCATCCCATCTGCGTCTTTCGGCCGTCACGCCCCTGCTGACCCGGCTGGGGCACAAGGTACACAGACCCGATGGTTCACCCGGCCAGCAAATGCAGGCCGGCCTGCTGGCAATGCTGGTAGTCTGGCTCCCCTGCGCCACCGGGCTCTGGTCGTTGCGCAATCTGGCATTGAGCGAACCGATCTTCGACCTGCTGTTCATGCTGCTGATGCTCGAATCCCGTCCACTGCGCGAACTCGCCCATGCCACTCACTCTCTCACCACCCAGGAGACACTGCCGCTGGCGAGATTGCAGGTGGCTCCCTGGCTCAAGCGGGAGACCAGTAAACTCTCGACCATGGGGCTCGCCAAAGCAGTGACGGAGAGCTGCGCCCTGCGCCTGGTGGGCCAATGGGCTGGCCCGCTGCTGGGATTTGCCCTGGCTGGCGTACAGGGTGCCCTGCTCTGGCGGCTGGTGCAGCTGATGAACCTGAGCTGGAGTCGCAAAGATCCCGCCTTCGACCATTTTGGTCGCGCCGCCAGCACCCTCTATCAGGGGCTCAATGCCCCCGTCATTTTGTTGCTGGGGCTGCCACTGCTGGCAAGCCGTCTCAAGCAGGCAGCGCAGTTGCTGCGAAGTGGCGCGCTCTGGCCCTATCCCGCCATGGGGATGCTGCTCACCCTGCTGGTAGACAAGTGCCGGATCCGCCTTGGTGGCCCTCGCTACTATCAGGGGGCTCTCCAGCGCTGGCCAGTCATCGGCACAGGTGCTGAGCCAGATAGCGAGACTCCGCGCAAGGTGCTCAACATTCTGCAAGGGTGCGGCTGGGGCTGGTTGATACTGGCGCTGCTTGTCACTGTGGCGGGGTTATTTCATGGTTAGATGGTTGCGCTTGGCTGTCTGGCTGCCCTGCGTGCTGGTTGCCTGGTTGCCCGGTGTCCTACAGGCCGCCACGCCAACCCGGGTGGTGAGTGTTGTTCCTCACCTGACCGAATTGCTCTACGAGATTGGCGCCGGCGACAAGCTGGTTGCCATCGACGATGCCTCAGACTATCCCGCCGAGGTGAAAACCAAGCCCAAGGTGGCCAATTATCGCAGCATCAATGTCGAGGCGCTGCTGGCGCAAAAGCCGGATCTCATCCTCGGCTGGCGCTCGGCTCAATCACGGATGCTGGCCCCACTGGCACAGATCGGGATCCCGGTTTTCTACTCTGAGCCTACCGATTTTGCCTCGCTGGCCACCGAGATGCGGGCCCTGGGCAAATTGCTGGGTGTGGAAAAGAGTGCCAACGAGGCCGCCGATCGCTATCTGGCGCGCCTGCATGAGCTGCAACAGCATTATGGACAATCAACCGGCGTCAAGGTGTTCTACCAGCTCTGGTACCCACCGCTCACCAGCGTCAGTGGCAATGCCTGGCCGGCTCAGGCCATCGAACTCTGCGGCGGGGTCAACGTCATGGCAAATGCCAAGACCCCCTACCCTCAAGTGGACATGGAACAGGTGATCAAAGCGAACCCCGCGCTGATCCTGGCGGGGAGTCAAGATCCTGACGCCCTGAATCACTGGCAAAAGTGGCCCAATCTCGATGCGGTGCAGCACCAGCGACTCGATTTGATCAACTCGGATGAACTACACCGATTCACCCCAAGAGCCCTCAATGCGGTGGAGCAGATTTGCCGAGCTATCCAGCTAAGCTCGCAAAGCACCAGCACATCTTGATACATCACTAATGATGAGGATCGACCTGAAGTGTTCTGGGTGGCAACCAAATCTTTAGAACTGTTTTTGTGTGAATGGATCACACTCTTTGCCAAAAAAACTGGTACTTTATTTGCTAGCATATGATTCATCTACTGTTTTTATGACGAGATGCCCACAATGTTCAACGATAAAACGCTACTGATCACAGGTGGCACCGGCTCGTTTGGCCAACGATTGGTCAAGACAGTACTGGAACGTTATAAACCCAAACGCCTTATCATCTATTCTCGTGACGAACTGAAACAGTTCGAGATGCAGCAAGAGTTTAACGACCCCTGCATGCGCTATTTTATCGGTGATGTAAGAGACGCCAACCGGCTCACCATGGCAATGCGTGGAGTGGATTACGTGGTTCATGCAGCCGCACTCAAGCAAGTGCCCGCCGCTGAATACAACCCCATGGAGTGCATTAAAACCAATATCCATGGTGCAGAAAACGTCATCCAGGCTGCCTTGCTCAATCAGGTTAAAAAAGTTATTGCCCTCTCCACTGACAAAGCCGCCAACCCGATCAATCTCTACGGCGCCACCAAACTGGCATCAGACAAACTCTTCGTGGCAGCAAACAACATCGCGGGGCAGGATCCCACCCGTTTTGCCGTAGTCCGCTACGGTAACGTGGTCGGTTCTCGCGGCTCTGTCGTCCCCTTCTTCCAAAAGCTGATTGACCAGGGAGCAGATGCGTTACCCATCACCCATGAGGAGATGACGCGCTTCTGGATTACCTTGCAACAAGGGGTGGATTTCGTTCTGGACAATTTTGGGCGGATGAAGGGGGGGGAAATATTTGTTCCCAAGTTGCCATCCGTCCGAATTACGGAGCTCGCCAGTGCCATGGCACCGCACCTGCCACACAAGATCATCGGCATTCGCCCGGGAGAGAAGCTCCATGAAGTGATGTGTCCTGCCGATGACTCTTATCACACCTTCGAGTTTGATGACTTCTTCGTGATTGGCCCAACCATCAACTTCAATAATCGCAACAACGATTTCTCCAAAACAGCGGCGGGCGAAAAAGGAAAAATGGTAGAACAGGGCTTCGAATATAACTCTCGCAGCAACCCTCACTTTTTTACCATTGAACAGCTTTTGAAAATGAACCAAAAGGGGAGAACTGAATGATCCCTTATGGCCGCCAATCCATCAGCCAGGCAGATATCGATGCTGTTGTGGACGTTCTCAAGTCCGACTTCCTGACCCAGGGACCCGTAGTCCCCCGCTTCGAGCAAGCAGTAGCCGATTACTGTGGAGCCAAATTCGGGGTGGCAGTCAATTCAGGTACCGCAGCACTCCATGTAGCCTGTCTGGCACTTGGCGTTGGCCCCGGCGACTGGGTCTGGACATCCCCCATCAGCTTTGTTGCATCCGCCAACTGTGCTCTCTACTGCGGTGCACAAGTCGATTTTGTCGATATTGAACCAGATACCGGTAACATGTGCGCTTTGGAGCTGGAGAGGAAGCTGATTGCAGCCAAGGCGGAAGGAAAGCTACCCAAAGTAGTCATACCGGTGCACTTTGCCGGCCTCCCCTGCGACATGCAGGAGATCCACCGCCTGGGACAAAAGTACGGTTTCAAGATCATCGAAGATGCCTGCCACGCCCTTGGTGCCCGTTATCATGGTGAGCCTACCGGCAATGGCCGCTATAGCGACATCACAGTATTCAGCTTCCACCCGGTGAAGATCATCACCACTGGCGAGGGTGGCATGGCCATGACCAACGACCCTGCGCTTGCCAAGATGATGCGCATGCTCCGCAGCCATGGCATCACCCGTGAACCGGAAGACTTTATCAATGAGCCGGACGGCCCTTGGTACTATGAGCAGCAGATGCTCGGCTTCAACTACCGCATGACCGACATTCAGGCTGCGCTGGGGTTGAGCCAGATGGCCAATCTGGAGACATGGATTCACACGCGTAACGAGATTGCCCAGTACTACTTCGAAAGACTGGCACCACACCAGCTACCTCGTCATTTCAACACCGAGCGGCGTAGTGCCTTCCATCTCTATGTTCACCATGTAGCCCCTGAACAACGCTGTGCGCTCTTCCAAAAAGTACGTGCACAGGATATCGGCGCCAACGTGCACTATATACCTATTTACAAACAACCTTGGTATCAAAAGTGGACTCATACTACCCTGCCCTCTACTGAGCAATTTTACGCAGGCGCAATGACCTTGCCACTCTTTCCTGGTTTGACAAAAGCACAGCAATTGAAAATATGCAGTCTGCTTTAGTCGTAGCCAAAAATGTCTCGTGTATAGACCTTATCAATCACATCGGCTAAATCAGGACTCATTCGGTTGGCAAGTATAATGTCACACATACCTTTAAATACGGATACTTCAGTGATGACTTTTGACCTAAAGAAATAAGGTTCCATTAAGGATGGCTCATAAACAACAACCTCAATACCCTTCGCCTTGATTCTTTTCATGACTCCCTGTATTGCCGATGCTCTAAAATTATCCGAACCAGCCTTCATAACTAGTCGATAAATACCTACTCGTTTAGGATTAGTCGCGATAACTGTATCGGCAATAAAATCTTTTCTCGTTGTATTAGCATCAACAATAGCTCTAATCAGGTTGCTGGGCACTTGGTTGAAATTTGCCAGAAGCTGCTTGGTGTCTTTTGGCAGACAATAACCTCCATAACCAAAAGATGGATTGTTGTAATAGTGGCCAATACGAGGGTCCAGGCAAACACCATCAATAATATCCTTTGTTTCTAGATTATTTTTTTGGGCATATGTATCCAACTCATTAAAAAATGCGATTCGCATCGCCAGATATGTGTTAGCAAATAATTTTACAGCCTCTGCTTCCGTACTTTCAGTAAAAATGACTGGCACATTTTTTTCTATTGCCCCATCAATCATAAGTCTAGAAAATGTTCGTGCATATTCACTTGTTGCCCCGACTATAACACGTGATGGATAAAGGTTATCATATAATGCTCTCCCTTCACGTAAAAACTCGGGGGAAAAGAAAATATTCTCGTAATTATGAGTCATCCGCATTTTAGAGGTAAAACCAACAGGAACAGTAGACTTGATTACAATTACTGCCTCAGGATTAATTTCCATAATATCAAAAATAACTGACTCTACCGACGCAGTATCAAAGCAATTTGTATCAGGATCATAATTAGTGGGCGTCGCAATTATAATATAGTCAGCATGTTGGTAAGCGGTTGATTTATTCAAGGTTGCGGTAAGATCCAAAGTCCGTTGTTTAAAGAACAGATCGATATCAGAATCAATAATTGGAGATTGTCGCCTGTTAATCATGGACACTTTTTCTGGATTAACATCAAATGCAACAACATGATGGTTCTGAGCTAACAATATTGCATTAGACAAACCTACGTAACCTATACCGACAACGGCAATTTTCATTATTGAACCTTCACATCCAAAAATTGATAATAAGAGCGATACCATTCAACAAAATTCTGTATGCCCTGTTCTATCTTCATTGATGGGCGATATGAAATAGTAGCAAATAAATCCTCAGTATCCGCCCATGTCGCATAAACATCACCCGACTGCATGGGCATCATATTTTTTATAGCTTTAACCCCCAGCGCTTGCTCGAGAGATTGAATAAAATCAACTATTTTAATCGGCCTACCATTACCAATGTTAAATACACGATAAGGGGCACTGCTATCAGCTGGAGAACCAGTTGCGCAACGCCAGGCAGAATTTTCAACCGGTATCACGTCCGCTACCCGGATCACACCTTCAGCAATGTCATCTATATATGTGAAATCTCGGCTTAACAGACCATTGTTATATACATCTATTGGCTGTCCAGACAGCATACATTTAGTAAATTTAAATAATGCCATATCCGGCCGTCCCCACGGGCCATAAACTGTGAAAAAACGCAATCCTGTGGTTGGGATACCATACAAATGAGAATATGTGTGCGCCATCAGCTCATTCATTTTTTTTGTCGCTGCATATAACGAAATAGGATGGTCAGTGGGTTCACTCACTCTAAATGGCATTTCCTCATTCATTCCATATACGGAGCTAGAAGATGCATAAACAAGATGCTCAATATGATGATGACGACAACCTTCCAGAATTGTCAAAAATCCGTCTACGTTGCTATCAATATAAGAAAAGGGAGATTCCATTGAATGGCGAACACCGGCTTGAGCGGCAAGATGAATTACTCTGTCAAACTTCTCTTTGGAAAAGAGAGTCAGGATAGATTTTCTATCAGAGACATCCATTTTTACAAACTTGAAGTTAGAAAATGGAGTTAACTGTTCAAGTCTACTTAATTTAAGAGATACCTCATAGTAATCATTTAGGTTATCAATACCTATAACCTGATACCCTTTCAAGCACAGTAGTTCGCACACCTTCGCACCGATAAATCCCGCTGCACCAGTTACAAAATATTTCATACGACATACCTGTTAAAAATTGCTTTTGGTTATACGCTAAGGTGAAATCATTATCTTACTGAGTGCCAATATCCATATGTATATTACAAATATTATAGCTTATGAATATTTATAAGATCATTAATAAAATGCATCTAATTCATTTAAATTTATGATTAGCTTTAATTATTGACTACAAAAAAGTGTCTGACCGCATCAATAATGAATACTTGCTCCGACTCAGTCAGGCTTGCATGTAAAGGTAAACGTAACAGCATTCTAGAAACCGCTGTGGTATTTATATCATCGCCATGAAATCTACCATATCGAATACCAGCCGGACTAGAATGCAGAGGTACAAAGTGTGAGGTAACTTCCACATTAAGATTGCGCATGAATTTAAATAATCCCTGTTGTTCGTCAGGGGATCTTGTTCTTATATGATATATATGAGCATTATGCTCAACATGTGCCGGAACGGCAGGAAGTGTGAGCACTCCAGCATTAGCCAACTCAGATAAACATGTATGATAAAAAAGCCATTTTTTTAATCTAGCATTCGTAATTTCTCTCGCGTTTTGTAATTGCTGCAACAAGACTACAGCTTGAACCTCTGACATTACATAACTAGATGATAAAATTTGCCATGTATATCTATCAACCTCTCCACGCAAAAACCTTGAACGATCAGTTCCTTTCTCCTGAATGATTTCACATATACCATGGTACTTATCTTCGTTTACTAAAAAAGCCCCGCCCTCACCACCGGCATGAATATTTTTAGTATGATGAAAGCTGACGCAGCCAAATTGACCAATTGAACCAAGTGGCCGTCCTTTATATGTTGACATGATACTTTGTGCAGCATCTTCAACCAATACAAGATTATAGCGATTGCATATATCGACTATAGAAGACATTTCTGATGCAACACCGGCATAGTGAACAACCACTACGGCTTTCGTTCTAACTGTAATAGCCTCTTCAATAAGCTGCTCATTTATATTCAAAGTGTCTGGCCTGATATCGACAAATACTAATTTTGCGCCCCTTAAGGCAAAAGCACTTGCAGAGGTAACAAATGTAAAGCTTGGCAGTATTACCTCATCCCCTGGCTGCAAATCCATCGCTAAAGCTGCCATCTCCAAAGATGCACTACAGGATGGCGTTAAAAAAACTCGCCTTGCATTATATATATCTTGTAATAGTTCCTCACATTTTTTTTTATTAACACCGATACCTAAACATTCTCCATCACTTTCAGTGATATGGCCAATATTATTGGGGCGATTATATGGTATCCAACTGCGATATGATTTCATTTCATAATAACCTTAATGTCACTGACAAGATTTGCATAACTTCTTCCTGAATCAGGCCATGTTGTCAGTCTCCAATCAGGACATTGCCCACAAAAAGTATGGCATTTGAAATCGTTATTAAGATGAGCCTCTCGCAGTTCGTTTAAAAATGCTCCCTGCCAAGCAGTTTTTAGCGTTGTCTTCCTGTAATCAATGAAACTGGATGCATACGCCCAATCTGTCGGGCAAAAAGAAAGCTCACCTTTTGGATCCAGGGTCAAACGCTCCCATGGATATAAGCATGGGCGCCTTGACTCATGGGAATGAGCTTCCCCTTGAGCCAACATACCTGCCGCCGAATGTAAATTCCTGATCAGCACTTCATCAGCTCCCTGATTTTTCCAAAAAAGAGAAAAATCATCTACCTCATCTTCATTTCCTGCCTGACGAATAAAACTCACAACAATACGAGTTCTGTATTGCCCTGTCTTGATATGTTCGATCATTCTAATTATATTACGTCGCACTTGCTCAAGACGCCCGCCACGAATCTTCGCATAAGTCTCATCGTTAAAGGCATCAATGCTGACATCAATCATATGAAGGCCACTTTCTAATAACTGTTTTAGTTTTTTCTCATTAAGAACTGTACCATTAGTGGTTAACGTGACAAACGTGCCACTATGCTCGACAGCATACTGGATCATTTCATGTGCATGAGGATGCATAAGTGGCTCACCATTGCTGGTATATCGTATATACTGGCAATGTCCGTCGCTATTGTCTCTTATATCATCGATCAGCTTCTTGTTTAGTTCAGGGTCTAACAATCTTGCGGAATAATGTTCAGACTCTTTAAATTGAGGGTGTGGACAATGTATGCATCTTAAATTACAAATTTCAGCAATATCTACAATGACCTGTGATGGAAACTCCGATGACAGTCGATCATAGAAACCATATTTAGCCATGAGTTCTCCTACTAATAATTTAGTTCGCTATGAACAAAATCACCGCCAGCACATAATAAAGCATCGATAATACTGACGCGGCAATCAAAACCAGGTCCGTTCTGGGGATAGCGAGCATATTCAGGATATTCCATCCAGGCAACACCGATACCCCTTTCTTCAAAGCGCCCGATATCTAAATAATTTTTTGCCGCCGGCCCAGAAAAATAAATACTTGCATCAGCTCTTTCAGCAATGACGATCAGTCTTTCCGTTGCATCGCTAAATCCCCCTCCATTCAAGTAATGACTATCCGTAAAGATGGGGGTGGTGATCCCTAATAAATGCATGATTTTTTTAATAAACATGATATTTATATCAGAGATATACTCAAATTCACGTGCATCTTCATACCATGATTTAATTTCATCTATATATCTATCAAAAAAAAGCGCCTTTTTGTATCGCTCTTTAATTATAGCAAAATGCTTCTGACACCATAGATTATCGACAACTTTTGTGGATGATATTTTCTGATTTCTATCAACATGACATACGGGTATTGTTAACCATACAGCACCCTGTGTGGTCATAATCCTATTGCGGTTACGCCAATCTCTTGTTGTATACTGGACAGAATCAAGAAATATAAATTCGTCCACCCTGTTTATAATATCAAAGTAGCCTATCCAAGGAATATAATTAGATTGAATGATTGCTATCTTTTTATGCAAGTTAGTATGCTCTTAATATTTTTGAACGTGTTAAACCACATGAAATCATCTGTGCTTTAATCTCGGGCCAGTAATCAGAAGCAATAATAACCACATCAAGTTCATTGGTGGCCTCCAGTGTAAATTTTTCTATTGGGGCATTACAAAATATAGCACCAAATTTACTATCGTCATTATCAAAAAAACACTTCACCTTTATTTCCCTGTCAGAAAAAACAAGGTCAGAATGAAGTTTTCCATAGAATTTTTTTGCGCCAGAGCCAGTGCCAAAAATAGCTATTTTAATATTTCTTTTTCTTCCAAATCGATAGTAAAACTCATCTGGCAAATTTCGTTTAAATCGATACGTAAATTTCTCTGAAAATGAACTTTCAAGTAAAAAACCTCTGATTTTCGGCAAAATAACGTCAATATTATGAAACTGTTCAACATAGTTGCAGCAGCTTCTTGATTTATTTTCGAGAAAACCATATTGGAATACATCTTCAAGCATAACATGAATATCATTTCGCTGTGGGGAAGACTCCCCAATTAGCGAGAGATAAAGACTTGAGCCTTCATCAAACTCGTCTGAAGCTTCATCAAGCCACACCCCTTTCACTAGACGACGGTATCCTTTAACACAAGAGTCTATGGCAATCACAGGTAATCCGATCATTGCAAGATGATATGCTGAGGAGCCCATTGCAACACCGAAATGATATTTTTCAGATTCAATTAGGCTGTATATATCAGATTCATTTCTCTTTCCTAAGATACGAATTTCAAGGCGTTCATGCGCAAGCTTTTTATATGATTCAACTTCATCCTCATAGAGAGCATATCCATATCCTATCAAATCAAAAAGTATATGCAGCTGAGGTTTATTGTTAAGAACAACATTCAAGCTGTCAATAAAACTCAAGATGCTTTCATTCTTGAAAAAGTCAAATCTCCCGAGCCAGAGCACCTTCATAAACTCTTCTGGAGCAGAAATATTGTACCGTATCTTTTGTGTTACGGGCTCAACAGGAACAGTGGCAGATGAGTGATGATTAAGTGGAACAGAAAAATACTCAGAATTATATTTACGATATATGTCATTGGGATACCAGATTGCATGTGCTCGATCCAACTTTAATAATAATTGGCGCTGGTAGTGCCAAGTTTCATTAATTAACTTTGGTTTGAATGCACGAGATGCGTTAAATCCAATCCCTGGCTCCCAGATACTCCAAGCTTCTGGATGCAATATCCCAGTCAATATATGAACTCTTTTATTTCCATTGAAGACATGCATAGCCCTATGCAAAACTTCAAAATATGAAGCGAGAACATATATATCTTCCCCAAAAAAATCATCAATAATTTTCTGTCCAAGTGCCCCCAGATACGATTGATTTGAAATAGAAACAAAGAAATCATCCATTTCTGGAATGATATACTTTTTTATCTTTACACTCTTGTTATCCAATAGCCCAAAAAGTGCAGAGTCCTCGTATCCAACTACGGCAACGGAATCACCTAATCCAACAAGATAGTCAATAAATCTACAGTTAAATGTCTCCGCACCACCGACACTCTTATTGAAATCAAAAACAACAATGTTCACGCCGCCCCCACAACCCTGTGTTAACAATACGTCGAATAAAATTCCCAGCCTTAAATAATAACTGATGCGATTAATACCTTTTTTTCAAAAAATGAACAATCTATAACATATAGGAATCTCTAAAAATCAATACACTAGCTCGAACTGGTTCGTCAAGGAAGAATCAAAGGATAAATTTAAAGAGTAATTCATAAAAAATTGGAGACTAAAAACAAAAGGAAAGTAATAAAATAACTTATAATATCTATAGCTATTTATCAGTTTAAAAAAACAACTCTCCCATCAAATTTCATCAATAAAGCACGTCTAATTTCCTCTCGATAGAAATCCGATGCTATATAGACTGGTGAATTAATAGCATCTAAATCCCCCAACGTGTTAACCTTGAAGTCATTCATAGCATGCGAGTGTTCATCAACAATAATATTAATTTTTTTCCTGTGCTTGGAAAATTTTAAAATGGCCTGTCCGATATGACCAGCACCATATAGAAGTACTTCAGAATAACTATTGCTTACCTCATCGAAGATGAGCGTATGATTTAGAACATTATCCGTGAAAGGATATTGAACAACTTGGCTCAACAAATAGATGTCATCAGAGCACAACGCTATCACTTTATCAATAGAAATCAAAGGGTTATATATTATCTGCTGCGGAGAAACAAATTTATCTTCCAGACATTTTCTAGCCACTAGGAAAGCATATTGTTCAGTTGTCTGATGCTCAACGACGTCTGACAATGAGCCAAATGTATACTCACCATCAGTACCTCTCCAACCAAATACTAACTCAACGACTTCATAGTTGTTTGAAAAACAAAGTGAAATGAAAAAATCAACATTATATGTAAAAAGTCCATGTGGGGAATGCTTCATAGGCAAACAATGAATCATTAATCCATTTTTCTTTGTAATGTTATGTATTGACGCAAAAACATTATATTGATTAAAAACATGTTCACTAGTTCCAAGATTAGTTACCACATCATACTGATGAGATAACTCGAGCATCTGACTATTAAAATCGCAAAATATTGTCCCATCATAAACATCCACAGAATCATATTTTAAACCTAGGTTTTCATACATAGATTTTGTAAAATCACCATCCTGATAATTCTTTAATTCTTCATCAATTATCTCTGCCGAGTTTAATGAATAAAACTGCTGGCACCCTAACTCAATTATCGAATTAAAGTTTTCAGGAAAGTGATTCTTCATTTTATTAAACATAGCTGGCGTCATACCCATCACAGAACTCCCGTAACATATAATATGAAGTTATAAGAAAGACTTATCAATTCACGAATGAATTATATTTCACAAACAATGTAAACAAGGCTATAATTTCAACCGCAGTTATAAACTTCAAAAATTCTTCGCCTTTATTATATAGCCATAAAATATATTCATAATAGTGGGCTCGGTCATTATAATTAATATTATTTAATAACTTTTAGCCCAAAGCGTTATCTCACAAATTGAACTCATGGGACTGCAACCAGATCTCAAGCACCAATAAACCCCAAACATGATAGAAGGTCATACCGTCAAACTGGTTATCCAGCAACATCCGCAACCGGTCGGGAGCGATAAACTGATGCAGACAGAGCTGGCCTGAAGAGGCCTGCTGACGCAGTTGCGTAATCGCACTCTGTTTGGCCTGTTGATTGAACGGATCTATGCTGAAACCCTTTTTCGGCCTGTCGATCCATTCCGCCGGCAAGTAGCGTTTGGCCAACTGGCGCAACAGGAACTTACCCTGTCCTTGTGCAATCAGCTCTGACTGTGCCAAACCTGCGGCAAACTGAGCTACTTCGGTCGACAGGTAGGGCGTGCGGCACTCAAGGCTGTGCAGCATGCTCATTCGATCTACCTTGGCCAATACCAACGGCAGATAATTGGCAATATCGGCCTCACGAAGGCGATTAAGATACGGGCGGCTATCCATATCGATACGCCTGCGCAGCGCCATCAAGTGATCACCAGTACCGGACGGAATGCGACCGAACAACTGTTCCAACTGGCGATCGGCATACAGCAAGATGCGACCAGAGTAGTACTCCCGCCCAAGATGCCAGCTACGCGCCTGCATCTGTTGCTCTCTGCCCTCGGCGGCGACCAGTGTCTGCAGGTAACGGCCATAACCGCCAAACAGCTCATCCCCCCCGTCACCCGTAATCGCGACGGTGACCTGCTGACGAGCAAGCTGCGAGACCATATAAGTTGGCACACAGGAAGTATCAGCATTGGGCTCATCCATGCGCCGCGCCAGATCACCTACCTGTTCAACAAAAGCCTCTGGACGAAGCAGCTGTTCGGTGTGCTCGGTTCCGAGGAAATCGGCAAAAGCCCGAGCCTCCTCATGTTCGCTCTCCGGCGCCTGTTCAAAACCGATGGAGAAGGTGCGGATCGGCCGTTGCAAACGACGGGTGATCAGGGCCACCGCCGTCGAGGAGTCGACACCACCGGAGAGAAAAGCCCCCACCGGCACATCGGCGACCAAGCGGCGCGATAACGAACGCAGTAACAGATCCTCAAGCTGGTCAACCTGCTCCTCCAGCGGGCGTGACGGCATATGGTCACCGGCACAGATAAAGTGGAAGTAACGCTCTGCCTGTGAGACCGCCCCTGTCACGGCACGCATCAAGTGCCCCGGCAGCAACTTTCTGGCGTGTTGATACAGGGTGCGTTCCCCGACGGGGTGCTGGAAAGCCAGATAATGGGCGACTGTATCAACCGTAATGCGGGCAGGGAATCCTGGCACCAGGGTCAAAGCCGCCAGCTCGGAGGCAAAGACCAACAAACCGTCAAACTCGGCATAATAGAGTGGCTTCTCGCCAAACGGATCACGCGCCAGCAGCAACTCCCTGCGCTCACGATCATAGTAGGCAAGTGCAAACATCCCCTCGAGCCGGGTCAGAAAGTCAGCACCTTCCCGTACCAGGCCATTGACCAATACCTCGGTATCAGAATGGCCAGTAAATGATATGCCGGCGTCTTTAAGACGCCCCCCCAACTGAAGATGGTTGTAGATCTCCCCATTAAATACGATACAGGCCCGCTGCTGTGCATCATGCATTGGTTGATGCCCGGCAGGCGATACATCCAGAATACTCAATCGACAATGTGCCAGAACACAGCGTCCGTCATCCGACTCCCAAAGACCCTGGTCGTCAGGACCTCGATAGGTCATCGCCTCCGCCATTCTATTAGCCTGCTGTTTCAACCACGCAGGATCATGTTGACCATGAATACTCATTATTCCGGCTATACCGCACATTTTATAACTCCCTAAAGGTAAGCCAACACATGATGTCACGCATGAGACATCATAGAATAATCAACTATCATGCGATGGCTTTTCCAGAACGAATAGCACACCAGCGACTTCCAAATCCTCCCATCCCAGTGATGCATACTCATCTGCGAAATCGACAGAGACTTCCTGAATATGCTCTCTATCATTCTTCATATATTTATCTTCAGCAACAATCCTGAAGCCACATTGTAAAAATATCTGTCGATAATCACTATAACGCAGCTGATTACCATGTAAAAAGTGGCCAGCATCACCATAATGGTCACGCCACTCTGACTTGCCTATTGTCAGGAAATCAAGTGGTCGTGAAAAATCCCGGTGGTCTCGGAGGTCAATCCAGTGAAAAGCAAAACCACCTGATGCTAATAGCTCAAATGTCTTGGCTACGAATGAATTAATATCTACAACATGCTCCATTACGGCACACGAATAGCATACATCATATTTTTCATCATCATTGAAATCTTCAAGCTTTATCTCAGGAAAGTAATTTAGTCTAGTGCCATGATGATCATGAAGATGGAATGATTCAACATCATCATTAAATACAATGTCATCATTTACCTTACATGGAACATTGAAAAGCCCCATTAAATCTTTAATCATTGAAACATGATCATTGAAAGGATATTTCCCGCTTAGTCCCGGGAATGGCTCGATCGCGGTCCACTCCCCTCCCCATCGTAATAGACTATATATCTCCACCCCAAGGGAATGACCAGAACCTATATGTAAAAATCGATTTACCGGCTTTGAAATATATTGTTTACGGCATTTCTCGAAATTATTACCAAGTGATATGTGATAAAAAACACTGCCACTGGTGTTTTTACTTCCTATTATCTCATCCACGAGCTCACGTCCAATTAGCCCTTTCACTTCCTGCTTCTCTCGATCTTTTTTTTCACTTTCCTCATCATAAGGAAAGGGTAAATATAAATCATCCAACCCCAATTTGACGAGTTGAGCACAGATATCTGAGACATGCCTCTGAAGACAAGAGAGAATAATAAAACTTGGCTTATATAGATGAATTTCATCAGGAGAGATAATAGGAAGCTCACCCTTAAACTGACCATGTAAATTTTCGTTATTATCAGCAATAGCCAATATTGAAAATCGTTTAGGAAGTCTTTTTATAAATGAATCACAAACTTCACCAGCACCGAACAAGATAACATCCATATTCCGTCTCCGATTTATTTTTTATTAGTCAGTGCCAGTGTTTTTTCAGCAAGTATACGTGGTGAATAATGCTCACTCATCTTTTCCACCAAACCAACTGATGTTTTCTCTCCACTCCCCATTAATAATGACACTATCTTTTCAACCATCAAACCCCATTCCCCATAGGGAATCAAGTCACAAGAAAACTCTGTCAGTACAGTTTCTCTATTTCCTGGAATATCTGTCGCTACAACAGGACAACCAAGTGCCTGTGCTTCCAAAATAACATTAGACATTCCCTCATGACTGGAGGTGGAAATGAGCAGGCTCGCACAACTTAACCATTCAAAAATATTATCTTTCACACCCACGACATGAATGTTATCGCGGCACGGCTGCTGCGCAATGCAAGCAAGGACCTCTGAGCGCAATGGTCCATCACCGATTAAAATTGCATGGGTTTGAGGAAGTTTGGCAATGACAGAAGCGACAACCTCTATAAAGCGACATGGGGACTTTTCCGGAGACAGTCGCATTATCCCCATCAATATTGGGGCCGATAAATGAATATCTAACTGCTGTAAAGGCTCTTGTCCCTCAACCCGCTTGGCCATGACCGCATTTTTCACTACGGGGATGCTCGATTCAGGCAAATTTAGCCAGCGAGCATACGACTGCGCCCCTGCCATGGAGTTAACACTCAAAACGATTCCTGGCAACTCGGTCATCAGACGATAGTAAGCTGCCAACCTCGACTCATCATAAACGGCCAGGTATTCAGGAAACTCTGAGGGTGCAACACTCCTTCCAGAGATAATGATCTGTTCTACTCCCGCGAAAATTGCGGCCATAGAAGCAATGACATTACCGTCTTCTAGATAGGCGATAACCAGTTTGGGCTGAACACGTTGCATATAGTCATAGGCAGTGAGAATGCCGTGAAGCAGTCCGGGCTCAAAGAAGGGTGCCAATTGATTAGCCAACTGGTAGCTATTTTCCTCCTGCTCCAAGTTCGGCCAGCACTCACGGGCAGAAGGCACGAAGTAGAGCTCTACACCATGAGTACGCAAAAGCGCCTCCCAGTGATTAACCTCCAACCCCTTATTCTTCACCGAGATCAAATGCACTTCCCATCCCTGCTGGCGCAATCCGATGGCCAGCAATACCATCTGCCGCTCAGCACCGCCTTTGACCAAGGAGTGGATATATAGCACGACACGCTGCACTACTTGGGGCAGCCGATGTGCTCGACGCTCGCGGATCAACCGCTCAAGCTTTTGCTGCAACATCGCCGATGGCTGGCAGGTTGCCTCAACATAGGGAGTGATATAGGGATAGTCGCCATAATGACCTAGTTGCTCGATAATCTGCCCACCGAATTGCTGTAAATCTGAAAAGATGACAATGACCACCTCCTCTACTGGGTAATTATTAAGCAGTTCTGGCCCTACAATCGGAATGCCACAGGCGAACTGACCGACTTGAGGACCGTTAAGACCATCGATGATGGCGACGAATGGATAAGGGGATTGGAGCACATGATAATAAAGATTTCCCGCCACCCCCCAGGCAATCGCCTTGCGTTTCCCGGACAGCAGTTCCTGATGCAATAACGCATCAAAAGGCAGGGCATGTTTCATCGACAGATCCAGCATGTGTCGGTTTCCTTGGAATTCAATTCAATGACAATATGGTCACATCTTGGCTGGATATAGTCGCAAAGATGTCTCGTTTTATTTCGTCCACAAAGGAGGCGGACGCGACAATCAGTACAGAACCAGATGGAATTGAGCACTCGGATAATGATATAACGTCATATCCCATCACTTGGTAGTGTCCAAAGTTGGCTTTTTTATCGATCACGGTACGGATACGGATGCTTTTTTTAATCAGTTCAGGTGCCAGACACTCAAAGAATTCTCCCGCCCCATACACTATGACTTCGGTGGCATGTTGACTTTGCATCAATTCCAGAAGTCTATCGATCGCTTGGGCATGCTTATAACGTGCATCGCGTAAGCCGACAAAATCCATCATCAAATCAGGATCCAGCCGACTCAGGGAACCTTGTGGCCAAGCCAACCAACGCTCACCATAAGACATGTTTTTACTGAACTTGCGATAGAAGGTTTCTATTCCTTCTGAGTGGATCCGCGCCAACCCGGAGGAATTAATAACCTTGTAACTACGCTCCGAGCCAAAGTTGTCTTCATGAACCAGATTACCAAGATAGTGCACCTCGCTCGATACCGGACACTCGACCAGACGCTCCATCATGCGTAAAAAAGAGATGCGCTCACTCAAATCGGATTCGGCGATGCCCAGCGACTGGTCCCATAACTGATAGGCATTAACTCCAGCCTCAAAACTCCGGATATTTTGCTGATGCTGGACACTGTAGCGAACCTCTGCCTGTCGCGGCACAACTTTCCCTTCCGCTGTGCGCCGATACCCCAGTGTGCTCCCTTCCAAACCAACGAGAACAATTTCAAAAATCTCTGGTGAACGGGCAATCTTCTTGATCCCCTTTATGGTATCGTTACGCACCGGAATAAAGGCACTGATCGGCGTGATAACGGAGTTTTTGCTGCCTCTATGGTTACAGTAGAGCAACAGACTGCTCATTGGCTGTTGCAACATGGCCTTGCTAATTTGAGAGGGAATCGTCCCACCGCCACCCAAGTCGACTAGCAGATAGGGAGCATCTCCCGTCAAGCCAACAAAATAATCTCGCATGTCCAGCCTGCTTTGCTGAATACTGCTCTTGATCTGCTCGATATTTTGCTCAAACACTTCAGCCATCAGTTGCAGACCATCTTGCCCATCGATGGCAATTTGATCCAAAAGCGCCAGTGGCGTGTCAAGAAAGGATGCCAACCTGACATCCTGAACACCAAATTCATTGAAAAAGTCACGAACGGTGTAATTGCGGCGCATCAAGGTCTGGGAAACAGCCTCTTCCACTTGGCTATCATCTATCGCGGGCAAATAGGTTGCCTTGCGTGAGGCATAACAGGTCTGACAGCGTATATCTGGGTACTGCTGTGATTGAAAATCGACCTGGCGGTTGATACAGGCAGCAAAGATCCCGCCCTCTCGCATCAGCGACAAAATGTTTTTTACCTGCAGTCGTTTGGCTGACTGCAGAACCCACTTGGCAAATGCCGTCAGGACGGGTCCAAGGATGAAGGCGCCATATGTGTAGAAAAATTGCTCCTCCTCGGAAAGCTGTTGTGGCATCGACAGGACGGCCAGCTTCCTGGCATGTTGCATGGTCGATGGCACATTTACCCGATAAACTTTCTCGTTTTCCAACACCTCAGACAGATTCTCTGGGATATCAAAATGCAATGAAGCCAAACCATGTTGCCGTGCCGACTGCACATCAGCCCTGGGATTGTCACCGATATGCAAAACTTGCTCTGGTTTCAGCTTTATCTGAGTAATTACATGGCTAAAGAGAGCGCCACTCTGCTTGGTCAACCCAACACTTGATGAAACAAACAGATAATTATAAGAAATTTCAGGGCATTTTTCTGAAATACAGTCGCGCAAAAAAACTTCTGGCAAATACATGTCGGAAATAAAAACAATCTGTTTATTTTTACGTTGTGCACGTACCAAAACTTCTTGAATAATCGGGTCTGGATAAAGAACTTCTCGTTCTACTTTCAGCTCTTCAACTTTAAGCACCGCCTTAATTTCATCACTAAAAGGCAGCTGTTCAAAAATATCGTCAAAACTAATTTCTTCACCTGAAATTAGTTTGCGAGCACGAGCTTCAGCCTCGAGGCGGCAAAATCTATAATCTTCTGCCTCTATTGGCAGATTAAGACCTCTATTTAGCAACCGTCTCGCTGCTTCCTCAAAAACCCACGAGGGTTCATCACATGCACGACGCAATAATGTATCAAAAACATCCAATGAAATATGTGTTATTTTATCAATGCAAAGATACTGATCAAGAGCAGTTAGAAACTGGCTATTTTCTAGTAAATCACGCAACTCGGGAGACATCACCGCATAATGACTCATATATACCTACACATGCATCAAAATAAAAGAAATCACATAAAAAGCATTCACACTCAAAAACTCGAATACTTTTGCGGAATGAAAATATCTATCTCTGCAATAGATTATATTCATTACTTATTTAAAACGGCAAAACAGGCATCGGAAACCAATTGAGAGAAATTGTTCAGCGCGTTATCCACTGCATCATCCATATCGAAATAGCGATACTCGGCAAGGCGGCCCAAAGCAATCAGTTGCGGGAACTCGGCCAATTCATCGCGGCAAGTCTGATAATGCTGTTTGGCTGCATCGGTAAACAGCGGGTAGTAAGGCTCCAGCCCCTGCCCGGCCACATAGGTGCAGGGGTATTCATAAACGATGCTGGTGCCGGGATGTTGCTGCCCCGTCAGATGCTTGAATTCAGTGATGCGGGTATAGGCCTCTTCATTCGGATAATTGACCGTGGTCACCGGCTGAAATTGAGCTTGCGGCAGATGACAGTGCTCAAAGCGCAGTGAACGGTACGGCAAGCCGTCGTGCCCCGCCGGCATCAGCTGATCCAGCATCCCCGTATAGACCAAGGGCCCGGCAAAGGGCACGCCATCCAGCAGTATCCGTTTCTGTTGCCAATCCAGACAGACGCGGGACCCCATGGGAATGGATAGCCTCACCTCAATCAAGGGGTTCGCCAAGATGCGCTCGAACATGGCGGTATAACCCTGCGCGGGCACCGCCTGCCAGGGATCAATAAAGTAACGGTCATCACGATTGACGACAACCGGCACGCGCGCAGTGACCTCGGGCGAGACCTGCTCTGGCGATACACCCCACTGCTTGCTGGTGTAGTTGACGAAGGCTCGCTCATAGATGAACTGGGCCAGCTCAGCCAGCAGAGGCTCAGCTTCCTGCCGCAGTGCCATGATGGGCACTCTGGCCCCCTCACCAAATCTGGCCTGAAGGGCCTCAATCATGGCCGCTGCCTTCTCCGCCGGAAAGCAGCGTTCAATGCTGGTCAGGTTGAACGGGATGGGCACCAACTGACCATCTATCCGTGACAGCACGCGATGCTCATAAGACAACCACTCGGTGAACTGCGACAGGTAATCCCAGACTTCCTGCTTGTCGGTATGGAACAGGTGTGGCCCATAACGATGGATCAGCACGCCGTGCTCGTCATACGCGTCGAAGCAGTTACCCCCGAGATGATCGCGCTGTTCCAGCACCAGCACCTTCCAGCCAAGCTGGCTGGCCATTCGTTCAGCCATGACGGCACCCGAAAGCCCAGCGCCGATGACGATCGCCTGATAGCTCACGCTCTATCTCCAAACAGTTGCTGCATGACACGCGCGGGATGGGCCCGCTCTGCCCATGCCAACTGATGTCGTTCGTCGAAGAACCAACCCGGGGCTAGCCTTGCCACAGCATCGACCGACTGCTCGATAAGCTGAGTGAAGCGCACGACATCATCCTGCCGCAAAAAGTAGAGCGCGGCAGAGTAGTAGTGATGGGCACGCCCCTGAGCAATGATCACGGGATCAGCACCGAATGCCGCCGCATTGTCACAGGCACGCAGCAAATCGCGCAGCGACTGTTCACGACGTTCAGCCGATTTGCGGGTTTGCCCGCCAAAACTCTGAGTATGGAAGCGATAGCGGCCCAATAATTCGGGGATAAAATCCAGCGTCCCCGGATTGTGGGAGAGGTTCAAGATATGCCAGGGATAATCGAGGATGATCTTGCACCCCTCATCGATGGCGTTCTCCATCCCTTCATAACGGCGAAACATAATGGAACTGGCATTGACGAACACCCCGAAGCGGATTAATGCCTCCCGCGTCATCACTAGTTCGAGATAGCGAGCATTGTAATAATCGCGGGTGAAGAGCTTGATCCGTGCATCGGTCTCATCATCAAACATCTCCGCTTCGTGGTAGCAAAGGGTGCAACCGGAATGCGCGTCCAGATAATCGGCCTGACGCTGCAGCTTGCCCGGCAGGGCCAGATCATCCCCGTCGACATAGGCGATATATTCGCCGTTCGCCTCTCTCAACAAGCGTTTCTGGGTTTTAGCCAACCCCATATTTTGCGCGTTCTGTAGTGCCCGTAGCCGAGGCCACTGTGACGCCAACCGCTGCATAATGGCCCAGGAGTCATCGCTCGAGCCGTCATCAATGGCGATCACCTCGAATTCGAAATCCGTTTTTTGTTCCAGCAGGCTAAGCAGGCAAGGTTCAATGAAGCGCCCGAGGTTGTATACCGGCACCAGTATGCTGATTTTCATAAGGAAACCCAGGGTTTGAGTAAAAAAGAAGCAAAACAAAGAAAATGGACAAGGCTACCGCACGGTCTCTGTCAACCTTTCCTGCCCTTCATCACAATAATTACTGCAAGAGCTGTGCCTGACCAAGCTAATTGATTGATATGACTTGATTTATGTGACCTGGCATCCACTATTCAATGCGGGCAAGCCGACGGCTACAGGCGGCTAGCATGTCGATGCCGTCCCAGAGCCATTCGAATGCCAGCGCCTGTCCCGGACTTGCCACCCTATCGATACGACAACCTGGCGATACCAGGAGCGCATGCTCAAGCTGCGTTTTATCTGGGCCAGCCCAGACAGAGGTCTGCATATCCCAAGGCTGTAGCAGCAACTCATCAAGGTTATCGGCAACAAATTCGGCGACTGTACCTCCTCCGATGTGTGCAAGCCGCAAAGAGGCGGTGGGAGTCAATAAGGTGACGCCAGAAAAGGTGTCCAGCTGCATCTGGCCATCATGGGCGGCATTTTGTTGACTATTGATAAGGCGTTCCATCATCAGGGAGGGATTATCTGCAAATGGGGCGAAGATCCCTTCGAGCAGACGACGGCGCAACGTGCTGGCGGGAGTGCCCAACCAGCAAATCGTAGTGGGTGAGGCGCAGGCTTGTTGATTGAAACGGGTAAAGTCTTGTTGCAAAGCCGCGACCACTTGCCGCCACGCAGCAGCATCCAGGTTGGCGAGCCATTGGCTATCCAACACCGCCATGGAGCGGCGATCCGGAAACACGATTTCCTGAGCGCGGGGTGAGAGCGGAATAGCCCGTACCCGGCTGATGGTTTCATCACCTCCCCAGATAATGCGAAGCCGACACCGGGCCGACAGCCAGGCGGTGATGCCCTCGTCGTGGTCATAGCGGATAAAACGGGTACGGGAGGCAATCTCTTGCCACTCGGGCAGAGAGAAGAGCTCGTTCAGGATGGCCAGCATGGCCTCTTGCACCGGGTCGATGCGCGATGAGAGACGTACCACGGACCCATTGCCCATCAGCAGCGCCATGATCCAGGAGTAGAACGCGACGGTCGGCACGTTGGAGGGGACCAGATGAAAAACCATCCCCAAGGGTGCACGCCCTGCCATGCGTTTGCGCTGTACCTCAATCTGGCGCGGCCGCAACAAAAAGCCAAAGGCGGCCAGATCAGGGTTCTCTCGCCCCTCCTTCAGCAGACGTGCAGAGAGCGCAGCCACAAAGTCGCAGATGACGGGCGCAAAGCTTGGCAACGGGCGAATGACAAAACCTTGCCAACCGCTGACGGGAGCTACGAAAGCGACTTCTGGCCCCGCTTGCCAGATGGCATCTTCTACATCTGATCGGCTCACTGGAAAGTGTCGCTGCATCCCCTCACCTCGGCGCCTTGCTGACGTCCTGATACATGGAAATAACGGCCACGACGGCCGCAGGGGCAATCATCCTCCCCCAGCAGCACGCCGAGATCCTCGGTCAGCAGGCTGTGGCCAGGATAACTTTGGGGAATGGCAGAGATCACCTGCAGCAAGCCGGGTTGGCCGACCCCGAGCGGTCGATGAGTCAGCGGATCCCGCACCAGCAGATCGGCAAAGAGGGGAGCATGAAGATGGCCATGCTCACACTCGACAAATACCGACCCCACCTGCTCCACCATGCCATAGAAGTTGTGCACCCGACTCAGCCCCAGCTGTTCATGGCAACGTTGCTTGAAAGCCGGATTATCCACCGCGAGGTGTTGCAGTTTTTTCCAGCCACCGCTGTGAAAAAGCGTGCCGTGCGTCAACGGCAGTTGCAGACCTCGCTCACGCAGCGGCTCCAGCAAACATTGCCAGACCATGAAGGTGAAGCCGAACAGCAGGACCGGCTGGCCCGCATATTTGTCACAAAACGCCTCGATGACAGGCCAGTTGGGCCGCATCTGCTCATCGAGGGCATAGGTATGGTCACGGCCAAGGAAGGAGAGCCCCAGCGCACCGGCTCCCCGAGCGGAAAAACCGCTGCGGTTTTGAATCAGGGCGGGTTGCTCCACCAGCAGCATAGGCAGCCGTTGCTTGCCGACGAACTCTTGCAGGATCTTCACCAGCACCTTGCTCTGCAACGCGGCTGTATCCCGATCCAGCACAATGCGTGACGGCGTCCCCGTGGTGCCCGACGAGGTGAGCACCTTGAATACTTCTTCTTGCGGCACGCTCTGCCATTGGGCCAATTTGAACAGGCGGGCGGCCAGATAGGGAAGCTCTTGGTAGGTCGAGGCCTGACCCCAGCCAAACGCCGACAGAATATTGGCAAAAGCTGGACACCCCTGCCCATGGCGCTGCGTCAATTCATTCAGGCGAGCAAGGAGCAGCCCACTTTTTTCCTGTTGGGGCAGCCCAAAAACCGGCGCATCAAACAGCTTGTTCATAGTTGCTCCAGCTCTGTTAACAGGGCCGGATAATCAATCTTCATATTGCTGCGTCGTGGCAAATGGTGTTGGTAGATACGCACGCTTGATGGTGGCACCATCAGCCAGCGGGCCACCTCCAGCTGTAGTGCGTCACAGGGGCACGCGTCTGCCTCGATGGCTACCAACAGGCGATCATCGCGGCCGGTCGCGGCGCAGGAATAGCCCCTCCCCTGCAACCAGGCTTCCAATTCAGCCAAGCTCACCCGTTTGCCAAACAGCTTCAGGAAACGGTTGAGCCGTCCGGTCAGATAGAATCGGCCCGCCTCATCACAACGAGCCAGATCGCCAGTAAAGAGCGCATCCATATCACGCCCCCGAGCCAGATCTTCAGGGCGCTCCGCATAGCCCAGCATCACGTTTGGCCCTTGGTAGACTAACTCCCCTTCCCCGTCGGGAAAGCCGGGCTCATGACGCAGAGAGAGACGCCCGCCCGGTACGGCACGGCCGATGGCATCCGGGGCAATCATCACTTCATCGTGTGCCAACCAGGCGATGCGCGGTGCCGCTTCGGTCTGGCCATACATCACGAAAAAACGGCGTTCCAGTGCAGCGGCCTGCTCGGCAAACTGTTTTGCCAGTGCTGGCTCAAGTCGTCCTCCGGCCTGGGTCAGGGTCATCAGACTGGGATAGCGGGCCCAGTCAAAACGCAAGCGGTTTAGCATCTGAAAGGTAAAGGGTACCCCCGCCACACTGGTGACCTGGTGGCGATTGACCTCATCCCAGAAGTGGCGCTCAAGGGGACTGGCAGTGCATGAAACCAGCGAGGCGCCAACCAAAAGATGGCTGTTAAGTACCGACATCCCGAAGGAGTAAAAAAGTGGCAACGAGGTGATGGCTCGCTCACGCCCGTTCAGCGCCAGATATTCGGCGATGGCCGTGGCATTGGCATCAAGATTGGTTCGCGACAATCGCACCCATTTGCAGGAGCCGGTACTGCCCGATGTCGGCAGCAGCATGGCCAGCTCAGGGTGAAGCGAGGGCGCATCGCCAAGATGCGCAACTGCCCCATCTTCCAATACCCGCAGGCTGACACCAAAGCGCTGGCACTGCTCATGGTGCAACCGGGCATCCTGTGCAGGATCGGCCAGCATGATGGCGTGGCCATCACGCAGGGCCAGCAAGTAGTGCAGCAGATGCAGGGTAGACGTCACAAATGGCAGGTAGACCAAATGGCGGCCAGCAGGATAGGTGGTGGCCAACTGCGCCACACGCCGAGCCAGCTCACCATAACTGAGCCACCCCTCTTGCGGGTCTCGCCAGGCGGGCTCGTCAATGTCGTCAACCAGATGGGTCAGCAAATCAGGCCGGTTCAAATCACCATCCCCCCATCGACCCCAATCACCTGCCCGGTCACATAGCTCGACAAGTCGGACGCGAGAAACAGGGCCACTTTGGCCACTTCATCTGGCGTGCCAATCCGTCCCATGGCGATGCTGGCCACCCGCTCGGCAAACTTCTCTTCCGGGATAGCGTGCGCCATATCGGTATCAATAAAACCCGGGGCAATCGCATTGACCCGGATCTGGCTGGCAGCCAGCTCCTTGGCCAGTGACTGGGTAATACCGATCACCGCCGCCTTGCTACCGGCATAGCTGCTGAGCCCCGCCGCCCCCACCTGCCCCATCAGGGAGGCGAGATTGATGATGCTGCCACCACCGCTGCGTTGCATCAGGCGGACGGCATACTGGCTGCAGTAGATCACGCTAAAGGTATTGTTGCTGAATGTCTTTTGCAGATGGGTCTGGTTCGCCATTCCCAATAACGCCTCTTCCAGCATGCCGGCATTGTTGACCAACACGTCCAGCTGACGAGTCTGAGCAAACAGCTGCTGAAAAGCCTGCTTGACCGCCGACGGATCAGCCACATCAAAACAGAGAGGCTGGCAAGGCACGCCAAACTCGGTACCAATCGCGGTCACCAGCTGGCTCATGGTCACCTCATCACGGCCTCCCAGCCACAGTTCAGCCCCCTGAGAGGCAAACTGGCGGGCGATGGCAAGACCGATGCCACGCCCGGCACCGGTGATCAACACCCGCTTGCCCTGCAACAGCCCCTGCATCAGAAAGCGACTCCATACTTGGCTAGGATCTCGCGCGCCTTGCCGACCGAACTCATGTCGATAATGTCATCGGTGTCGAGCAGCACGCCGTAGTTATCCTCCAACTGGGCAATCAGCCCCATGTGGGCGACAGAATCCCACTGCGGGATACTGTTGTAGGCCAGCCCATCGCTGACGCTGCCGATATCGAGACCCAGCGCCTCGGCAAAAACCTGTTCCAATGCGATTGTCATCTGAAAAATCTCCGTAGCCGCTCACGGGCGGCATAATAATTCGCCGGCAGCAGTTCCAATGCAAAAAATCCATTCTCTTGCCCAACTTGGCGGTAACCCAGTTGTTCATTCAAGCGCAGGGCAGAGCGATTGTTCTCCCGAACCAGGGTGCGGATACAACCGATGTGCAACTCATCAAAACCCTGATCAAGCTGGGATAAGGCAGCAGCAATCGCCAACATGGGATGCCGCACGGTCGAGTTGCCCAGATAGAGTCCCGCATCGGCAATCGCCTGACCCTGCAGCTTGCCCTGGCACTCACCTTTCAGATTGACGTAACCCGCTCGCACGCCCTTGCACCAGAGCGCCCAGTGCAGCTGATCCTGTCGCTCACGGGTGGCGGCGAACCATTGGCGCTGTTGCCGTGGCGAAATACGCGTCTGGGATACCATCTGCATTCGCACCTCATCCTGATTGCGCCAACGTCGCAAGGCAGGAAGATCCCACGGCTCTATCGGGCGTAACTCAACGCCATAGCTCATCTTAAACGCCATCCACTTTTAATGACCTGTCTCTCTTATCGACCACACTGCTGCCATTCCGTAGCAAAAATCGATAATACAAGCAGAAAAACCAGTATAATATCAAAAATAATCAAAGAGTTGTCATCGATTATCCTGGCTTTGGCCAGTCATTGATCCAGCGGAGAGAGCCCATCATGGCCATCGCCATTATCCCGGCCCGGGGTGGCAGCAAACGCATTCCACGCAAGAATATCCGCCCCTTCTGCGGCCAGCCCATGCTCGCCTATGCCATCCAGGCGGCGCAGAAATCTGGCTGTTTCAGCAAGGTGGTGGTCTCCACCGATGATGAGGAGATTGCCAAGGTCGCTCGTCAACTGGGCGCGGAAGTACCATTTCTGCGGCCAGCCAGTCTCGCCGATGATCACACAGGTACCACCCCTGTGGTGATCGACACTATCCAGCGGCTCGACCAGCTCGGCATCCAGGCAGAGCACTACTGCTGCATCTATGCCACTGTCCCGCTTATTCAAGCCGATGACTTGAAGGCCGCCCATCAGCGACTGATCGCAAGTAATGCTCCCTTTGTCTACACCGTGGCCGAATTCGGCTTCCCTATCCAGCGCGCCGTGCGCATGGATGAGCTGGGCCGGGTCACCCCCTTCTGGCCAGAACAGATGGCGAAACGCTCTCAGGATCTGGAGCCTGCCTATCAGGATGCCGGCCAGTTCTACTGGGGCAGCCGCGCGGCCTGGTTGGGAGGGATCAGCCCGGTGGGGGGAGAAGGGATTGGCCACATATTGCCGCGACACAGGGTGGTCGATATCGATACACAGGAAGATTGGCACCTGGCCGAACTTCTCTATCAAGTGCTGGCCCAAGATGACGTTTAAGGTTGCCTTCCGGCTCGACGCTGGCGCCGAGATTGGGCTGGGTCATCTGATGCGCTGTCTGGCCATCGCCGACCGGCTGAAAACGGCTGGCGCCGAGTGCCACTTTCTCTGCTATCAACTACCGACTCACCTGCTGCCACTGCTGCAAGCCCACCAACATCACCCTCTTTGCGCTCTGGACGACGCAGGCCCCTTGCCCACCTTGCGTCCGGAGTGGCTGGTATGTGATCACTACCAGATTGATCGGCAAATCGAGCAGACACTGGCAAGTCACTGTGGTCAGTTGCTGGTGATCGACGATCTGGCCGATCGCCCTCATCATGGTCAGTTGCTGCTGGATCAGGGGCCGCTGCGCAGCACAGCCGATTACCAGTCTCTCGTCCCTGCTGACTGTCGGCTGCTGCTGGGCACCGACTATGCCCTGCTGCGCCCTGCCTATCGCCAGCTAGCACGCCAAAAGGCCAGCCGGTGGCGACATGGCCTCATCTGCTTTGGTGGTGCCGATCCGGCCGGAGCCTGCCTCATCACCCTCAACACGCTGGCTCGACTGCCATGGGCTAAAACCGTCAGCTGGACTCTGGTAGCCGGTGGGGCAAATCCTTTCTGGCCCGAGCTGGAGCAGAGAGTGGCCGAGCTGGCCAACCTCGGTTTGGTGCTGCTGCGCCAGAGCGACCAGATGGCCGACCTGATGAGCCGGCACGACTTCGCCATCGGTGCTGCGGGGGGCATGACCTGGGAGCGAGCCTGTCTCGGCCTGCCGACCCTGACGGTGCCCATCGTCGACAATCAGCAGTTCAACGACGATGTGATCGCCCGCTTCCAGCTGGCTGAGCGGCTGACCCTGAGCGAGCTGGCCGAACCTGAGCGGCTGCTGCAAGCCCTGCACCGGCTTGAGCAACAGTCAGACGACTACCGCCGCCGCGGGCAGCAGCAGGTGGACGGGCTGGGGCTGGATCGCCTCACCGCCTGGCTGCTGCCACAACCCGATTATCAACTGTCACCGGATGGCCAACAGTGGCAACTACGCCATGATGACCAACTGCTGCTCACCCTGATTCTGGACGGTCAGCATCTGACATGGCAGGCCGCCCGGCCACTTCAACCACTGGTGTGGCAAGAGCTGGCACATCGCTTGCAGACAATTTTCTCCCAATTTCCCCTCTATCTTGCCGAGCCACCGCAGATAGCGCCCCCTGCCCCTTGGCAGCCGGCGCCGCAAGGCTGGCAACTTGGCACAGGAATCTGAACACAGATGCAGATCGATCATCGCCCCATCAACCAGGAACAGGCCCCCTATGTGATTGCCGAACTGTCGGCCAACCACAATGGCAATCTGGACCGCGCCCTGGCCATTATGACCGCCGCCAAAGCAGCGGGTGCCAGCGCCGTCAAACTGCAAACCTACCGCCCGGATACCATCACCCTCAAAAGTGATCGACCGGAATTTCAGGTCCACGGCGGTTTGTGGGATGGCCACAGCCTCTACGATCTTTATGAGTGGGCGCACACCCCCTGGGAATGGCACCAAGCGCTGTTTGCCAAAGGGCGCGAGCTGGGGCTGACTGTCTTTAGCAGCCCGTTCGATTTCAGTGCGGTGGACTTGCTTGAATCACTGGACTGCCCGGCCTACAAGATCGCCTCCTTCGAGCTGGTGGATCTGCCCCTCATTCGCTACGCCGCCCAGACCGGCAAGCCGCTTATCATGTCCACCGGCATGGCGAACGAGGCCGAGATCTCCGCCGCGGTCGATATTGCGCTCAAGCATGGCAACGGCCAGCTGGCCCTGCTGCACTGTGTCAGCGGCTATCCGGCGCCGGCAGCCGAGTACAACCTGCGTACCATCCCCATGTTGCGCCAGCGCTTCGGGGTCGAGGTGGGGCTCTCCGATCACACCCTCGGCTCTGCCACCGCCATCGCCGCCACCGCGCTCGGGGCGACCCTCATCGAGAAACACTTCACCCTGGCCCGCGCCGACGGCGGACCGGATTGCGCCTTCTCCATGGAACCGGCCGAGCTCACCGAGCTGGTGGCCTCGGTCAATACCGCCCATGCCGCCCTTGGGGTGGCTGACTACCAGCTCACCGCCAGTGAACAGGGTAACCGTGCATTTCGCCGCTCCCTCTATCTGGTCAAGGAGATGGCCGCCGGCGAGCAGCTCACCGCAGCGCATATCAAGTCGGTGCGCCCCGCCCTCGGCCTGCCCCCGGCCGATTACGATCGGCTCATCGGCAAGCGGGTCAACCGCAGCCTGAGTGCCAATCAACCGCTGAGCTGGGAGTGGATAGACAACGATGAGTGATGATCTCTTCAACCAGCACGGTAGGCTCATCAGCCAGCGCTGGCCCGCCCTCTGGCCCCGCTTGCTGGCACAGGACGTTGAAAGCCTGCCGGCCGAGCTGACCGAAGGTCTCGGCTCCACCCTAAGCCTCCACGGCATACAGCTCACCAGCCGGCACGACCGGGTGAAGGAAGCCGAGCTGCAGGCCGCCAGCCTGCCCGAGCAGCCGGTGCTGCACCTCTACGGCACCGGGCTCGGCGATCTGCCGCGCACCCTGCTGGGGCGCAGTAGCCTCAAGCGGCTGGAAGTGAAGATCATGAATGGCGCCCTGTTTGCCCTTGTACTGCGGCTGCTAGACCAGCAGGACTGGCTGACGGACCCCAGGGTCGAGCTGATGATGGCCGGCGACGAAGGGGAGGTGCGGCTGCCCTTCTTCGCCCTGCCGCCCGAGCTGCTGCTGGTGGAAGATGCTGCCGCCCGCATCCGCGACCGGCTGGTGAGTGAAATCGATTTGCCGTTCGCCCGGGCCAGGTTCGACGCCGAGCACCCCGACATCACCCGGCGGCTGGCGGAAAACCGCGATCTGCTGGCCGGCGACGGCGATGTGGCCTCCCTGTTCGGTCTGGCTCAGGGCAAGCAGGCGCTGATCGTGGCGAGTGGCCCAACCCTGCAGCACAACCTGGCCACCCTGCAGGCCCAGTTGCAGCGCCGTCGGCAGGACTATCTTCTGATTAGCGTCGATACCGCGCTGGCGTTTTTGCTCAGCCACGGTATCCGGCCCGACATCGTCGTCACCATCGATGACGCCATCCACGGCAACCGGCTGCCCGCCGCCCAGTCGGCCCAGACCACCCTGGTCTATTACCCCACGGTTCCCACGGCAGCCCTGCTGGCCTGGCAGGGGCCACGCATGACCGCCTACTCCCGCAGCCCCATGTATCAGCAGCTGCGACAGACGATCCCCAAGGGCGTGCTGCACTCGGGCGGCAGCGTCATTCATCCCGCCGTGGATCTCGCCGTGCAGATGGGTTGCCGCCAGGTCATCCTGCTGGGCACTGACTTCGCCTTTCCCGGCGAGCTCACCCACTCGGGCTGGGCCGACGGTGCGCTCGGCCCCAGCGCCGCGCTGGCCCTCAGCTGGGCCCTCGACGGCCATGGCCGGCGGGTCAAGACCAATCCAAACTTTTCCGCCTACCGCACCGAGCTCGAGCGCTACATAGCGCGCCACACCGATGTGCAGTTCTGGAACTGCAGCCGGGAAGGGGCGGAAATCGCCGGCTGCCGCTATCACCCGGAGTACGTGCAATGAAAAACGGCCAGATCACCCGCCTCACCGCCCTGGCGCACCAGTTTCGGCTGGGGCAGTCGGTTGCAGCGAGTCAGGCATTGCCGGAACTGCTGCAAGAGGTGCTCACCGAGCAGGGCAACCTGCCACCCGGACTGGTAGCCGCACTGCTGCAGTGCCAGGAGCGCCAGGACTGGCTGGGGCTGGCCGATTACCTCGAATATGAAGTGGTGCACTGCCTGTCGACCCCGGCCGGCGACACCACCACAGGAGACCACTGATGATCAAGGCCATTTCCAACGCCTCCGAGCAGGAGCTGTCACGCCGCCAGACCTTCAGCGAGTTGCTGCACGCCAGCCCGCTGCCCGCGGCCGAGCTGCAGAACAACCTGGGCCTCTACCTCAAGCGCCAGTCGCTCTCCCGCATCCTGTTCATGCACGAGCTGTATCAGAAGATCGTGCCGGTCCACGGCGTCATCATGGATTTCGGTACCCGCTGGGGTCAGAACCTGGCGCTTTTCTCCTCGTTTCGCGGCATGTATGAGCCCTACAACTACAACCGCAAGTTGGTGGGATTCGATACCTTCAGCGGCTTCCCTTCCCACGCTCCGCAAGATGGCAGTGATGCCGCAATCCAGCCCGGTGCCTACGGGGTGACGCCGGGCTATGAGCAGCATCTGGCCCAACTGCTCGCCGCCCATGAGGCGGAAAGCCCGCTGGACCATATCGTCAAGCATGAGCTGGTGAAGGGGGATGTGACCGAGACGCTGCCGGCCTATCTGGCTCGTCAGCCGGAAACAATGATAGCGCTGGCCTATTTTGACTTTGATCTCTACGAGCCGACCCGCCGCTGCCTCGAGCTCATCAAGCCGCACCTGACCAAGGGGTCGGTGCTGGCATTCGATGAGCTCAACTGGCCCGCCTTTCCGGGGGAGACTCTGGCCCTCAAGGAGGTGCTGGGGCTGGATCGCTACGCCATCCGTCGCACCCCGCACAACCCGGGACCAGCCTATCTGGTGATCGAGTAGTCCGGTTGCGGGCTGAGACGACGCAGCAGCCCGGCCTCCAGCAGCATCCGCGCCAGCGGCTCCACCCGCCAGAACGGCGCCCCTATGGTCTCGGCGATCTCGAACAGGGTCAGCTTGCCGTCGCTGTAGGCCAGCAGATTCATCATCTCCCTCACTTGCCAGCCCGAATAGCGGGTCGACAAATCCGGGTAGAGCCCCCGCTTGCCGAGCTGGGGTTCACCCAGCACAGTGACCTCGCAGCGCTCGTCCAGCTCCAGACACTCGATGGCACGGCGCAGCGCCATGAAGCCGCCGGCCAGACCGGCCGACGTCACCAGCGAGAGGTCATCGAGCGAGGTGTGGTACTCGGCATAACAGCCGTATCGACTGCGCATCACAGAAGTGACCGGCAGATCGATGCCGGGCGCGCACAGCTGCCGCTCGTTGGATCCCCGCTCCAGGAAGCTGTAAGCCTTGTAGCCCGGCGCCAGATGACCCAGCACATGGCGACCGATGCGATCCGCCAACGTGTTGCCCTGGCGTGAGGGCAGGAAGGAGTAGCTGCGGTCATCGCCAAGACAGGTCAGGTTGAAGCCGGCCAAGGTGCGCTGCTTGAGCTGGTCCAGATGACGGGAGAGATAGACGATGGCCCCCAGGGTTTCAGGCACCAGCATCAGCCGGTAGCTGTAGCGACGTGTGGGCAGTGACGCAAGCCAGGCCATCAGGAATACACCGACACAGGGGCCGGAGAGCTCGTTGTTGGCCATGGAGGGGTGGCAGGTGTAGCTCGACAGCAGGATCTCCTGCTCGCTCTCCCCCGGCAGCACCCAGTCACCATAGGTGAGCGAGCCCGGGGCCAGGGTGGCATCGATCACCACCTGATATTCTCCCTCCGGCAGCGCTTCACGCAGCCGATGGGGCAGACAGAAGCCCCAGCGGCGCTTGTAGTAGGAGGTCACATAGGGAATGGCATCCGGCTGCTCGGGCAGAGAGTGGAGATGGGGCTGCAGCTCGGCAAGCGAGAGGGTGCAGCGCACCGGCTCCGAGTAACCGACCAGATGCAGGTTGTGATCCTGGAAGTCCACCACTCTGCGTCCATCCGGCCCCACTATGTAGGCTTCCCGCACGTTCCACTCGTCAGGCACTGTCCAGTCGAAGCACTCGGTGCCGCTGGCCACTTCATGGATCCGCAGCTCGGGCAGGCAGTGCTCGCGCCACAGGGCCAGCGACTGCCGAACCCCGTCCCCGGTCAGGCTGCGATTGAGCGGAAACAGCAGGGTGAGCAGCCGATGCAGCTGTTCACCGACTTGTGCCTGGTCGTCCCAGTCGGTGGGCAGATAGCCGCTCTTGGGTGAAAAACTCATGGGGTGGGTGCCTCGATCAATTCGACAATGTGGCCAAGGGGGCTCAGGAAAAACTGGACGTGGGCGCCGCCAAACGCGATGGCTGGCTGGCTGGGCCCGAGGGGAAGATGACGCTGGGCCCGCAGTTTTTCGGCAGCCATTGCCAGGTCTGCCACCTCATAGGCCAGATGATTGAGCAGGTTATGACGGGTTCGTAGCGCCTGACTGACGGGGCTATCATCACTGGCAGGTGCAATCAGTTCATAGCAAATCCCCGCATCATCATAGGCAAAACAGATATGCACCCGCTGCAACGGATCGAGCACCGGCTCGCTAAAGCGGGAAAGCCCGAGGGTCTCGCAACAATAACGTACGCCAAGATCCAGTTCGGCCACCACCAGTCCAATATGGTGCAGTTTCATCTCCCCTCCCTGATAAGCGCATGGGGATGGACAGCGATCAGCTCTTTTGCCACCGCGGCAAAGTCGGCGCAGCGAACGGCCCAGACTGGTAAACGGCCAAATAACCCCTGGTGCCATTTGTCCTGATTTTTAAGGGCTTCAACCAGACGGGAAAGATCTATCTCGCTGGCCAGATCGAGTCTTCGCACAAAGTAGTCACAATGCCAGGGGCGCACCATTCCCTGCTCGCGGACATCACCCTCAAAGCGTTTCATAAAGCGATAATCGACACCTAGTTGCTGCTCGACATAGTGGGTGAAGGTAATGCGATCGGGATGACAGGCAAAACCGGCAATCCAGCCATCGTGAGCCGCCAACCAGGCGAAGGGGCTCTCTTCACCAAAGCAGTCATGACCCCCTGCTGCAACCACCTGGTCACGCCCCGCGCCCCATACCGCAACGCTGAAGATGGGATCGCGGGTCCGCGCAACCCCTGGCAGAGTGCGAAACTGCTCCGTCATCAACCCGACTTCACTGGGGGATGTCGCCCTGTCGAAACAGCTCTGGCGAGTCAGGCTATACGTGAATGTTGGCACCAGCAGAGTGCCCTCGTTTCCAAGCCACTCCTGCATCCCCAACCAAAAAGCATGCATGCCGGCTTCATTGCCCCGTCCAGGAAACTGGGCCACAGCCATGGCGTCAGTGTGAACCATGATAGCGCTCCCTCGTGCGATCCCAAGGGAGCCAAGAACATGAGAGAGAGCTTCAATCACAGCACAAGACCACGCCGCAACAGCGCATCACGAATGTCCTGAAGTTGCTTCATCTTCGCCAGCTCTTCAGGCTCGAAGCGTACCGAGAACGTCTGCTCAACCAGCAGCAGAAAATTGAAATGACCAAGCGAATCCCATTCCGGAAAGGCCCCAAGTCCCAACTGATAGTCGCCTCGCGTGACGGTTGCAGAAGGAAACTGCTGTTCCAACAAAGTGAAGAGATCAGTCATGGTGATAAAACTCCAAAAAAGGCAAATTCAGCTGTTCGAGCGCCAGACTATGGTAATGCTCATGGGAAAAACGGGCGGGATCCGGATTATCACAGGGGGTCAACGGCAGGGATGCCAACCATGTCAGCGCAGGTTCATTACGTGCACAACGATTCGAGCCAATAACCAGACGCTCGATCCCCGCCTCGCGCAATGCAGCCGAGACGCTATCCAGTAACCAATATTCGAGTCCTCTGGACAACACTCTGCAACTCAGAGCCAGCGTATCGAGCAATGCCAGTTTGGGCGTGATGTTTATGATCAGCACCAAGCCAACCAAGCCATGATCGGCAAAGCGATCCTGCAACGACACTAGCCAGCACCAGCCAGACTGCGCCAGCCGTTTGAGCTCGCTCGCCTCATATCGCAGACAGGAGAGATTAAACTGGTTGGTTTTATGGATGATCTGCTCGGCACGAGCAAGGTTATCCACCGCCAACGGCTGTATCGCCGCACGCAACGACAAGGAGGCGAGAAAATGTTGTTCACTGCCAACCTCGCTACGTAACCGGGCGGCGTCTGCCAATGCCAGATAGGAGGCTTGACGAAGAGCATCATCACCACTGAATATGCGCGAGAACCCCCCATAAGTGAGCAAGGTTGTAGGCCATGCCCAAATATCTGCTGGTGGTTCAATGACATCGACTTGTGGCAGGGCATGGCGAACTTCAGCCCTTTCCAGGGGGGAATCATCCCAGAAGACCAAGGCCTCAAGCCCCAGATTGAGGCTGGCAGCAATATGTCGCAAACCTTGAGATTTAGAGCCCCAACCAATGGCAGATGCTGCAATATTTCGCCTTTTGAGTCTCATGGCGCCATGCTGCTCAAACACCAGCCAAACATCTGCAGGCTCGTTTTTAGAGCACAATGCCAACAACACGCCGCGCTGATACCAGTAGAGCGCCGCATCCTGAAACGACTGATAGAGTTTGCCGAGACCGTCCTGACCAAGGTAAAGGCCAGTCAACCCCTCTTCACCCACTACCCCCCCCCACAGGGTATTGTCACAATCGAGCACCAGCACCTTGCGTATTGGCGCCTGATCAAGCATCCAACGCGCGGCAATCCAGTCGGCAAGGCTGGTCAAGCCGTGCATCGAGAGAGGACAAGAAAGAAGGTAACGATTACGCTCGTCCACACAATGGGCTCGCCCCTGCTCAGAGAGCCAGCGACCCAGCCCCAAATCCCTAATGTGGTGACGTGCAAGCGCTCGGGTAAAGCAGACATCCAGCTGCATCATCCAGGGATGAAGAGCGCTACTCACACCACCGCCTTGCAGTGAACAGGCACCAAGATAAAGATGAGGGAGCCCCCGCAGTGGCGAGAGCAATGCTTCCAACCAGGTGTCGATGGTCTCGGACAATGCGGGTTCAGCCAAGGTGTACCAATGCTGGCATTCGCTGTCGGTCAGCAGTTGCTCCCAAAACCAGAGCACCAGATGTCCGTCACAAGCGGCCATCGGCTGCCATTGACCTTGAGGGCAAAATTGCAACTGTGCATGTCGGGCCAAAGGAGCCCATGCCACATTACCGGGCATGAGAAATGCGGTGGATGCCAGGGAAAGGGTGGCCATATATGCACCTGAAAGGATTAAATACTTCTATATCATACTGTTAGGGAATGGAGATGAACAGAGTCATCCCCATCCGATTCAAGGACTAGCGCTTGAACACATCCAGGCCGGTAAAATAGGTGGTATCATGGCCATCGAACGCATCGGCATACATCACTTTGCTATCCTCGAAGAATAACTCCAGAATTGCCTGCGCCTCTTTTATCTTGCCCGCCAGCACCTCGGGTTCTGCTGTCACCTGCGCCATCATTAGGCTGATGATATTGGCGTAGAAATAGTTAATTGAACCAATCAACACACGATAGAGATGTGATTCGCGGCTCATCAGCAGATAGAGCAGATAGTCGTGATGGCGTTGCATCATGGCCAATACCGCATTGTGTTCACAGGCTACCTGGCGCCAGTCATCGCGCAACTTGTCTACCAGCTCAACGAACAGCGGCACCTGCAATGCAGCAGCGAAATCAACGCTGCTCATGTCAAAGGACTGGAAACAAGTGGCCATCACTTCATCCATGAGCGGGATTTTGTCGAGTACCGGCCATTCAGGTTGCAACGATTCAACACGACGAGGGATTGCCCCTTCTATATAAGCGCCGTCACTACTGTTGACGCACTGCATCTCGGGATAATCACGCAATACACTGGCCATATTGTGAATGGCTAGCCCAAACAGATGATTGATACGCACTTCGTCGCCAAAGTTACCCGGTGCCGGGAAAGTATCCTTTAAATTTTCCTCGTATTTCGCCTCTTGCTTGTCGTTGTAATAGAGACTCAGGCTGGAGTGATGCTGTCCGGCTGTTTTATAGCCATTGTCGATACCAAACAAATACACCTGCTTGAAACCAAGCAAGGCCGCATAATTGAGGCCGGTATTGCCGACGAACGGGTTGGAAAATTCAATGGTATCGTACTCAAATGCCTGACCAAACGCGCTAATCAGCATGGAGAACATCGGCTCGTTGGGCTTGAACGCCAACCCTGTTTTACGAAAGAAGCGCTTGCATTCAGGGTGAATGACATCAACGCTCAGAAACACGGTGTCCTTGATAAAGTCATCGGCATTGAGAATGCTCAGAAAATCGGCTGAGCTCTTGGTGCGCTCCACTGCAACGTAGATATCCGGTTTTACGCCAGCTTTGTAGAGTGCACTGACCGCAGTACCGCAGGCGATAATGATTGCCTGCTGCTGATGCTGCCGGATGAACTCGATGCTCTGATCCAGCGAGGGGCCATTGCCAACCACAAAGACAGGGATCTGCTCGAAGGCACGGCTATCGCGCCACCGTTTCAGAAAGGGGGTGCCGTCTTGCAGATGGGTGTGGCTATGGGCAAGTGCATAGATGTTGTCATCAAAGAACCCCCACCCCGTTTTGAGCAGATAGAACTCCCTTTCCACCTGTGTTATCAAGGCGTGCAGCTTGGGGGAATGGTAATGACAGAACGAGAAATAGCTTGCCGACCAGAATGCCCCCTTGCGATGCAGCGCCTCCATCATGTCAGCGACCAGCAATCGCTCGTCAACACCGATAAAGAGGTGCAGACTGATCGACTCCTCCTCCATGTAGGCGAGCAGCTGATGCCAATCAAAACAGAAGAGCGAGGCGTAAAACATGTCAAGATCAGGCTCGAAAGCAAACAGATTCTTGATCTTGCACTGTTCATACAAGCAACCGAGCTGGTAGCCCAAACCAATGCCATACATCAGTGCCAGAGGAATATCGGTATGTAATGCTGCCTTTAGACGCAACCCTTCCAGAGCTGACTTCTCTTTTAATTTGGAGATTTCATTGTTGTATTTGATATGGATTTGGCCATCGATATACCACTGGGGCACAAAATCGATGCACTGCAAGACACTGTGTTCAATGACCTCGGCAATCTGCGACTGAACCTCGCTAAATGGATCATCCCCATAAAGCGAGATACCCTCGTCGAGCCACAGAATATTGGGAACGCCATTTTCATTACAGAAGAAACGAAAAGGCCTGGCAGGCTGGTACTCCTTGAAAAAGTCATGAATGGCGGGCATGTATTTGGCAAACGCAGCCATATTGAGTTCATAACGAACGGGGAGTACTTCCAGCATGGCGGCCTCCTGCTGCTTTTGCAGAGCCAGGCGTGCCAGTTCACTTTCTACATCATGAATCTTGTGATGGATATCCATGTCAGACTAACCTGCATTCAGCTTGTAAAGACCGGATGCACGTCCGGCCTGGGAGAATTGTCGTAATTGTGCTTCAGCCTGCTGCTTTTCCTGACCCACCCAATCATAAATAAGCTGGAACTGCATCAGTGCCTGCCGCTGTTCCACATTGAGAGTCTCTCCCCAAGGCAGTGACCCGAATACCTCTTCCAGAGCATGCAGATAAAGTTCAGCCAGCTGTTCTGCTGCAACCAGCTCACCTTGCACCAGTAGAGACTGCAACTGCTCGCCCTGTCTCATCAAGGCAGACACAGAAGTACTATTGACCTCATTCATGCCGGTCTGCCTACCTTTTGCTGTGCCAGCGCCTTGTCTCGCTCATCGACAGGGATGGCATCCCAACCGCTCTTGACCGTCAGCATCAGGTTCATCACTTCATCAATGGCGCCTACATCCATGTCACGGCTGGCATCCATCATGCGCACTTTCATATAGTCATAAAGTGCGAACAGGTCTTCGGGGACCTTGCCATAAGAGAGATCAAGTGAATCTTGCAGACCATTGATAATGGCCAGCGTCTTGGAGATAGATTGGGACTTACCCTCGAAATCGCGACGCTCGACTGCACCGCGAGCCTGAGCGAGACGTTCGAGACACCCTTGCATCAATAACTGGATCACGCGATAGGGATCCGCCACTGCCAGCTCAGACTGCAAACTCTGGGTTGTATAGGCCTTGATCGTTTTTCGATACATACGAGACTCAGCTCCTGACTACAAATTAACTGGTTTTGTTGTTGGTATTGAGCAGGTTGAGATAGGAGGCAGATTTGTTCATCTTGGCCAGCAAGGTATCCAGACTGCCGTAGCGTGCCCTCAACGTCTCTTCATACTTGGTGAGCTGCGCCGCGACATCTGCTTGTTTGCGGTTGACATCACGCAGATCAGAATTGAGTGTCTCTTCCCGCTTGGCAAGCAGTCCCCCTGTCTTGGAGTAGGTCTCAAGCTGGCTGGCCAACTTGCCAGCAACACCGTCCTTGCCACCAAATACAGCCACTACCTGGTCGAAGTTCTTCTCGACCGCTTCATCGAATTTCGTCGAATCAAGTGAGAGCACTCCCTTGTTGTCCATCTTGACCCCCAACTGAAAGATGGTAGAGAAGGTCGAAGAGTTGTTAGAAGGCTCGGTGACGGTGCCACTCATCAGGTTGGTCACAGCCTTGGTCGTCGCATCCCCCGCCAGGGCTCCACCATCATTCTGGCTGACACCGGCCACGATAGAGCTGCGTTTGCCCAGATCGGTGCTCTTCTTCACCAGAGCGTTATAGCCATCGATGAAGCTCTGCACCATGGTCTTGATGCCAGCCTTGTCTGTCGTCACATCCACTCTGTTTGGCTTGTAAGTGGTCGTCACGGTACCATCACTCGGGTTCGTGGTAGTGGTGCTCTCCGACTCTTTCAACACCGTAATCTTGAGACCCACAATGGTGCCATCAAAGGTGTTGGTCGCACTGGTCAATTTATTGCCATCCACGCTTATCTCGGCATCACGGGCTTGTTGCTTCTGGGTCAGCTTGGAGATGAAATTGTCAGTCAGTTCAGGTGTACTGCCGGTTATCTGCAGATCTTTACCTGTTCCACTGACACCGGAGTCAATCACAAGGGCCGCCTTGCCATCGGAGGTATTCATGATATTGACGCTAAGACCAAAGTTGTCACTATCATTGTTGATCCGCTTGCGAATGGACTGGAGTGAATCCCCTGCTTTAACATCCACATCAAAGGTCTTGTCACCTGCCTTGAATGTCAGGGTGCCATCTTGAGTGATCATGGGCGTGGTCGAAGAGGCGAAACTACCTTCAAATTTGCTGGTCTTCGCCAATTTTTCGACACTGATGTCATATTGCCCGTTGGAAGCGCCACTCTTGCTCTCCACCTTGAGAACCGGATTATCTTTATCCTGGGTGATGTTTATCGCACGTTTGTTAAACGCGTCATCCTTTGACATAGCCTGCAGAGTGGTGACAAAAGTCGCGATCGCTGACTTCAGCTGGCCTACCCCTGAGAGAGTGATCTGGGCGTTGGTCTTTTTGGTGGTAATTGGCTGCAACAGCTGCGCCTTTTTGGCATCAACGCTTGCAGCGATGACAGACTCCAAGTCCAGTCCAGAGCCCGCACCAGCAGACGTAATAGTAGCCATACTCACTCTCCTCGCAAACGTAACTATTAAATCTCTTTATCAAGCAATAACCCGACTCGAGAGCCACCGCCAATCACATCACCTTCGCGCAGAGCCTGGATTCGTTTGCTGATAGCCAGCAACTCTTCGCTTGGTATCTGACGGATCATTGATTTGGTATCGGCATCCATAACCTTGATAACAACCTGCTCCAGTTCCTTTTCAACACTGAAATTGACGGTCCATCCTTGCAACTGACTGAACTCTTGCAAGTTTTGTACCCCTTTCTCAATTTCCTTGTCTGAAATCTTCGGCTTGCCAGCCCTCTCCTGCTCAGGCAGCCCCTGTTGCTTTTCCATGTCCTTTGCCGTCCCCCGCTGCTCTTCTGCTGTGCCAGATAGCACTTGAGCGGCCGACTGGCCGCTCTTGCTACTTGACTGAAGAGAAGAAGGAGTGACCGATGACGGAATTCCAATTTCATTGGCCATATCGTCGCTCCTTTTTTATCTCATCACAGCCTGTTAACCCAGCAGGGACAGGGCTGATTGCGGTCTTTGGTTGGCTTGAGCCAGGATGCTGGAAGCAGCCTGTTGCAGAATGTTCTGCTTGGTCAGATTAGCGGTCTCGGTTGCAAAGTCTGCGTCACGAATACGAGAACGTGCTGCGCTCAGGTTTTCAGAGACGTTGGACTGGTTGCGAATGGTGGAGTCAAACCGGTTCTGCACCGCACCCAGCTCTGCCCGCTTGCTGTCTACCGCCTTGATCATGAAATCAAGGTTGGCCATGGCCAGCTGGGCGGCGCTGGCAGAGCTGATGCTGCTGACGCTGGTAGAGGTTACTGCAGATGTTCCCTTGGTCACGGTATAGGGCTCGCCAGAGGCACTGGTAGCAACGGTCGCGCTTCCCTTGGTTGATGCCGCAATCCCACTGATGGTAAAGGCGGAAGTCATCTTGAAGGTGATAGTCTGACCAGCATCCGCCCCCACCTGAAACGACCCCTTGTAGTTGCCATCCAGCAGCTTCTGGCCACCGAAAGTGGTGTCGTTGGAGATACGATTGATCTCTGTAGTCAGTTGGTCAAACTCTTGCTGCAATGCAGTACGGTCATCGGTGTTGTTGGAACCGTTAGCAGATTGCTGTGCCAGCGTGCGCATACGCTGCAGCATACTGGTCACTTCATCCATGGCCCCTTCAGCCGTTTGAGCAACCGAGATACCATCGTTGGCGTTGCGGTTACCTTGATCCAAACCGTTGATCTGGGAAGTCAAACGGTTGGAGATCTGCAAACCGGCAGCATCATCTTTGGCAGTGTTGATACGAAGTCCCGATGCCAGTCTGGTGTAAGAGGTATCCAGAGACTTGTTGGTATTCATCAGGTTACGCTGGGCGTTCAGTGATGAAGTATTCGTGTTGATATACATGGCCATAAAATATTCTCCCGAAGAACATGCGACTGCGGGTTGCGCCGTCAAAGCGGCGTCCCACCGTTAGAAGAACAGGTTGAACGAGCCTGAGTCTTCTGGCGGGTGTCTGTTTGAACGGACAGGTCACCCGCAGTAGTGCAAACGTTGGATTCCGAACACCCCTCGATTGCTTCACCTTGTTTAACGGCAGTGCAGAGGCAAGCTTTAGGAAAATTGTTGCCTAACGCGGCAATTTTTCTCCGGTACATGGCAAGGAAAGCCAGATGGCAAACATAGTGCAAGACGTAATAGAGGGGTTGCAAGATGGTGTGACAGGATTATTTTTGTGGCACGGTTTGTGCTTAGGTTGGGTAGAGTGACGTCGATTTGACGACACAATAAAAAGAGGCCGGTAAACCGGCCTAAAGATGAGCATATGCTCAGGAGAATATGACCAAGCGTGACAGAACTGAACAGCTGGACAACACTTGGCATTACTAGTAGAGAATTATATCTCTCCCGATAGAACAGAGTGCGAACCGAACACCCCTTTGTTCCATCTCTTGACCAGGGCGGCCTGAACAACCGCCCTGTTTTCTTTTGTTAGCCTTGCAGCAGCGAAAGAGCTGACTGGGGGCGCTGGTTCGCCTGGGCCAGTATGGTTGATGCGGCCTGTTGCAAGATATTCTGCTTGGTCAAGTTTGCAGTCTCGGTGGCGAAGTCTGCATCACGGATACGTGAGCGTGCAGCACTAACGTTTTCGGAGACGTTCGCCTGGTTGCGAATGGTCGAGTCAAACCGGTTTTGTACCGCCCCCAATTCAGCACGCTTGCTGTCCACCACCTTTATCATGTAATCCAGGTTGGCCATAGCCGACTGGGCCGAGCTTGCAGCTGTAATGGTCGACATACTGGTAGATGTGACCGGCGTTCCTGCTGTCTTCGTGATGTTATACGGCTCGCCCGAGGTCGTGGTTGCCACTGTCGCACTACCACTGGTGGCAGAGGCCATGCCCGAGATAGTAAAGGCGGTCGTCATCCGGAAGGTGATGGTCTGCCCTGCGTCTGCCCCCACCTGGAAGGTGCCCACATAGCCGCCATTGAGCAGGTTCTGGCCACCGAAGGTGGTATCTTTGGCTACCCGGTCGATCTCAGTCATCAGCTGAGTGTACTCTTGCTGCAGCGCGGTACGGTCATCTGTGTTGTTGGAGCCGTTGGCTGACTGTTGAGCCAGCGTACGCATCCGTTGCAGCATGGAAGTAATTTCATCCATTGCCCCTTCGGCAGTTTGGGCAACAGAAATACCGTCATTGGCATTACGATTACCTTGATCCAGACCGTTGATCTGGGAGGTCAAACGGTTGGCAATTTGCAGGCCGGCGGCATCGTCTTTGGCGCTGTTGATACGCAGACCGGATGCCAGTCGAGTGTAGGATGTATCCAGTGATTTGGTCGTGTTCATCAGGTTACGCTGAGCGTTGAGTGATGAAACGTTAGTGTTGATATAAAGGCCCATGACTATTCTCCTAAGCTATTAAATTTACTCTTCTATTTGCTCTGGCTTTATTATTTTCTGTGCCCGATGCGTCTTATTTAACGGCCCGTTTTTCGATGTCTTTAGCATTTTTTTCAACGCTTCATCACGTTAACGCCGCTTACCCTATATATCGACAGGTCGGGGATAAACTTAAGGAAAAAAACGCCCACTAAAACGTGGCAGAAACTCATCGCGCCCCTCCTCCAACAAGGAGGTAAACAGGCACACTCGAGCCCCTCCTTGTCCATGATGCGAGAAAAAAGCGGTGTCGACTCTCAATTTTGTCGAGCACAGTTGGCGATTGGGCTCTCCAGCCCCTAAAATCGCGGCCCCATCAACAATTTGGCGTGAGTTGTTTTCCATGCAGACACTGGTTGAGCAGATTGTTTACATCAGCGATATGTTTGGTACTGCGGTATTCGCGTTTTCAGGGGTTCTGGTGGCGGGCCGGCTCAGAATGGACGGATTTGGCGTCATGGTGTTGGCGGCAGTCACCGCCATCGGCGGTGGTACCATCCGCGACATGATCCTGGGAGCAACCCCGGTGTTCTGGGTTCGCGATCCTCTCTATATCTGGGTGGTCATTGCAACGGCGCTGATCGGTATGTGGATGGTCAAACTGCCCCGCAGAATGCCTTGGTATGTGCTGCCGGTGGCGGATGCCTTCGGACTGGCCCTCTTTACGGTGATTGGGGCGCAAAAAGCCCTCAACTTCGGTACCCCGGGACTGATCGCCGTGCTGATGGGGACCATGACAGGGGTAGCAGGCGGCATGATCCGTGATGTACTGGCCAGGGAAGTGCCTATGGTGTTGCAAAAAGAGATCTATGCAACAGCCTGCATTTTGGGCGGAATCCTCTACACCCTGGCACTGGAGGCGAACATGGACAGAGTAACCGCCATGCTCATCTGTATGACAGCCGTGTTCGGTTTGCGGGTAGCTGCTATCTACTGGCACCTGTCGCTACCAACCTTCTCGCTGCAACGCAACTGAAAGCACACCCGCAGTGGAATATGGCTCTGTGGGTTGTGCGTTGAACCAAATGGGCTTTTCTGTTGTCATAGAAGCAGTCGTTGTTAGCCGGATATTCTCATGCACAAAATCGGTATGCTTACCACTCTCCTCCTTGCGAACGTGACGGCAGCACATGCCGAAGCACAAGCCGTTTTTGGACGACTGGCATCGGCGCCAGTGCAGCAGTTCAACCAGCAGATACGTCAGGCGAACGAGCTACATCAGAAATGGGTCAATGACTACCGTGAGGTAGCACTTCGTTTTGTCGGTCATAGCGACATCCCCAGTCGCATCCATGCCCAGCAACTGGATAATGATCTGGTACTCTCGGTTGCCCTCGATGGCAGCAAGAACGACATGCTCTATATCCTGACTCTCTATCGCAGCGATAACCTTTGGCAAATGCGGGGAGCGGAAATGGGTTGGCGCTGCCTGGGGGAGCACTCCTTCACTCCCGTTCCCTGTCCATAAATCCAAGCTCCGAGCTATAAAACAAAAATCCGGCACATTGGCCGGATTTTTTATGGGAGATTGAGCGTCAAATTACGGACGGTAAACTTTGACGTTGGCAAAGCCTTTCTCTTTCAGGTAAAGCGCCTGTAGCTTGCTCATCACGCCGCGATCGCAGTAGAGCAGGTAGGTCTTCTCCTTGGGCAGATCGCCAAAGGCGGTGGCCAGCTTGAAGAAGGGGATATGCATGACCTCACGCCCTTCCACCAGCAATGGCTTCTCGTCGTGCTCGTCCATGGAGCGGATATCGAGGATCACCTCGTTGTCACCGCTCTCGGCGGTAGTCTCCACTTCCTGCACCTCGGCGGCGGTCTCTTCACCAATGCGACGAATGTCAAGGTAACGGGCCTCGGCCACCACCTTGTCCAGAATGGAGAAGTCGAAGTTGGCCTCTTCCTCTTCAATGCGCGCCAGATCGGCCTTAACGGTCGGCTTTTTGGAGATGACCCCACAATACTCCGGCATGGTTTCGGCGAACTCCAGGGTGCCGATGCGGCGGGCTTCACTGATGATATCCGGCTTGTCCCAAGTAATGAGCGGGCGCAGGATCACCTTGTCGGTGACCCGGTCGATCACGTTCAGGTTGGTGAGGGTCTGGCTGGAGACCTGACCCACACACTCGCCGGTCACCAGCGCCGGGATCTGGAACTCATCGGCCACCTTGGCAGCGGCACGCATCATCATCCGCTTGAGCACCACGCCCATCTGACCGTTGTCGATCTTCTCGAGGATCTCGGCAACCACCGGCTCGAAGTCCACGGCGGTGAAACGTACCCGGTGGGAGGAGCCGAAACGGTTCCACAGGTGGTAGGCCACCTGCTTGACGCCGATTTCGTGGGCAGCACCGCCCAGATTGAAGAAGCAGTAGTGCACGCGGCAGCCGCGCTTGATGAACTGGAACGATGCCACGCCGGAGTCAAAACCGCCGGAGAGCAGGCTCAGCACATCTTCCTGGGTCGCGATGGGCATGCCGCTCAGGCCCTGATGGATGGCGCTGACAATAAAGAGCTCTTCGCCGTCGATCTCGAGGTTGATCTTCACATCCGGGTTCTTGAGGCGCACACCATTGCTTTCGCAGTGCTGGTTCAGTCCACCGCCCACATAGCGCTCAATCTCGAGAGAGGAAAACTCGTGCTTGCCGTGGCGCTTGGCGCGCACGCAGAAGGTTTTGCCCTTGAGCTGGTCGCCCCACACGGCTTTCACCTGCTCGAAGATGTCGTGCAGATCGGTAAACTTGCTGGCTTGTACCTCGAGGAAGGCCTGAATGCCGGGAATGCAGGCCAGGGCTTCGATTGCCTGCTCGCGGAACTGGTCATTGCGGGAGCTCACGATCAGCTTGTCCCAATCCATCCGTACGCGGGCATCGTCGTCGAAGCGGCGCAGGACATTGCGGATATTGCCCTGCAGGATCTTGATAAAGCGCTGGCGAACCGACTTGCTCTTGATGGTGATTTCCGGGAACAGCTTGATAATGAACTTCATGGTAATGACTCGGGTGACCTTGATTTAAGGGCGCGAATTATATCAGAACTTTGTGGCCAGCGCCTACTGGATGAGCGTTTGCTCACATTCCCCCACGCAGTGTTTGCCGCGCGACCGCAATCTTGCGTATATTCCCGACCCTGCGCCTCGCCAGATTTTTGACAACAGACTGATCCGATGAAGACCTATATCTACTACCCCGGCATGGAGGTACGCGACGAGCTCTGGCTCAAATTTGCCCTGCTCTATCTGGAGAGGCTTGCCTTTGTCTTCACCGTCAGCGAAAAGAGCGGTCTCACCGCCCTGCTCGATACCCTTCAACAGCAGACCGATCTGCTGGCCGAGCGGCCCGATGCCGCCTTCTTTGCCGCCATTACCCCGCAACTGGAGAGCCAGATAAGCGGCCTTGTGGCCCCCGATTTCGTCCGCCACAAGGTGTTTGGCAACAAGGAGCTGATTGGTCGCTGGCGTCAGGAGGCCAACCACGACTGCTTCTGCCCGGATCAGGCGGGGCTGGAGCGGCTGCACGGCTTTTGCCTGACTCACGGCTTTGCGACCCGGGATGAAGGGGGGATCAGAATGGCGCGACGCTTTGCCAATCTGCTCTCCATGCGTCTCGCCCGTGAGTGGGCACTCGCCAATGACGGGGCGCTTATTACCGATCACGACTATCTCGACCGACTGCTCCATTTGCTCGAATCCCGCTACCACAATCGCGGCGGTCAGGATTGCTTCCACCTCGAAATCCCGTTGCAAGTGCCCACTCACCTAGCCGATATTCCGTTTGCAGAGCTGATTGCCCTGCGCGGGCGCAGCGGCTTTCGCCAACAGCTGGCCGAATTTCATCTGGCCATCGACAACCTGCTCGCCATGCTGGATAGCGGCTATGCCGACCCGGCGGCCCTGACCCGCTTTGAGCAGGCTCAGCAAGGGCTCAATCAACTGCTCGGGCCCGAGACCCTCAGCATGCCACTCACCACCCTGGTCAGCACCAGCCTGCCCGCCGTGGCCATGCTCCACCAGTTAAAGGCGATCCACCCCGAAAGCAACCTCATCTTCCATCCCATCAAGAAGAGCCACTTTCACCAGCGCAAGAGCCTGCACTTCTTCACCCGGCTCGGCCATCTGCGCCAACCGGGCTGAATTGGCGGAATGAAAAAGGGGTTGGCATTTGCCAACCCCTCTCGTTATCTGTGGCCTACCAATCATCACCACGATGATTGGCCTGCTCTTGCGCCTGCCTGCGCGCCTCCATCGCCCTGTCACGGCGGATATTGGCAGGGGTACAGGCAAACTGTTTCTGATAGCAACGCGCAAAACTCTCGGAAGCAGGTTCGAAAGGTGAATAGAACCCGGTACGTTCAGGAGAAACATGGTGATCACCATGATTGGTTGTGGCACAACCCGAACTCATCAGCACCAGCAAGGGACACAGAACACGCAGCAAAAGAGAACTCCCGATTGGATTTGAATGAATTCGTAATTATTCACAAATTAATTCACCCAATCAAATATTGATGCATTTCAAATGGTTAATTACATTCACCTCAATGGCTGTCGGCAAAACGCTCAACGGGTGATGGTGCCGGCATCACCGTCAGGATGCACCACGCGAAACTCGATACGATCGCTGTTGCCCGCTTCATCCACCACCACCAACTGGTAGCGCCCCGCCACGCTCAGCACCTGATCCCCGTCCCAGCGCAGCCGCTGGCCGTTGAGAAACCAGGCTGGCTTGCCAACACCGCCAAGCACCTTCGGCTGCAACCGGTAGCGCTGACTGCGGATAAGATTGCCCTCCCCCAGCGCCACGATGCGAATAGGGGCCTGCAGCTCGGCACTTTGCCCCTCTCCCTTGCAACCGCTGGCAAGCAGCGCTTGTCGTCGCTCGCCGGGCGTTCGCCACGGCTCCAGCGACAGCGGCCAGAGCGCCCGAAAACCGGATTGTGCCGCATCGTGGCAACGGATCAGCGTCGGCTTGCCTTCGGCAGTGAGTGCAACCTGGCGCAGCGGCGAGGGCCAGTCCATGGGATCCGGCAAGGTGGGAGGATCGCGCCCTTCCAGCAACCAGGCGCTCTGGCGCTGCAAACAGGCCTCAGGCAGGGTCGCGCTCATTTTGCGCCCCAGCGGCCAGCAGATCTCGGCCTCACTCACCGTGTTGGGTTGTGCCGGCAAGGGGCTGTTGTCAGCCAATCGCGAGTAGACCGAGAGCAGCAGCGGCACCGCTGCGCTCTGGCCGTAAAAACCGGGCATGGGGGTGCCGTCGGGGCGCCCAAGCCAGACGCCGATGGTCCAGCGACCGGAGACTCCCATCGCCCAGCTGTCGCGATAGCCGTAGCTGGTGCCGGTCTTCCAGGCCAGCCTGTTGACCCGGCCGGTCGCCTCACTGGCAAAGGGCTGATCCGCGCGCCCCTGGGCACTCAATATCTGCCAGATGATCCAGGCCGCTCCCGGGCTCAGCAAGGGGCGTGACACCGCCTGCTGCCCCGCCAGCCAGACCGGCATCGCCACCTGCCCCTGCCGGGTCAGTGCGCTGTAGAGGGCCACCAGCTGCTCGAGCCTAATGCCCGCTGCCCCCAGCGCGATGGCCGGATTTGGCTTGTCGGAAAGGGCCAGCCGCACCCCGGCGTTGTCGAGGCGGCTGACCAGCTTGTCGGGCCCGAGCGCCTCCAGCACCTGCACCGCCGGCACGTTGAGGGATTGCTGCAGCGCCTGAGCGAGGGTCACCGGCCCCTGAAAGGCGCCGGAAAAGTTGGCGGGGCGATAATCAGATCCCAGCCTTGGCGCATCGGAGAGCAGGGAGGCCGAGTGCACCAGCCCCTCGTCCATAGCCAGACCGTAGATAAAGGGCTTGAGGGTGGAGCCGGGAGAGCGGATCGCCTGCACCATGTCGAGATAACCGTGGCGGCGCAAATTGCCATACTCGGCGCTGCCCACATAGGCACGCACCGCCATGGTTTTGTTATCTACCAAGAGCAACGCCGCTGAGGTCTGCTCGGGGAAGCGGCGAATGTAGCTCGCCACCCGCCCCTCCAACCAGCGCTGCAGATCGCCATCAATGGTGGTGTGCACCAGCGCCCCGGCCTGATTGTCGGCGGCGAGACGGGCAAAGAGCGGCGCCTCCATCGGCGTGAAGTGACCGCGGGCCAGCACCGGCTCGATACGCCCCTCCAGCCACACCTGTTCGGGCCAGACGCCTTGCGCTACCAGCCGCTGCATCACCTTGTCACGGGCGGTGCGGGCCCGCTCAGGATGCCGGTCAGGCCGGTTGCGGCTGGGGGCCTGCGGCAGCACTGCCAGCAGCGCCGCCTCGGCATAGGTCAGCTTGGCCGCACTCTTGCCGAGATAGGCAAAACTTGCCGCCTGCACCCCCTCCAGATTGCCGCCAAACGGCGCCCGGTTGAGGTAGACGGTGAGCAGGGTGCGCTTGTCGTAGTGCCACTCCAGTTGCAGCGCGCGGGCCATCTGGCGCAGCTTGCCGGGCACGCTCCGGTGGTAGGGCTCGATAAGACGCGCCACCTGCATGGTAAGGGTCGAGCCGCCCGATACAGCCCGCCCATAGCGCAGCCACTGCCAGACCCCGCGCACCATGGCCACCGGATTGACCCCGGGATGACGCCAGAAGTAGCGATCCTCGTAGCCCAGCAGCGCCTCGATATAGCGGGGGGAGATCTGCTCCAGGGTCACGGGGTAACGCCACACGCCGCTGGTATCGGCAAAGGCACGCAGCGGTCGCCCTTTCATGTCAAGCACCACCCGTGCGTAGGCGGGGTCTAGTGGCGGCGGCGGGAAAATGCGATCCAGCGCCAGCAATGACAGCAGCAGTGCTACAACTCCCAGCACCGAGAAGAGCAGCCAGCGTGGCAGGCGACCAAGCCAGCGCCAGCAAGCGTGGCCAGTGCGAACTAATTTCAGCCAGCCACGCTGCCAGAAAGTGAGCGGGCGAACCCGCTCAAGTGAGGGTTTGTTACTCAGAGATACGCACCTCGTGAATATCCTCACCCACGGCACGCAGTTCGGGGCGGTACATATCCTCCACCTGGGTCGGCGGCACCTGATAGCGACCCGGCGTCACCGCCCGCATCAGGTAGACCAGTTGCTGGTTGCTCCCCTCGCTCAGATCCAGCGCTGCCGTGTAGCGGTCATCGCGAAACTCCTGATGCTTGAGATAGTCGTTCCACTCACTCTGCCACGCCGGCTTCCCCTCGATGGAGAGCTCTTCCAGCTTGATGCTGTTGCCAAGGGCCGGGTTCTCCAGCTCGAAGCCAGCGGGCACCATCTCCACCAGCAGGGCATCGGGCACGGCAGATTCGCTGCTGACGTTGAGTCGCACCACCACCAGATCGCCCACCTTCACTTTGGCCGGGTCAAAACGCTGACCGTCGCTGTTGAACCAACTGCGGGTCACGCTCATCCCTTTGCTGGTCCGTGCTGGCGCTTGTTCGGGGTAGCCGATCAGGGTGCGCTGCACATAGAGCGAGCCCTTGCCCTCGTTGGTGACGGCGCTCGCCGCCAGTGCCTCGGGGGCACCCTGCTGTAGCGGAGCCGAACCGCTCAGGGATTCACTGCCAAGAGAGGAAGTTACCTTGGCCTGCCAGTCGACGGCCGGATCGAAGCGGGCGAGTCGCAACAGGGCGAGCCGCTCCTGAGTGCTGAGCCACTGACGGTGAGCCAGGGTGTCGGCCACCTTGGCACTGAGATCAAGCCAGCGCTCCGCAGCCAGCTTGTGCTGGCGCAGCAGTGAGAGTTCAAGGGCCTGATCACGCAGCGGCGAGCCGTAATCCCCCAGATAGTCGTCCCCGCGCTCGGTCGCCAATGCCCGGCTGAGGGCCCTGCCGGCGTTCTGCTCATCCCCCATGGCCGAGAGCGCAAGCGAAAGGTGCAAAAGCGGCAAACCGGAGCGAGCGTGATCGGCCTGCTGCTCCCAGATAAGGCGCAGGGTAGCGAGCGGCGCCTTGCCCACCCGGGCCAGCACATAGGCGCTGTAAGCCTGATAGGCCAGCCGGCTGTGCTCGGGGGCACTGCTCCAGCGCTCGCCATACTGACTGTCGGTGAGATAGCTTTGCAGCCGGTTCAAAGACTGATTGAGCATCGCCTCCGGCACTGCGTCGCCCGCCTCCTTGCGCGCCAGCAGGTAGTCGGCGGCATAGGCGGTGAGCCACTGCTCCTCATCGGAGCGACCATCCCAGAGACCAAAACCGCCGCTGGGCAGTTGCAACCGCTGCAGCCGCTGCAACAGGGCACGTTGCACGTCCGCCTCGCTCGCCGCTTTCTTGCCCTCTGCGGGTTTGCTCCAGGCGGCCCGCTCATCGGCCGTGGTCAGCAAGTAAGGCCAGGCACGGGACAAGGTCTGCTCCAGACAGGCATAGGGGTAATCGGCCAGCGCCTGCCACTGGGCTGCCGGATCCCAGGGCGGGGTGCCGGAGAGGCTGAGCAGCCCCTGCAGGTTGGCGCGATCCAGCCCGGCCAGCTCAGCTGGCGCAAAGCTCATCTGCTGGCCGGGGGCCAGCATCTGATAACGCTGGCGAGTCTCGGCAGGCCAGGGGGATCGCAGCGGCAAAGTCCAGTCGCGGTTGATGGCAAAATCCTTGCCGCTGGCAGCCAACTGCAGGCTTGCCACACCGCTCGCCCCGGTCACGGTGAGCGGCAGGGTCAGCCACTGCTCTTCGCCATTTTTAAGGGAAAGGGTGCCGGGCAGCTCGCCGTTTGCCTTGAGCCCACCGTTCAGGGTCCAGGAAAGAGAAAGGGTCTGATCCTCGCCGCTCATGTTGCGCAGCTGCACCAGCGCCCGGGTCTCATCGCCTCTGGCGCCAAAGCGCGGCCAGCCAATCTCGGCCACCAAGGGCGCCACCACCTTGACGGCGCGCTCGGCCTCCCCGACTTGCTGTTCGTTCCAGGCCAGCGCCATCAGAGCCAGTTCGCCGTTGAAGTTGGGCAAATCGAGCGGGATCACCGCCTTGCCCTGCTGGTCAAAACTCACCTCGCCACTCCAGAGCGCGGCGATCTCGACCCGGCTCTCCAGCGCACCACCCTTTTTCAGCGGCGCACGGTCGCCCCCATAGTTGAGGCGGGCCAGCTTGCCATCCTGCGGCGGGATCACTTGCCCGTAGTTGTCGAACAAATCTAGGGAGAAGCGCTTGCGGCCAAAGAAGATCTCGAACGGGTCGAGAGGCTGGTAATCGCTGATGTTTAGCACGCCCCGATCCACCGCCGCCAGCACCACCCGCCCTTGGCTATTGGGGATGGAGGTGGCGGTCACTTCCAGCCGGGTAAGCGGCACCGCTTTATCAGGCGCGCTCAGGCTGAGCGGCAGACGGCGCGCTTCCCGATCCAGGGTGAGCGGCACCAGCCCGACCGAGCGCAGGCTCTGCTGCTTGCCAGCCGGTTTGGAGGCGCTGTCTGGCGCGGCGATCTGGGCCGAAATGTGCAGATCATGACGCTGCCACTCGGGGCTAACCGGGATCTCGAACTCGCCACGAGCATCCTTGGCATCGCCACCGGCCCCCTTAAGCTCGATGCGCTGCCACCAGCGCAGACCGTCGCCATCTTCCACCAGCAGCAACCCCTTGCCGGGGCGCGGGGCCACCAGGGTCACTTTGGCCTTGTCGCCCGCCAGATAGGCGCGCTTGTCGAGGGTGATGGCAATCTTGTCAGGGCGCGCCTGCTCGCCACCGCCGCCCCAGGCGTAACTGCCGATCTCCACCCGCAGGCTGGATTGATGGCCCTGACTGTTCTCCACCTCCAACCGATACCAGCCCGCCGCCAGTTGCAGCGTGAGCGGGGTCGGCCCCTTGCCATCCAACTGCAGGGTCTGCTCCTGCTCCAGATAGGGCTGGCTGTTGAACTCGTACTTCCACCCCTCGCCATCGGCGTAGTGCCAGTAGTAGTCGCGGTACTCGTTGACAAGGCGCACCTTCACCGCCCCCGCCACCGGCTGGCCTTGCTCATCAAGGTTGAGGATCTGGAAGGGGAGCGGCTTGCCCCCCTCTACCCGATCAGCCACGAAGTCGGCCTTGAGCGCCGGCCACTGGCTGCCCGCGGGCCAGCCATACTGGGTGCGGCTGCGATTGACAGCGCGGCCACCGGGCTCGGCGAGCGACACCCGATAGGCCACCTCCAGCGGCCCTAGGGCGCGCACCCCATCGAGTTCATCAGCAAGCGAAAAAGTCCCCAGCCCCTGCGCATTGAGGGTGAGATTGAGCGGTTCAAGATCCTTGGCCTGCTCGGCAAGCAGCACGTCACCCAGAGTGAACTCCTGCCACTGGGTAAAGGGCATGGTGGCGCGGCTGATTTTCACCTCCGCCTTGGCCTTGGTGGCGCTCGCTGGCGCACCGTAGAGATAGTCGCCTTGCAGTAGCAGCGTCAGGGCGGCGTCCAGACTCGTCACTTCCCCATCCGGCCCCTTGCCAAGCTGCAGTTTCAGCCGCTCCGGCAGAAACTCCTCCACCAGAAAAGGCCACTCGAAGCGGCTACCGGCAGCGGTCTTGAGGTTGATGGTCCAGCGCCCGAGCGGCGCATCATCCGGCAGGCGCAGGCCGTAGTGGGCCGCGCCCAAATTGTCCGGCAGCAGCCGTTTCTGTTCGAGCAGTTGGCCGTCCGGCTGCTTCACCTCCAGCTCCACCGCCATCCCCGGCAGCAGCTGGCCATCCTGCCCCTTGAGCAGGATTTCGCTGTCGAGCCGCTCGCCGGGGCGATAGAGATCGCGTCCACTGAACAGATACAACTGCTGGGCCCGCCAGGGCTGGGTGCCGAGATCGAAGGTGGAGAGATCGAGCGCCGCCCCATCGAGGCGCAGCACCGCCAGATGGTTGCCCTGCTCGGCCAATAGCAGGCGGGCCCCCTGCACCTGATCGAAGCGACGATGACCCTGCGGATCCGTGGTTTGCACCTGCAGCCGGTTACCCTTCTCGTCGAGCAGGGAGAGCTGCACATCCTTGAGCGGGTCAGCGCTGGCCAGGGAGCTCACGAACACCTCCAGCTGATCGCGGTAACGACGGGCACTGAGCCCCATGTCGCTCACCGCGAAGTAGGTGGTCTCCTTGCGCCAGTCGTAGTTGCCAAGGGGCGACATCACCGCAAAGTAGACGCCGGCCTCCGCCAGCTGCGGCTCCTTCACATTGATGAGGCGGGTCTCGCGCCGGTTGGCATCAAGCTCCAGCGCATAGCGGCCGCTGAACACCCGCTTGGCCCGCTTGGTGATCTGCTCGAGCTCCCAGTTGCCCATGCCGGCACCGGGGCGATACTCGGCCAGGAAACGGGGCAGGTATTCGGCATCGACCCGGAAGAAGTCGATATTGACCTCATCCACATTGACCGCACTGATGGGCAGGCGCAGCTCGTCGCGCAGCGGCAATACCATGCCACTGGCGGTAAAAGAGGCTCCCGCCTCCAGCGGCCGGGTCTTGAGAGTCCAGCTCTGGGGGGATGGACCCAGCCCCGCCTTGAGGCTCACCTCGTAGTTTTTGTCGGGCTGGACGTTCGGGAAATAGAGGGTGCGACCATCGTCGGCGAGGATCCACTCCCCCTGCACCTGCTTGCCCCCCTCACTGACCCCGAGCCAACTCTGCCAGTTTGCCTTGGGCGCCAGGGGGCCGGAGAAGACCAGCGCCAGCGCCGGGGCATCGCGATATTGGCGGGCATTGGCCTGCACTACAGAAGTTGGCGCCCCGACCTCCTGCCGGGCTGTGGATTCCGTGGTCGGTACTTGGCTGGCGGGCTTGTCAGGGCCGCAACCTGCCAGCAGCAAACCTGTCAGCCCGGATAGCAGCAGGGCCGACCAGCGGCGGCGCAGAGCGCAGGTTTCAGCGGTAGATCGGTGAGAAGCAGAGGGAGAGTCGAAGAGGCGCATAGGTTCCATCCCGAGTTGGAGCGCTGCAAACGCAGCGTGGCTGGAAACAGGATAAGGCATCCTGCTCACCCGACACAAAGCTCATTACCCGAATGGGCACAATTCCGCACCCCTGCAGCACGATAACCCCCATGCCCACAGATCCAGTGCAGCAAGGGTTGTCATTTAGTCGTGGCTGGTCTCGTTTTTCGCTCCGCCTTTGAACCAGCGAAACAGGATGGCCATGACGGCCGCCAGAAACAGCACCAGCGAGGTAATCAGCAGGGCCCGGGTCAACAGTTCGCTGTGGTGGAGAAAGAAGGGGGTATTCATCGCCAGCTTGCCCACCAAACTGAGGCAGAGCGCCCACATAAAGGCACTGGCAAAGCTGGCCACGCACATCCGCAGCACGCTCAGGCGGCCAATCCCCATCAGCATGGGGGTCAGTACCCGTACGAACGGGATAAAACGGGAGGAGAACATCGCCAGAAAACCGTACTTTTTCAGCAGCCGGGTCGCCTTGGGCAGGCTGTCGGGAGGCAACATTCGTTCGATATGATCCATAAAGCGGGTGCGCTGCAGTGCCCGTCCCTGCCAGTAGGCGAGCACGGAACCTATGCCCGCAGCCAACGGCAGATAGACAAGAGTCACTTCGGGGCCAAACACCCCCATGCCCACCAACCCACCGGCCAGCAGTACCAGGCTGTCCCCCGGCAGGGGCAGGAAGACGAATGCGGACTCCAGCAGCAGTACCAGCATCAGGCAACTGATCAACAGGGGGACCGCCTGCATCTGAACCAGGGCGTCAAAATCCTGATGCCAAATGGCCATCAGCATATCCAGCATGTCACTCTCCCTACTACACGGTTCATCATGAACGAGGCAGGGGTTATAGCACCCATCCCCTGAACAAAACGTTAATTTTGTCCGGCACAGGAAATAAAGTGTGTCGAAATATTGCAGCAACGAGGGGAATGCAAGAAGGGCGAAAAGCAGAAACAAAAAGCCCCTCATCTTGCACGCACAAGGGAGAGGGGCAAACAGGCACAGAAATAAAACGGTTACTCGGCGGTGGCCATCTGCCAGGTTTTGAAGCCGCCGGAGAGATTCTTCACTTTAAAGCCGTGCTGACTCAGCAGGCGGCAAGCGACGTGACCACGCAGCCCGACCTGACAGCTGATCAGCAGCTCTTTCTCTTTGGGCAGCTCATGGAGGCGGCCACGCAACTCGTCGAGGGGGATATGCAGCGCCCCCGGAATGCGGCCCAGCTTGTCGAGCTCGGGGCCATTGCGCACATCCACCACCAGCTGATGGGGGTTACGAGCCTGTACCTCGGCCACGTGGCAGAGCAGGGTGTCCCCCTTCAGGTGGTTGCTTGCCACAAAGCCCGCCATGTTGATCACATCCTTGGCCGACCCGAACGGCGGCGCATAGGTAAGCTCCAGATCCTGCAGGTCAAACACGGTGAGACCGGCACGCTGGGCTACCGCCAGCACATCGATGCGCTTGTCGATGCCATCCTTGCCGATGGCCTGGGCGCCATAAATCTTGCCATCCGGGGCAAACAGCAGCTTGAGGCTGACCGGGTGGGCACCCGGGTAGTAACCGGCGTGGCTGCCCGGGTGGACATAAACCTTCTCGAACGGCAATCCCAGTTGCACCAGTCGCTTCTCGTTGAGGCCGGTGCTGGCTACCGCCAGATCGAACAGCTTGCAGATGGCGGTCCCTTGCGTCTTCTTGTAGGTTTCGCTTCGGCCCAGCATATTGTCGGCGGCGATGCGTCCCTGCCGGTTGGCCGGGCCTGCCAGCGGGATCAGCACAGATTCGCCGGTGACGAAGTCAATCTCCTCCACCGCATCCCCCACCGCATAGATAAAGGGATCCGAGGTACGCATCCCGGCATCGACCTTGATGCCGCCGCGCGGCCCCAGCTCCAGCCCAGCCTTGGCGGCGAGCAGGGTTTCCGGTTTGACGCCGATGGCGAGGATCAAGAGACCAGTATCAAGATGGGAGCCGTCATTGAGGGTCAGGCGCAGGCCACCACTTTTGGCGGTCGGCACGGCGGAGGTCTTCTCGGCAGGCAGATCCAGACTCTCGATGGCGGTGAGGCCGGTGCGCAGGCGAAGGTCGATCCCCTCTTCCCGGATGCGGGCATGGAGCATGTTGGCCATCTCCTTGTCCACCGGCGCCATCACCTGATCGGCCAGCTCCAGCAATGTGACATCCAGCTTGCGCTGGTGCAGCGCCTCCATCATCTCCAGCCCGATAAAGCCGCCGCCCACCACGGTGACGTGGCGTGGCTGATCGTGATGCAGGGCCGCCAGAATGCGATCCATGTCCGGGATGTTGCGCAGGGTATAGACATGGGGGCTGTCGATACCGGGGAAGGGAGGACGGATCGGCGCCGCCCCCGGGCTCAGCAGCAGCACATCGTAATGCTCGCGCTGCTCTTCACCGGTTTGCAGGTTGCGCACCAGCAAGGTCTTGCCCGCCTTGTCGATCTCAATCACATCGTGGAAGACCCGCACATCGACGTTGAAACGGCGCTTGAAACTCTGGGGAGTCTGCAGCAGCAAGGCATCCCGGTCGGGGATATCGCCCCCGATGTGATAGGGCAGACCGCAGTTGGCGAAGCTGACAAACTCGCCCCGCTCGAACATCACGATCTCTGCCTCTTCACTCAAACGACGAGCACGAGCCGCCGCCGATGCGCCCCCCGCGACACCACCGATAATCAGGATCCGTTTCATCTGCAAGACTCCTCATACATGATAATGGGCAATAAATTAGGCTTTTCTAATTTAGAGTTCAATGAAATTTTGTTTCACACCATTTTGCAGTATTCTTGCAACCCCGACGGTTGCTTAACAGGATGTTGTTTGTTCATGTCGTCTACCGCACTCAGTCATCTTCCTCCTGCCCTCCAGACGCCGCTCTTTTTCCGTCTGGACCTGCGCAGTCAACGGCTGGTCGCCCTGACCGACGTGATGCAAACCCCGCTCTACTGGCTCGACGAACCGCGCGCCCCCTGGCCTGCCCAGCTGCCCGATGCCCTGCGCCTGCCCATCGAACAACTGTTGGCCAACGGCCATGGCGGCAAGATCACCGTGCGCTTTGCCAGCCAGTTGTGGCATATCGCCCTCGCCCACGAGCAGGATGGCTTCTGGCTCATCTGTCTGCAGAACCTTCGCCAGGAGCCCATCGCCGATCTGGCATTGCAACTGCCGCGCCTCAGCCAGATGGCGAGCCAGCAACAGTATGCGCCCCTGCTAGAGGCCCTTAAAGAGAGTTTGGGGGCCGATCGGCTCATCCTCTGGCACTATCAGGCCAACGGTGATCTCGGCAGCGAGCAACTCACCCCTGTGTTCACCCTGGGGGTCGAGGCGCTCTACCCCATTCGTGGTGACAGCCGCTATATCCGCGCCCTGCGTACCCGCAAAGCGTTGAGTTTCTCGGAGGCCGCCCACCAGCCGATGCTGAGCAATCACCTCTATCTGACCAGTGCCGGTGTGCGCTCACGCCTCGATGGTGCCCTGCTGGAGCAGGACAAGCTGTTCGGGGTGCTGAGTCTGGAATATCTCGATCCCACCCCGCTTAGCGAGGAGATGTTGCAGCTGGTGCGCAGCAGCGCCCAGCTGCTCGGCCACTGGCAACCGGAAGAGCACCGCGCCGAGCTGGCCCTCCCGCCCGAACTGCACCAGCAGACCGGCATCGACTACTGCAAGACGCTGGTAAGCTGGGCCATGAGCGCCAGCGGTGCCCGGGTGGGCTGGATCGGCGAGTTCCAACCCCGCGGTCAGGATCTCTGGATCATCCCCCGCTGCGTCATCAACGAGGAGATCTGCTCCACCCTCAAGCCCATCCAGCTCGACCCCGGCCCCGCTCAGGAGCTGTTCCAGCATGGTCAGGCCATCTATGTGGAAGATCTGCCCGTGCGCTATCCCAAAGCGACCCGGCTGCTTGCTCTCAATGCCAGCGCCTACATCGGCATTCCGCTCCATGGCCAGAGCGGCGCCCCCATTGGCCAGATCACCCTGCTGCTCGATACCCCCCTTGAGGAGCCCGAACAGCTGCTGGATCTATTGAGCAGCCAGCACGAGCGGGCCGCCATCGAACTCAAGCGCCTCGCCACCGACGATGCCCTGCGACTGGCCGAGGTAGCCTTTAATACCCACGATGGGCTGATCGTGATGGATCACAACGGCATCATCCTCAAGGTCAACCACTCCTTCAGCCGGATCACCGGATTTGGCGAGGTAGAGGTGATCGGTCACTCCATTCGCAAGCTGCGCCCCACCTACTACGGGGATCATCTCAAGGAGGATGTCAGCCGCACCGTCAACGAGCAGGAGTTCTGGCTTGGGGAGGAGCGCTGCCTGCACAAGGATGGTCACCTCTTTCCGGTTCGCTTGATGGTGAACGGCGTCAAGGATGAGCAGGGGGAGCTCAGCCACTTCATCTGCAGCTTCTACGACATCACCCAGGAAAAAGAGGCGGCCAGACATATCGAGCAGCTCGCCTACTACGACGATCTCTGCGGTCTGCACAACCGGCGCAGCCTCAACCATATTTTGCAGCAGACCCTGAGCGCCACCAACGGCCAGTGGGGCGCCCTGCTGCTGGTGGATCTCGACAACTTCAAGTCGATCAACGACTCCCTCGGTCACGCCTGCGGCGATCTGTTGCTGCAGGCCGTGGTGCAGCGTTTCAGGGAGCTGCCCCAGGACAATCTGGTGCAGGCGCGTATCTCGGGGGATGAGTTTGCCCTGCTCTTTACCCAGCTGGGACAAGGGGAAGTCACCGCCAAAATTCTGGCAGAGCACTTCGCCCGCGAGCTGATGGGGCTGTTTCGCACCCCGTTCGACATCGGCGATCACAAACTGCACTGCAGCGCCTCGGTGGGGATCAGCCTCTTCTCCGGCAACGAGACGGATCATCTGGTCCTGATGCAACAGGCCGACACCGCAACCCACATGGCCAAGCGCGCCGGTCAGGGCCACTACGTCTTCTTTACCGAGGCGATGGCCCAGCATGAGAAGAACCGGCTGACCCTAACCAATGAGCTGCGCGATGCCCTGCGTCACCACGAGCTGCAACTCCACTACCAACCGCAATACCGGGTCGACAATGGCTCGCTGTCGGGTATCGAGGCGCTGCTGCGCTGGCAGCGCAGCGACGGCACCATGGTGCCGCCCGGGGAGTTTATCCCCATCGCCGAAGAGACCAGCCTGATCCTCGAGATCGGCTACTGGGTGATGAAGACCGCCTGTGCCCAATACAGCTTCTGGCTCAACCGTGGCCTGCAGATCCCCCATCTGTCGGTCAACGTCAGTGCCCGCCAGTTCCACACCCAAGGCTTCGTACAACAGGTGGAGTACATCTTGCGCGACACCGGTGTGCCCCCCTCCCGCCTGCTGCTGGAGGTGACCGAATCTGTAGTATTGGAGAATAGGCAGGAGAGTATTGCCCGAATGCGCCAGCTCAAGGAGCTCGGCATCCTCATCTCCATCGATGACTTCGGTACCGGCTACTCGTCGCTGGCCTATCTGCGGGATCTGCCCGCCGATGAGGTGAAGCTGGACAGAAGCTTCATTCAGACCCTGGTACACAGCGAACAGGACAGAGCCATCGTCAAGGCGATACTCGATCTGGCCCAGGTCTTCCGTTTTACCGTCACCGCCGAAGGGGTGGAAGAGGAGGCGCAGCTGGCCATCCTCAAAGCGCTGGGATGCCAGCATTATCAAGGGTTTCTCACCAGTCGGCCGCTCACAGTCAAGGGGCTGGAGCAGCTGCTTGGCAGCCGGGCACCGGACTAAAGGTGTAGGATCAATAGGGGTTTATGTAATAAAATAACGGCCTGCTCGAATCGTTGGAGTTGTTTATGTCTGTCATTAATCGGATCCCAGCCGTTGAAATCAGCCAGCCAGCCGGAGCTCACGGCACCGTTGGCCGGATCCATTCCGTCGAAACCTGCGGCACTGTCGATGGCCCGGGAATACGCTTTATCGTATTCATGCAAGGCTGCCTGATGCGCTGCAAGTACTGCCACAACCGCGATACCTGGGATACCGAAGGTGGCCGCGAAGTGACCGTACCGGAGTTGATGAGTGACATCACCAGCTATCGCCACTTCATGAATGCCTCCGGCGGTGGCGTGACAGCGTCCGGCGGTGAAGCCATGCTGCAACCGGCTTTCATTACCGAACTCTTTACCGCCTGCAAAGAGAAAGGGATCCACACCTGTCTCGACACCAACGGCTTCGTCCGTCATCTCGACGAACAGGTGGACAAGCTGCTCGACCAGACCGATCTGGTGCTGCTCGACATCAAACAGATCAATGACGAGAAACACATTCCGCTGACCCACGTCAGCAACAGATACACCCTGGAGTTTGCCCGCTATCTGGCAGCCAAAGGCAAGACCATGTGGATCCGCTACGTGGTGGTGCCGACCTGGAGCGACGACGACGAGAGCGCCGAAGGGCTGGGCCAGTTCATCGCCGAGCTGGGCGAGAGCGTGGAGAAGGTGGAGCTGCTCCCCTACCATGAGCTGGGCAAACACAAGTGGGACGTGCTGGGCGATCCGTACGAGCTGAGCGGGATCAAGCCCCCCAGCAAGGAGACCATGGAACGGGTCAAGGGCATCCTCGGCAAGTACCACAACAACGTCAAATATTGATGGTAAAAGCAGGCTGACTCGTCAGCCTGCTCTGCTATGGGCGGTCGGGAAGACCGCCCGGACTCTACTGCATAAATGGACGACAAGATGAGTGAAGGACAACTCGCCGCCCTCCTGATCTGGCTGGTACTGCTGGCCTTCAGCCTGCGCCGCTCCCTGTGGCAAACCCTCTATGACAACCCCCTCTATCAGCACCTGCTGCTGGGGAGTGCCATCGCGCTGGTGCCGCTCTGGTATCTAAGGGCCGGTCTGCATGAGGGGCTGGAGGTCCATTTTCTCGGGCTCACCTCCCTCACCCTGCTGCTGGGCTGGCGACTGGCGTTGCTCGCCCCCTGCCTGACCCTGCTGGTGCTCGGTTACTTCGGTGTCACCAATCTGGCCGATTTTGGCTGGCAGGCACTGGTTGGCATCGCCCTGCCGGTAGCCACCAGCTGGCTGCTGTTTCTGGCCAGCTGGGCCTGGCTGCCGCGCCATCTCTTTGTCTATATCTTCGTGGCCGCCTTTCTCGGCGGCGCCATCACCATCTCGGTCAAGGTGGCCGCCAGTGCGTTGCTGATGGGGCTGAGTGACAGCTACCCCTGGCACACCATCACGGCGGATTACCTCTCCATCTGGCCACTGCTGTTGTTCCCCGAAGCCCTGCTCAACGGCATGGCGATGACGGTGCTGGCCATCTACCGCCCTCACTGGGTCAATACCTTCTTCGACCGTACCTATCTGGGCAAGTAACGCTCTCTTTCCTGATCTGCGCCCATAAAAAAGGAGAGGTCATCGCCTCTCCTTTTGGTATTCCGAATTCTGTCAAACCTTGGCTTAGTGCAGCTTCAGGGTCGGACGCAGCACACGGTTGATGCGACCCACCAGCATGATGAGGCCGGTCTTGACATAGCCGTGCAGGGCGATCTGGTGCATCCGGTAGAGGGAGATGTAGACCAGACGGGCAATGTAGCCCTCGACCATCATGGATCCACGCATCAGGTTGCCCATCAGGCTGCCCACGGTGGAGAAGCGGCTGAGGGAGACCAGCGAACCGTGGTCGTGGTAGAGGTAGGGCTTCATCTCGCCGCCGTTCATCTTGGCCAGAATGTTCTTGAACGCCTGGCTGGCCATCTGGTGGGCAGACTGGGCGCGCGGCGGCACAAACTTGCCATCCGGCTGCGGGCAGGCAGCGCAGTCACCGATAACGAAGATGCTCTCGTCACGGGTAGTCTGCAGGGTCTCTTTCACCACCAGCTGGTTGATGCGGTTCGTCTCAAGACCAGCGATATCCTTCATGAAGTCAGGTGCCTTGATACCGGCCGCCCACACCATCAGATCCGCTTCAATCAGCTCGCCATCCTTGGTGTGCAGACCGTCGCTGGTCGCTTCGGTGATCATGGTGGCGGTACGCACGTCCACACCCAGCTTGACCAGCTCCTGATGGGCGGCGCCGCTGATGCGCTCCGGCAGAGCCGGCAGAATGCGCGGGCCCGCTTCCACCAGGGTCACCTTCAGGCTGTCGGTGGTGAGGTTCTTGAAGCCGTAGGCGTAGAGCTGCTCGACCGCATTGTAGAGCTCGGCAGAGAGCTCGACGCCGGTTGCGCCGCCGCCGACGATGGCAATCTTCACCTTGTCGCCCGGCTTATATTCGGTGGCGAACTGCAGGAAGCGGTTCATCATGCTGTTGTGGAAACGGTGCGCCTGGGAGGGGCTATCGAGGAAAATACAGTGATCCTTGATGCCCTTGGTGTTGAAGTCGTTGGAGACAGAACCGATGGCCATCACCAGATAGTCGTAGGGCAGTTCGCGCTCGTTGACCACGATGTCGCCATTGTCGTCGTGGATCGGGGCCAGCACGATGCGTTTATCGTCACGCTTGATGTCGGTCAGGGTGCCGAGCTGGAAGTCGAAACCGTGGTTCTTGGCGTGAGACTGGTAGCTCAGGGCATCGATGCCCGCGTCCATGGAGCCGGTGGCCACTTCGTGCAGCAGGGGTTTCCACAGGTGGGTGCGGTTGCGATCGACCAGAGTGATCTTGGCCTTGTTCTTCTTGCCAAGCTTGCGACCCAGACTGGTGGCCAGCTCCAGGCCACCGGCGCCGCCGCCTACAACGACAATATTCATCATGATGATTTTCCTCGGTTCCTCAAAACGAAAGGGAGCCATTGGCTCCCTAAAACGAAATCGGTCGACGTGATGGATCAGGCTTCTTTGAAGGCCTTCATCCGCTGCAGATGATGCGAGATATTTTTGAACTTATGAGTCTCGCGCTCATCCCACACGATGTCGTAATAGTTCTTCAATTCACGTTCAGTGTCCCGATTATCGCGCACTTCATCCTGAACGGAAAGGATACACAGGCAGTTTCCTGAATTTTTCTTACGAAATTCAGTTACACACTTGGTGCCAATATCGTCATATTCTTCCGGCCGGTCGATCTTGCCCTGCATGTTCTCTTCAGGATGGAGGTTGGGGTTGAAGATCACCTGGCGAATGCCGCACAGAAAGCCGATCCGCTCGCTCCAGTAGCCACCAAGACCCACGCCGCAGATCAGCGGTTTGGGATCGGTACTCATATCGAGCTGTTTTTTCACTTCCTTGAGCAGATGGCTCATATCATGACGGGGGTGAACCGTGCTGTAGTGCACGAAACGCACATCATCATCAATAAACTGCAACTGCAGCACTTTCTCGTGATTGCCTGGGCTGGTGGCATCAAAGCCATGCAGATAGATGATCATGGATAAGACCTCAGGATCTGTGTCGGTTTTATCGAAACTACCCCAGCGGCGGCCATGCGCGCCACCAAAACATCCAACTTTCTTGCTTTGGATCACGCCCCCGCCCCCGATTGCGCCCAGCAGCCCGCGAGCGCCGTCACATGAAGACGGGCGCATTGCGAGCAACGTTATGGTGCCCGGCTATCAAAGTGAGATCGCCAGACCAATAATGATAAACCCCTTACCAATCTGAGATGCCCTCACCTCCTTCCCCTGCCAGCAGCCGGACACTTATCTGGCCGGTATGTGACTCATTTCGCAAAAACAAGGCGTTATCGCCAAACGTTTTCTCTCGTGAGTGGCGTTGTGCATGTTTTGTGCACTGACCCGTGCTGCACCGGATCCCTCTCACTACTGCCGAGGGATCTGGCACCTCTGTCAATACACGAGATCAATGACCGGGAAAGCTGCGGCTTTCACTATCTTGCCTGCAGCAGTTGCGCGGGCTTCAAGGAGTGATCTGTTCATGAACGAGACCAATCCCCCCTCCCCCCGACCGGGTGCGCGCAAGCGCCCGGTGGATGAAGTGGAGCGCATGCTCCCCATGGGCCAACTCTTTACCCTCGGCCTGCAACATGTGCTGGTGATGTACGCCGGCGCCGTGGCGGTGCCGCTGGTGATTGGCGGCAGTCTGGGGCTGCCCAAGGATCAAATCTCCTACCTTATCAGTTCGGATCTCTTCTGCTGCGGCATCGTCACCCTGCTGCAATGTGTCGGGATTGGCCGCTTTGCCGGGATCCGGCTGCCGGTCATCATGTCGGTCACCTTTGCCGCCGTGATGCCGATGCTGGCCATCGGAGCCAACCCGGATCTGGGGCTGACGGGCATCTTCGGCGCCACCATTGCAGCCGGTATCATCTCGACCCTGCTGGTGCCGCTGATAGGTAGGTTGATGCCGCTCTTCCCCACCGTAGTGACCGGGGTGGTTATCACCTCCATCGGGATCAGCATCATGCAAGTGGGGATCGACTGGATGGCGGGGGGCAAGGGCAATCCGGAATATGGCAGCCTGCGCTATATCGGCACCAGCTTTCTGGTGCTCGTCTTTATCCTGCTGGTGACCCGCTTCACCAAGGGCTTTTTCAGCAATATCTCGGTGCTGCTCGGGATCATCTTCGGTTTCGTGGTGGCCATCGCCATGGGCGAAGTGAGCCTCGATGGCCTCGGCGAGGCAGCCTGGTTTGCCCCCATAGTGCCCTTCGCCTTCGGCTGGCCCACCTTCGATCCCATCTCCATCGCCACCCTGACGGTGATCATGCTCATCACCTTTATCGAGTCGATGGGGATGTTTCTGGCCCTTGGCGACATCGTCGGCCATCCGGCCAGACGCGGTGATATCGTGCGCGGGCTGCGGGTGGATGGCATCGGCACCATTATTGGTGGGATATTCAACAGCTTCCCCCACACCTCCTTCTCCCAGAATATCGGTCTGGTGAGCGTGACCGGGGTATCGAGTCGCTGGGTCTGCGTGATGTCGGGGGGGATCCTGCTCGCCTTTGGCCTCATCCCCAAGATGTCGGTGCTGGTCGCCTCCATCCCGCCCTTCGTACTGGGGGGCGCCGGCATCGTGATGTTCGGCATGGTGCTGGCAACCGGGATCCGCATCCTGGCGCGCACCGATTACAACAGCAACCGCCACAACCTCTATATCGTCGCCATCAGTCTCGGAATTGGCATGATCCCGACGGTCTCCGGGAATTTTTTCCAACAGCTTCCGGCGCAGCTACAACCGCTTTTTCATAGCGGTATCCTGCTGGCCACCATCAGTTCGGTGCTGCTCAACCTCTTCTTCAACGGCTATCAGCCGGATCTGACTCACCAGACCCGTCCTCTGTTCGTTGGTCCCATCAAACCGCAGCAAGAGCAGGCATAGCAAACAGGCCCCCGGACAGCGAGACTGTCCGGGGGCCTGTTGTTCATATCACAGCTGACCCAATCAGGCAGGCAACTGCGCGAAGCGCTCTACCGCCTGCGCTACTTGTGCCAGACTCCCCTGCCAGAAAGCGGCCTCACGGATATCCTGCCCCAGATGCTTGGCTACCAGATCTTCGGCACTCATCCGGCCGGTATCGCGCAGCAAGGCGCGATACGCCTTGGCAATGCCCTCTTCCCCCGCCGCCTTGCGGCTCATCAACTGCTGATAGACCCCGAGGCTAAACAGATAACCAAACAGATAGGGATAGTTGTAAAAGCCCAGCCCCGCGATGGAGAAGTGCGCCTTGGCCGCCCAGAACATGGGGTGATAGCGGGTCAGGCTCCCCTCATACCAGCGTCCCCACGCCTCGTCGGTCAACGTCTTGAGCCGCTCTGCCGACACATAACCCTGCGCCCGCTCGGCCACCAAGGCCTGCTCGAAATCGAAGCGAGCCGGGATATTGACCAGGAAGGTGGCCGCGCCGTCGGCCTCAGCCCAGGCGATGGCCAGCTGCTCTTCCGGACTTTGCGCCTGCTCGAACAGGGCGCTGCGCACCAGGGTTTCGGCGAAGATGGAGGCGGTCTCCGCCAGCGTCATGGGGTAGCTGCGCTGGCTCATCGGCAGATCGCGGATCACCCAATTGTGCCAGGCGTGGCCCAGCTCATGGGCCAGGGTAATGACGTTGTCCATGGTGCCAGCATAGGTAACAAAGACCCGTGGCTCGACCGGTTCGGCAAACTTGGTGCAGTAGGCGCCGGTGCGGCGATTTGGCGTGGGCGCCGCATCAATCCACCCCCTCTCGGCCATCATGCGGGCAAATGCCCCCATCTCGGGATCGAAACGGCTAAAGGCATCGGCAATCAACTCGATCGCCTCATCAAAAGGAATGTCGCGGCTGCTGGAAGCAGGCGGCGGCGCAAAGAGATCCTCCGGCCCCAGATCGTCGAGACCAAGGCGCTCGGCCATCAGCTCCAGCGCACGCTGGCCCAACCCACGGGCTCGCCAGGTTTCGCTCATCAGGGCATCGAGGGTGGCACGCTCGATATGGCTCTGGTGGCAGGAGAGATCCAGCGCATCGAGCAAACGGGTTTTGCCACGCTGACGGGCCAGCTCCAGCCGCCAGCCGTTGATGGCATTGAGGATGGCGGCGACCGTCTCCTGCTCATCTTCCCAGCCAGCACTGATGGCATCAAACGCCTCAAGGCGCAATGCCCGCACCGGGCTGGAGAGCAGATTGCTCGCCTCGGCCAGCCCCATCTCGCGGCCATCAATGGTCAAGCGGATCTTGCCCACCAGATCGTTGTAGAGGTTGCCCCAGGCGTGCAGGCCATCGGTGCCCAGACCGATCACCAGTTGCTCCGCCTCCACCGGCAGGCGCTGATCCTGCAAACGACGCTCGTGGCGCAGGCGGTACGCCTCCTCACCGAGCAGCGGATCCACCATCAGCGCGGCGAATTCCTCTTCCGGCAACGCCAGCATCAGATCTTCCACCGGCGCGAGCGTCTTGAACAGATCGGCATTAAGGGCGCGGGCACGGGACGCCAGCTGTTTGGCCTGCGGATCCAGCGCATCCTGACTGCCACGGCAGGCGGCCAGAATGGCGACGTTCCAGCCGATATGGCGAATATCACGGGCGCGCAGCCGCACTTCCCGCAAGAAATCCTGCAGCGCTGCGTCATCGCCGCGCACCCCGTCCAGACCCGCCATATAGCTGGCCAGCTCTTCCAGCGCGTGGCGGGCGGCGCGCATGTCCGCTTCCAGCTCTGGGCTGTCGAGGCCCGGGTAGATATGGTCATTATTCCACAGTTGTTGATACATAACTTCTCGCAAAGGCCTTTCTCGGGAGGCGCAGCAGACCTGCGGGCAGCAAGTCCGACACCGGGCAGCCCGAAGGCCAAAAAATGAAGAGAGGAAAAAGAAAAAATGGCCCGCAAGCTCGCTTATCCCTTGGCCGGGGCAAGACGGCTCACCAGCGTCATCACGGCAACCAGCAGCAGACCCGCCACCACACCGGCCACGGCGTTGAGCAGCGTCGGCGTCACCGCCGCCAGTACGGCCCCTACTGTGGGCAGGGTGGCAACGACAGCGGCTGCGCCTTCAATCAGGTGATGGGCAAAGGGCCAGCCATGCACCAGAATGCCGCCGCCCACCATAAACATGGCGATGGTGCCGACCAGTGCCAGCAGGTGCATCAGACGGGGAGCCGTCACCAACAGTCCCTGCCCCACCGCGCGGCGCAGGCCGCTGCCATCGGGCTTTTGCAGCAAATGCAGGCCGATGTCATCGAGCTTGACGATCAGCCCCACCAACCCGTAGACCCCGATGGTCATCAGCAGGGCGATGCCTGCCACTACCGAGAGCTGCAGCGCGAGGCTTGCTCCCTGTACCGTGCCAAGGGCGATGACGATGATCTCGGCTGAGAGAATAAAATCGGTGCGGATCGCCCCCTTCACCTTCTGTTGCTCGAAGGCCACCAGATCATCGGGAATAGAAGCTGTGTGTGCCTCACCCTCACTCGCCTCATGGGGCAGGAACTTGTGGGCCAGCTTCTCGGCCCCCTCAAAGCAGAGGTAGGCACCTCCCAACATCAAGAGCGGCGTGATAAGCCAGGGCACCAGCGCACTGATGGCGATGGCTGCGGGCACCAGAATCAGCTTGTTGCGAAATGAGCCCTTGGCCACCGCCCACACCACCGGCAGCTCCCGCTCGGCACGCACTCCGGAAACCTGCTCCGCGTTGAGGGCGAGATCATCCCCCAACACCCCCGCAGTCTTCTTCGCCGCCATCTTGGTCATCAGTGCCACGTCATCAAGCACGCTGGCGATATCATCGAGCAGGGCCAACAAACTGGTTCCAGCCATATCAAAGATCCCTTATATCAGTGAGAAACGTCTTCCCGAAAAATGTCTCGCGCTTGTTCACCACGACCTTGGTCATCAGCGCCACGTCATTAAGCACGCTGGCGATATCGTCGAGCAGGGCCAACAAACTGGTTCCGGCCATATCAGAGATTCCTTATATCAGTGAGAACAACCCCGGGAGAGAGGTGTACGTCCCGATAACCACCGGGGTCAAGAGGGCCACCTCATGGCGATGGCAGGCCATCATCGGCCGAGCCAAGAATCCGGCGCTCGCCATCGGGGGGTTACGTCTTTCGGGCAAAAGATGGCACAGTGTAACGAGAAGCTGCCGTTTCGGCAGCACCCCTGAGCCATTTGTTCCTGGTTCCCTCTGAATCACATCAAGGAGTTCCCATGCAACCCTGGCAACCTCTGATCGATTTCTGGTTTGGCGACGAAGCCGATGACGTCCTGCGGGCCACACGGCAAGCCCCGCTCTGGTGGGGAAAAAGCAGCGAAACGGATGCCCTGCTGGCCAGCCGCTTTGGCGAGCAGGCAGAGGCCGCAGCCAAGGGCAGTCTCGCCCACTGGGCCGATCTCCCCAGCGGTCGGCTGGCGCTGATCCTGCTGCTCGACCAGTTGCCCCGCAATATCCATCGCGGCACGCCTGCAGCCTTTGCCCGGGATCCGCTGGCACGGGATCTCTGCCTGAAAGGGCTGTCCATCGGGGCGGACAAATCCCTCTCACCACTGGAGCGGGTCTTCTTCTATCTGCCGCTGGAGCATGCCGAATCCCGCGAACAACAGGCCAGAAGTGTGGCGGTGTTCGAGGCACTGGCTGCCGAGCAAGCTGGCACACCGGCGCAGGCGACCTTTGCCGGATTTGCCGACTTTGCCCGCCGCCATCAGGTGATCATCGAACGCTTTGGCCGCTTCCCCCACCGCAACGACATTCTGGGTCGCACCAGCACACCTGAAGAGGCGACATTTTTGCAGCAACCGGGCTCAGGCTTCTAAGCAGGCCATATAAAAAATCCCCGCCAGCTAGCTGGCGGGGATAGCGTATGGATAACAACTCTCGGCGTTACTGAATGCGATAGCGGGATATCTGCTGGTGGATGCTCTCGGTGGTGACATTGAGCTCCTCGGCTGCGGCTGAGGTCTCCTCCGCTGTGCTGCTGGTTTGCTGCACGACCTGAGCAATCTGCTCTACCTGATGAGCGATCGACTCGGCGGCCGAACTCTGCTCGCGGATGGCATTGGTGATCTCGCCCACCTGCTCCATCACCCGGTGCGACGCACTGCGGATTTCGGCAATAATGGCGCCACTCTCGGTAGCCATGTTGACCCCCTGGCTCACCTTCTCCTCCACCAGATGCATGCGGGAGACCGTATTGTTCGACTCCTGCTGGATCGCCTCTACAGTGGCAGATATCTCCTGAGTGGATTGGGCTGTGCGCTCAGCCAGTTTGCGCACTTCATCTGCCACCACCGCAAAGCCACGGCCGGACTCCCCGGCCCTCGCCGCCTCAATGGCCGCGTTCAAGGCCAGCAAGTTGGTCTGCCCCGCCACATCACGGATCACGTTGACCACACCGCCAATGCGCGAAATGCCCTCACCCAGCGCAATGACCTCGGCCGAGGCCTGCCGAATGGAGTCGGCGATCTCGTTGATGGCATGAACGGTACGATCTATGGTTCTGCTTCCTTCGCTAGCCAGCTGCCCTGACTCATTGGTGATACGGCTCGTCTCCTGGGTACGCTGGGAGATATCTGTGATGCTGACAGTCATCTCTTCCACACCGGCGGCGATCAGACTGGTAGCATCATTGGCCTGACTGGCCGAGCTGGCGAGGTGCTGCGCCGCTTGAGAGAGGGATTCGGCAGTGCTCTTGATCTGCAAGCTGCCGACGGAAAATTCGGTAAATGTCTGCAGCAGCGTATCGAGCAGCCGGTTGACCGCATTGAGGGTCAGGCCAATCTCATCCTGCTGTTTTACATCTGCTCTCAGGGTAAAGTTGAGGTCACACTGGATCCGGGTCAGGGTATCCATGGCGGTGCGAAGGGGATTGGCAACCTGATTGAACAACCAGACAAACAGCCCCATCGTCAGCACGGTGGCACCACCGGCGATAAACAACAGGGTTTGCAGGCTGTTGTCGTAGTTCTCCTGACCCTGCTTCTTGAGCGCCAGTCCCAAATCCATATTGAAGTTGACGTGAAGCTCGATTGCCTTGGCAAACTGCTGGAACACGCTGGTGGCTTCTCCCGCCAACATGTCCCTGGCTTCATCATTCTTGTTTTGTCTGGAGAGCTGCAGAACCATGTCTATCTCCTGATTATATTGCGCAATAAGGCGCTGATCATCGTCGGTCAGGCGGCGATCTTCGTCATTGGAGAGCATCTCGGCCTTATATTTGTCCAACAACGAATTAATCTGTTTGCGTTTATCGGCAATGTCCGTCTCTATCTGCTGCATCTTGTCATTGTCGGTGTTGAGGATATGGCTCTGCACCCGTGAGTGCAGCTCATAGAAGACCGCCTGCACTTCCTTAATCAGCGAAATACTGGGCACCGTATTGTCCGTCACATAGCTCAAATCACGGTTGCCTGCCCCAAGGCGATTGATACTGAACCAACTGAGAAAAATGAGCGTCAGCATCACCAACAGCGCTATCAGTTGCAGTCGACGAGCAATATTCATAACCGTACACTCCAGATGGAAACTATCTAGCAGTGTAGACGAGCCATAAACAACAACGGCCCGCATTGGCGGGCCGTTGTTGTTTATTTTTCATGGCGTTGTGATCAGGCTTTGGCTGGCTCACTCTCGCCCAGCGCGACGGTTTCACCCAGACTGTCTTCGGTCTTGGCCACCACGCTGGCGGCGATGGCGTTGCCCAGCACGTTGGTGGCTGAGCGGCCCATGTCGAGGAAGTGGTCGATCCCCAGCAGCAGCAGGATGCCCGCTTCCGGAATATGGAACTGGTTCAGGGTGGCGGCAATCACCACCAGAGAGGCGCGCGGTACCCCGGCCATCCCCTTGGAGGTGACCATCAGCAGCAGCAGCATGGTGATCTGCTGGGCCATGGAGAGCTCGATGCCATACGCCTGGGCGATGAACATCACCGCGAAGGTGCAGTACATCATGGAGCCGTCGAGGTTGAAGGAGTACCCCATCGGCAGCACGAAGCTGGCGATGCGCTTGTCACAACCGAACTTCTCCAGACGATCCAGGGTCTTCGGATAGGCCGCTTCGGAGCTGGCGGTCGAGAAGGCCAGTAGGATGGGTTCGCGGATCATCGCCAACAGCTTGATGACGCGACCACGCAGGAAGACGCTGCCCATGGCGATCAGCAGCAGCCAGAGACAGGCCAGCGCAATATAGAACTGGGCCATAAAGCTGCCGTAGGTAACCAGAATACCCAGCCCCTCTTTGGCCACCATGGCGGCGATGGCGCCAAACACCGCGAACGGCGCAAAGTTCATCACATAGCCGGTCACTTTCAGCATGATCTCGGCAGCGCTGGCCATCAGCACCACTACCGGCTTGGCCAGATCGCCGAGCGCGGCGGCAGCCAGACCGAAGAAGAGGGAGAAGACCACGATCTGCAGGATCTCGTTGGTGGCCATCGCCTCGACCACGCTCTTGGGGATGGCGTGGGTCACAAAATCTTTCAGGGTAATGGCACCGGCAGCAATACCCGAGCTGGCGGTGTCATTGGGCAGGGAGAGCGAGAGACCCACACCCGGCTGCATCAGGGTCACCATCACCAGACCCAGGCTCAGGGACATCAGGGAGGCCAGCATGAACCAGCCGAGGGTCTTGGCACCGATACGACCCACGGTGCGGGTGTCGCCCATCTTGGCGATACCGACCACCAGGGTGGTGAAGACCAGGGGAGCGATGATCATCTTGATCAGGCGCAGGAAGATATCGGTCAGGATCGTGATGTTATTGGCGAAATCCGCAGCCTGATCTGCGGCAAACATCCGATAGCCCTGGCCGGTGAGGATGCCAAACATCATGGAGATGAGGATGGCGACCGTCAGTTTATTCATTTTCATGGGGGAGTCCCGGTTTTGATTGGTGCAAGCCGTAAACAGTGGCGTGGGAGCCACTACAGTCCGTTTTTGTGATCCGAGCCGTTGATTCCTGGCGGCTGGTATGCTGGGAGAATGCCTAAAAGCAGGGGGTAAATCTAGAGGCTTTATCCAGAATTTTATCTTGTCATTAGGTGTATGTGATATGGATCTTGCAAACCACCAATATTAATCACTGTTTATTTTGATTTCGGCGAGATATTTCGCATTCAGAGTTCGCTCATCGAGTGCCCGTGGCAACAGGCGAAAAGTGAGCAGCGCCGAGATGGTATGCTGCACCTGCATCTGGGCCATAAAGAGATCCGGTTCATCCTCGTCAAAGCCAAAGATCGGCCGTGATGGGGTCACCCTGACGGCATCGCGGTTAATGGTCAGCTCATCGACCTTGAGCCAGGAGTAACCCTCTGCCAGTGCCAGCTCCCCTGCCCGCTTGAGCACATATTTGCGGGCAGTCTCCCTGTCCACCAGATCGTTGCCGACAAACTCCAGTTGCCACTTGTCCGGGCCAAGCCGGGTCTGGGAAAAACCGGTCTGGCCGTTCCAGAATGACTTTTCACTCTCGTAAGGGGTGGCGCAGCCCACCAGCAGCAGGGTGAGCATCAGCAGACAACAGGGTTTAGATAGGGATGCAGACACGAGAGGCCTCGACAGGCAAATGAGCAACAGAGTTGTTACTACAACATAAAGCGCGGTGGCTGCACAATCTGCTCACGCCAACAGCGACCAGCGTGCACCACCACTGACTTCACGCCTCTAGGGCAAATAGCAGGCAAAAGAAAAGGCTATGTCCCAATTACGTGTTGCATGGGGCGCCCCAGGGCCTCATACAAACACACTTTGATATTTACGCCTT
>NZ_JAAKOE010000020.1:0-82301 GCF_049171255.1 Aeromonas sp. 603757 | reverse complement strand
GCTATTTTCGCTGGCGGACGGTTTCATGCGGGATCAATTGTCAGCACGGTTTTTCATTTGGTTAGGCGTGAGCTATGTGCAGATTGACCGCTATTTTCGCTGGCGGACGGTTTCATGCGGGATCAATTGTCAGCACGGTTTTTCATTTGGTTAGGCGTGAGCTATGATAGGCCGCTATTTTTTGGCCTCCCGTCAATTTAGAAGTCATGAAGAGGTGTACCATTTTTTCCCAGATCGCAAACTTTTGCCGCAAGGTGCTCGGCAAGGAAGACGGCGAGCAGTCGGTGGAATCCCCCATTCCAGCCCGTGTCGCCGGTCAACGTCGTACCTTAAGCCGTGATCAGCACCCTATTTCGCGCAAAGAGATCAGCGAGAATGCACTCAAGGTGCTCTATCGCCTGAACAAAGGGGGCTATGAGGCCTACCTGGTCGGCGGCGGAGTCCGGGATCTGCTGCTCGGGAAGACGCCCAAGGATTTCGACATCGCAACCGATGCGACGCCGGAGCAGATCAAGGCGCTGTTCAGCAACTGCCGCCTGATTGGCCGTCGTTTCCGCCTGGCCCACATTGTCTTTGGTCGTGACGTGATCGAAGTGGCCACCTTCCGGGGTCACCACCATCAGGTCAATACCAGCAAACATGTGTCGGCCCAGTCTGATGAAGGCATGCTGCTGCGCGACAACGTCTACGGCACCATCGAAGAGGATGCCGAGCGCCGCGACTTTACCGTCAACGCCCTCTACTACAGCGCCAAAGATTTCACCCTGCACGATTTCGAAGGGGGTCTGGAAGATCTGGCCGAGCGCAAGCTTGAGCTGATCGGCGATCCCGAGACCCGTTATCGTGAAGATCCGGTGCGTATGCTGCGCGCCGTGCGCTTTGCCGCCAAGCTGGATATGACCATCAGCCCGCGTACCGCCGCCCCCATCAAGGAGCTGGCGCCTCTGCTGCAAGACATCCCTGCAGCCCGCCTGTTTGAGGAGACCCTCAAGCTGTTCCTGGCTGGCGACGGTCTGGCGACCTACAAGCTGCTGCGTGAGTATGGCCTGTTCCAACAGCTCTTCCCGCAAGTGGCTGTGCTGTTTACCCCGCACGGCAACTCGCCCTACGAGCAGTTTATCGAGCAGGCACTGATCGATACCGATACCCGCGTTCGTGAAGATAAACGCGTCACTCCCGCCTTCCTCTACGCCACCCTGCTGTGGGGCTGCGTCGAGGCCCGTGGTCGGGTGCTGGAGAACGAGAGCGGCCTGCCCTGGTATGACGCTTTCATGCTGGCGATCAACGAGGTGCTGGACAATCAGGTGCGGATCATCGCCGTTCCCCGCCGTTTCACCACCGATGTCCGCGACATCTGGGCACTGCAACAGCGGTTGACCCGTCGTCAGGGCAAGCATCCCGAGCGCGCCATGGAGCATCCCAAGTTCCGCGCGGCGTTCGACTTCCTGTTGCTGCGCAACCGGGTCGAGCGCGGTCTCGGCGAGCTGGCCAGCTGGTGGGAGCGCTATGTCGCCTCCAATCCGGATGTGCGCCCGCAACTGCAGCGTGAAGCGACCCGTCGCCCGGCTAGCGGTGAGCGCGGCGAGGCTCGCAGCCACGATGGCGAGAAGCGCAGCAGCAACAGCCGCAACCGCCGTCGCCCCCGTCGCCGCAAACCGAAAGTGGCCGAGTGACAACAGACGTGATGACCGAGGTCTTCATCGCCATTGGTTCCAACCTGTCTGATCCGCTGGGTCAGGCTCGTCGCGCCGTTGCCGCGTTGGCAAGGTTGCCGGAATCTGTGCTGGTGGAGGCCTCGTCGTTTTACAGCAGCCGCCCCATGGGGCCTGCTGACCAACCGGACTACGTCAATGCCGTGGCCCGGCTCAATACCCGGCTCGCGCCCCTTGCGCTGCTGGATCAATTACAAAAAATCGAGCTGGAACAGGGACGTGTGCGCAAAGATGAGCGGTGGGGGCCGAGAACTCTGGATCTCGATCTGCTGCTCTGTGGGGATCAGGTGATCAACCATGAGCGTCTGATCGTACCCCACTACGGCATGAAGGAGCGGGAGTTCGTGCTGCTGCCCCTTGCCGAAATTGCGCCTGCTCTGGTGCTGCCCTGCGGCACCCCGCTCGCCCGACTGGTTGCCCGCTGCCCGCACAATGATCTGGCCATCATTGCCCCGCGTGCAGACGTACAGGAGCCTCTATGAGCAAGATCACCACCGCCAGCCTGCTGAAGATGAAGCAGGAGGGTCAAAAGTTCACCGCCATCACCGCCTATGATGCCACCTTTGCCAAGCTGTTCGACGACGAGGGGGCCCACGTGCTGCTCATCGGCGATTCACTGGGCATGGTGCTGCAAGGGGGTCAGGATACCCTGGCGGTCAACATGGATGAGATGGTCTATCACACCCGCTGTGTGGCGCGCGGTGCCAGCAAGGCACTGGTGGTCGCCGACATGCCGTTCATGAGCTACGCCACCCCCGAGCAGACTTACCAGAACGCTGCCCGCCTGATGGCGGCCGGTGCCCGCATGGTGAAGATGGAAGGGGGCGACTGGCTCTGTGACTCCATCCGCCACCTCACCCGCAACGGGGTGCCGGTGTGCGGTCACCTCGGCCTCACTCCGCAATCCGTTCATGTCTTTGGCGGCTTCAAGGTGCAGGGGCGCGATGAGTTTCAGGCGCAGGAGATCTACCGTCAGGCCCTCGAACTGCAAGCGGCCGGTATCCAGCTGCTGGTGCTCGAGTGTGTGCCCACTGCGCTGGCCGAGCGCATCACCAAGGCGCTTCGCATCCCGGTGATCGGCATTGGTGCCGGCCCCGCGACCGATGGTCAGATTTTGGTAATGCACGATGCCTTTGGCGTCACCTCCGGCTATGTGCCCAAGTTCACCAAGAACTTCCTGGCCGAGACCGGCGATGTGCGTGCCGCCATCCGCCTCTATGTGCAGCAGGTGAGCGAGGGGAGCTTCCCCGGCCCGGAGCACTGCTTCAACTGATCCTGGCTGTTGCATGATGGGGGCTGCGGCCCCCGTCTCTGCTTGTCAGCCTCGCACAGTTAATCCGTATAGCTAATCCGTATCTTATTGATTCATCTAAAGGTGAACTGCTGATAGCCATGTTCGTGCCCCATTCCGCCCGAGTGCTACCGGTAGATGCAACCCGTCTCTCTTTTTGATTTATCGGAAGGTGAACTGCTGATGTTGGTCGTAAATAATCCCGTCGTTCTGCGTGAGCAGATAAGCCAATGGCGCCGTGAAGGGCGTGCCATCGCATTTGTGCCCACCATGGGTAACCTGCATCAGGGCCACCTGACGCTGGTGAAAGAGGCGCACAGCCACGCCGAGAAGGTGGTGGTCAGCATCTTCGTCAACCCGATGCAGTTCGACAAGGCCGAGGATCTTGCCAACTATCCGCGCACCCTGGAGCAGGATTGCGCTGCGCTGGAAGCGGCCGGCGTCGATATGGTGTTCACCCCGACCCCGGAGATCATGTATCCGCAGGGTCTGGCCAGCCAGACCTTCGTCGAGGTGCCGGGCCTCTCCAATCTGCTGGAGGGAGCGCTGCGCCCGGGTCACTTCCGCGGGGTCAGCACAGTCGTTACCAAGCTGTTCAATCTGGTACAGCCGGATGTGGCCTGCTTTGGCCAGAAGGATTACCAGCAGTTGGCGCTTATTCGAAAGATGGTGGCCGACATGGCGATGCCCATCGAGATCGTCGGTGTGCCCACCGTGCGGGCCGAAGACGGGCTGGCGCTCTCTTCGCGCAACGGCTACCTGACAGCTGCCGAGCGGGCCATCGCCCCCGAGCTGGCGCGCACCATGAACTGGATCGCCGAGCAGATTGAAGCGGGTGACCACCACCTGCCCTCCTTGGTGGCGCAGGCCAGCCAGCGTCTCGACAACGCCGGTTTTCGTACCGATGCCATCGACATCGTCGATGCCGCCACCCTCGAATCCGCCACTGACGAGAGCGCGCAGCTGGTGATCCTGATGGCTGCTTATCTTGGCAAGGCCCGCCTTATCGACAATCAAGTGGTCACGCTGCAGCAAGCCTGAGCCCGCCACAACCAGGAGGACTCCATGTCCAAGAAGGTTTACTGCATTGCCCAATTCCTGCCCAAACCCGGTCAGGAGCAGGCCCTGTTTCAGGTGCTGCAGGCGCTCGAGCCCAATACCCTGCGTGAGGATGGTTGCCTGCAATATCGGGTAACCCGCCACATCGCGAGCCCGTTTGCCGAGGGGGAAAGCTTTCCCATCGTATTCAACGAGATTTGGCAAGATATGGCGGCTTTCGAGGCGCACTGCCAGCGCGCGGAGATCAAGGCTTTCTTCGAGCGTTACTGTCTGGCGGAAGATGGTTTGGCCGCCAAGTGGAACGTCTGCGTCTATAGCGACGAACCCGAACAGTACGACGCCCCCGTAAAGAAGTAATTCCCCCGAATGCCAGCGGACGCCCCCTCGGGCGTCCGCTGCTTTTTCACGCCTGCACTCTCCTGCATTCCGGCGTTTTGTTCTGCGGCCCAGCCCGCATTTCCCTTCGTTTCTATCCACTTTCGGCCTGATGGCCGCTACAGGTATTCATGATGTTTGTCCTGATTGCATCGCTTTTTTTCTGTCTGCTCTGTTTTGCTCTCACCCGGTTGCCTACCGGTTTGCCGCTCTCGCGGAAGGTGCTTGCGGGTCTGTTGCTTGGTGCCCTGTTCGGACTGGCGCTGCAACTGGGCTGGGGCGCCGATGATGCCGGCGTTCAGCAGACCCTGGAGTGGGTCAATATCATCGGCGGCGGCTATGTCAGCCTGCTCAAGGTGGTGATGATGCCGCTGGTGTTCACCTCGATCCTCTCCGCCATCAACAAGCTGGAGCAGGCCCAGTCCCTCGGCAAGATCAGCGCCGTGCTGATCGGCTCCATGCTGACCCTGGTGATGATCGCCGGTATGGTGGGGATGACCATCACCCACCTGAGCGGTCTCACCGCAGCCGGGCTGCTGAGCCACGGTAGCGACAGCGTCACCCTGCAACAGAGCATGAGCACCATCGATAGTGCCCAGACCCTGCCTGCCCTGCTGCTCTCGCTGGTGCCCACCAACTTTGCCGCCGATATGGCGGGTAGCCGCGGTCTCTCGGTGATCGGCGTGGTGATCTTCACCGTGTTGGCCGGGGTTGCTCTGCTCCAGCTGAAGGCGGAGCATCCGCAGGCGGGGGCTCGCGCCGCCGTGGCCATCGACACCCTGCAACTGTGGGTGATGAAGATGGTGCGGGTGGTGATTGCGCTCACCCCCTATGGCGTGATGGCACTGATCGCCCGGGTGGTGGCTCACTATCCGCTGAGCGAGATCCTCAGCCTGCTCGGCTTTATTCTGGTCTGCTACGTCGCCATTCTGGCGATGTTTGCGGTGCACATGGTGATCCTGCTGCTGATCGGCCAGAACCCGCTGCACTACCTGCGGGAAGTGTGGGGCGTGCTCACCTTCGCTTTTGTCTCCCGCAGCAGCGCCGCCTCCATTCCCCTCAGCATCGAGACCCAGCAGCGCCTTGGGGTGCCCGCCAGCATCGCCAACTTTGCCGCCTCGTTCGGTGCCAACCTCGGCCAGAACGGCTGTGCCGGCATCTATCCGGCCATGATGGTGGCGATGATTGCTCCCATGCTCGGTATCAACCCGTTTGATCCCCTGTTCCTGCTGACTCTGCTGCCGGTGATTGCGCTGGGCTCCATCGGGGTGGCTGGCGTCGGCGGTGGTGGGACGTTCGCCTCGCTGATCGTGCTCTCCACCCTCAACTTCCCCATCGCGCTGGTGGGGGTGATGATCGCCATCGAGCCGCTGGTGGATATGGGCCGTACCGCGCTCAACGTCAACGGCTCCATCATGGCGGCGATGATCTCCAAACGGTTGCTGGGCAAGCAGCAGCTGGCCAACGTGGAGACGGTGCAGACGCAGGCCGCCAGTTAACTCCGAGTGTTGCCCAATATGAAAGAAGCCCGCAGTTGCGGGCTTCTTTCATATCGACTGTGTTGCCTTGTGGGCAGACGCGGTTACTCGGCAGAGACGGGGTAACCGGCGCCTTTCCAGGCGAAGATGCCGCCCGGCACCCGATAGACCTGTTGATAGCCCTGATTGACCGCCCAGGCGGCGGCGTTGTGGCTGCGGCCGCACTTGACGAAACCGCAGTAGATCACCACAGGGCGAGCTTTGTCTTCACCCAGCAGCGCCTGGAACTGCTCCGCCGTGCTGCTCCCCTCGACAATCTCGCTCCAGTTGTCACCGGCCTTGGCCTCCTTCACGAAGACAAAGTTCTTGGCCCCCGGGATGTGCTCCTTCTTGTAGGAGTCCTCATAGGGCATGGTGTCGATGATCACCAGCTCCTCGCCTTTGTCCATCCGGGTTTTCAGCTCGGCCACGGTCAGCAGCTGATAGCCCCCCTGCTGCGTCTCCTGTGCCAGCTGCACAGCCGATTGCTCAAGCTTCACCTCCTGCTCGAACTGGTTGTCGCCACAGCCCGCGAGGGCAAAGCTGGCGGCGATCAGAGAGGCCACCAGAGTGCGGGATCGCAATGTCATCATGTCACTACTCCTTTCGAACGAAAAAAACGGGGCGGGAAGTTCGCAGCAGGGCGCCCGCAAGCGTCAGTAGCAGCAGATCCCGCACAATGGCCTCCGGCAACGAGCCGAGATCAGCCCTGCCCAGACAGCCGCAAGAGATGTCGAGCCCGATGGCAACGCCATAGCCCAACACCGGAATAAACAGGGTGAGCAGCCCGATCACCAGCCAGAGTCCCCAGCGCCGGTTGGCGATGACCGCAAGCCCTGCGCAGAGCTCCAGCGCGATCAGCCCCCAGGCCACCGGCGGGATCAGCAGCGGCCAGATCAGGCCAAAGGCGCCGATCTGCTCGATGAACAGGGCGGGGGAGGCCAGCTTGAACCAGGCGGAGGCGAGGAAGAATCCCCCCAACGCCAGATTGGCCAGCATGCGCAGATAAACGGCCATGGGATAGATCTTTATCATCCATGACTCCGACTGCCAGCCACAAGCGTTTGCTTCGCCATGTCCGGGCTATCGGCCGGGTAGCGTGCCAGCTCCTGATAGTCGCCGTCCGCTTCGCAGTGAAAGACAGCGGCGGTTTCACCGTGCTGACACCACTGTTGCCACTCGTCTGGCGGGCAGTGCAAGCGAATGGCGAGGCCACAGCCGGCGCTGAGCAGGCGCGGTACATCGCAGACCCGAAACGACTGACCGTGCTGCTCCAGCCGCTTGCGCATCCTGATCGTGCCGAGGGTGGAGTGGAACAGGTAGAGAAACTCCTGATTCATGATTTGCCTCCCGTGCTGGCGCGCGCGCCGAACAGGGCAGCCCCCAGCGCACCGGCAAACTGGGCGTCCGGGTGGGTGGCCACTTCGCAGCCCAACCCTTCGGCCAGATAGTGGCGGAAGGTGGCGCAGTGGCTGACGCCGCCGGTAAAGAGCACGGTCGGTCGGGCGCCGAGGCGGCCGATAAAATTGGCACTGCGCCGGGCCATGGAGCGGACGATACCGGCCAGGATCGACTCGGCGGGAATGCCCGCCGAGCGCAGGCTGATCGCCTCCGATTCGGCAAACACGGTACACATGCTGCTGATGTCGTGGGGCTCGGCCCCTTGCAGCAGTTCGTCAAGCTGCTCGACCCGGGCACCCAGAGTGCGGGTGATCACCTCGAGAAAGCGACCGGTACCGGCGGCACACTTGTCGTTCATCAGAAAGTCGGTGAGGTTGCCGTCGCTATCGAGCTGGATCACCTTGCTATCCTGCCCGCCGATATCGATGACGGTGTGTACCGACGGGCAGAGCAGGCGAGCCCCCAGCCCATGGCAGGAGATCTCGGTAACCCGGCGATCGGCGAACGACGCCAGATCGCGGCCATAGCCGGTCAGGGTCAGGTGGGGGCGCTCTGGCAAATCGGACGAGAGCTCCTCCCAGCCTTGCTCGATGGCGGCCAGCGGACGAAAGGGGGTCGGCACCAGAAAACGGCGGACGATACGCCCGCCATCCCTGTGGTCGAACAGGATCCCCTTGGTCGCGGTGGAGCCCGAGTCAATCCCGATGGAGAGTGACATGACGCCTCCTCACAGCATTTCGATAAAGGCAGCCAGCCGGGTCGCCAGTTGTCCCTTGTCGGCGCTGGAGTAGTCGGTCTCGACTGCCATGTAGGGGATGCCATGGCGTTCGCGCACATGGCGCTTGATGGCGAGCGACTCCACCGCATAGGTGTGGCAGGCCTGCAGGATCACATCGATCACCCCGTCTGCCTGATACTCCTCCACTATCTGGCTCAGCAGATTCATGCGCTGGTGGTTGGGGGAGATGCAGGAGCAGCCGATGGCCAGATACTTGTCGGTCAGCGCATCGAACAAGTCGCCCTCCTCGCTGACGCACTGCTCGGTCGCCTTGGCGCCGGTGCAGTTCTCGTAACCTACCACCCAGCCGCCGTGCTCCTCGATGAGGCGCACCACCTTGTCAGCTGCGCCGCCGATGGGGCAGCCGGTGATGAGGATGCGCGGACGGGCATTGAGCCGCTTGCCCTCGGCATACTCGGCCTTGATGCGGCGGGTCATCTCCTGCAGCTCGCTGATGAGCTGCTCCTTGTCGAAGCGGAAGGTGGCACCATAGACCACCTTGAGCAGGTCGGTACCGCTGAGTGCCGGTGGATTGAGCTGGCCCAGCCGGTAGAAATCGGCCAGCGCGCGGCGCTCGCGGTTTTTCAGCACGATGGCGTCTCGCAATGCCTGCTCGCTGATGGGCTTGCCGAACTGCTGCTCCAGCAACTCCTTGAAGCGGACGATTTCGCTGCGCCACAGGGTGCGGGAGGCTTCGTCATCGGCGCGGTTGGGCAACTGCATTACATGCACCGGTTTGAACTCGGTCATGTACTCGTACATCTTCTTCTTACCGTCGCAGGTGGTTTCCCCCACCACCAGATCGGAGAAGTAGAAGTAGGGGCACTTGTCGGTCTTGCCAAAACCGTAGCTGCTCTTGATTAGCGGGCAGAGGTTGCGAGGCAGCTCTTTCTCGGCCTCCTCGATGGTCTCGTCGCTGGTTGAGCAGAGCGATACCACCACGGCGCCAGCGGCCATCGCCACCTCTTGCGGCATGAAGGTGCAGTAGGTGCCGACCAGGGGGATCTGTCGCTCCTTGAGTGCCATCACAGCCAGAAAGCCCTGACGACGGGCATCTGAAAAACTATCGAAAATGGCTGGCAACTCGGTGATAAGTGACATAGGCGATCCTGCCCTGATGAGAGAAATGAAGAGACGGAGGTGCCATCCGTGACGGCACATCCAATCGCGAGAATTATACCTTTGGGGGTAATTCGAAAATTGCGGTGGATCACAAGGTGTCAGGTAAAGCCTTAATAACAGGCAGGTTATTGCGAAGGGGGCTGGCAGGTTGAAGGGGCTACAGGGGGAATAAAAAACGGGCACCGCGAGGTGCCCGTTTTGGTCATTAGTGGCGCAGCCCGGTGCCGCGGGAGATAAGCCACCAGGCGATACCGTAGAGGGCCACGATAAAGCCGATGATGATGAGGTAGGCGGTGCCGAGCGGCACGTCGGAGATGCCGAGGAAGCCGTAACGGAACGCGTTCACCATGTAGATGATGGGGTTCACCTGGGAGACCCCCTGCCAGAAGGGGGGCAGCAGGCTGATGGAGTAGAACACCCCGCCCAGATAGGTGAGCGGCGTCAGCACGAAGGTGGGGATGATGCTGATGTCGTCGAAGGTCTTGGCAAACACCGCGTTGATAAGGCCACCCAGCGAGAAGAGGATGGCGGTCAGCAGCACGGTCACGCAGACGCTGAACAGATGGTGGATCTGCAGCGGCACGAAGAACAGCGACACCAGGGTGACGATAAGGCCGACGCAGAGGCCGCGCGCCACGCCACCGCCCACGTAACCGGCGATGATGACGTAGTTGGGCACCGGTGCCACCAGCATCTCCTCGATATTGCGCTGGAACTTGGCGCTGAAGAAGGAGGAGGCAACGTTGGAGTAGGAGTTGGTGATCACCGACATCATGATGAGGCCGGGCACGATGAACTCCATGTAGGTGAAGCCACCCATGTCACCGATGCGCGAACCGATCAGGTTGCCGAAGATGACGAAGTAGAGGCTCATGGTGATGGCCGGTGGCACCAAGGTCTGGATCCAGATCCGGGTAAAGCGGCTCACCTCTTTGGCCAGAATGCTCTTGAAGGCGATGTAGTAGATGGCCAGATTCATGCTTTTCTCCCCTCTTCGACCAGATTGACGAACAGCTCTTCCAGCCGGTTGGCCTTGTTGCGCATGCTCACGACCTGCACCTGCTGGTTCGACAGCTGCTCGAACAGGCTGTTGAGTGACTGGCTCTTGTCGAGATCCACCTCAAGGGTGCGCTCATCCGGCATGCGGCCGTTGAACTCTGGCACCTCGGGTACGGCAGAACCTGGCGCAAGGTCGAGCAGGAAGGTCTCGCGACCCAGCTTGCCCAGCAGATTCTTCATGCTGGTGTTCTCGATCAGACGACCCTTGTCGATGATGCCGATGTTGCGGCAGAGCATCTCCGCCTCTTCCAGATAGTGGGTGGTGAGAATAATGGTGACACCCTGCTCGTTGAGATCCTTGAGGAAGGTCCACATGGAGCGGCGGATCTCGATATCGACCCCGGCGGTCGGTTCATCGAGGATCAGCAGCTTGGGCTCGTGCATCAGGGCGCGGGCGATCATCAGGCGACGCTTCATGCCGCCTGAGAGAGTGCGGGCTGGCATGTCGCGCTTCTCCCACAGATCGAGCTGGCGCAGGTACTTCTCGGCGCGGATCTTGGCTTCCGCCTTGGGCACGCCATAGAAACCGGCCTGATGGGTGACAATCTGGATCACCTTCTCGAACTGGCTGAAGTTGAACTCCTGCGGCACCAGTCCGAGCTGGGCCTTGGCCTGTTCGAGATCGCTGTCGATGTCGTAGCCAAACACCTTCACCTTGCCGGCGCTCTTGTTCACCAGCGAGCTGATGACGCCGATGGTGGTGGACTTGCCCGCGCCGTTCGGGCCGAGCAGGGCGAAGAAATCCCCCTGCCTGACGGTAAGATCGATGCCTTTAAGGGCTTCGACGCCCCCCTGATAGGTCTTTTTCAGGCCGCTGATTTCCAATGCGTTCATTGCAACCTCTGTGATGGTTGAATCCGGCTCGATACAGAAAAGGCGGCCAAGGCCGCCTGCACAGAGTAAAGGGCGCAAGACCGCTTCACCCGTGATATTCCTGAACCTGGCTTACTCCTGGGGTACCACTTTGCCGATAAACGGCAGGTTGCGGTACTTCTGGGCGTAGTCGATGCCACAGCCGACCACGAATTCGTCCGGAATGGCGAAGCCAATCCAGTCGACCGGCACCTGCACTTCGCGGCGGGAGGGTTTGTCCAGCAGGGTGCAGATGGCCAGGGATTTCGGCTCGCGCAGGGAGAGGATCTCGCGCACCTTGTTGAGGGTGTAACCGGTGTCGATGATGTCTTCCACGATCACCACATCCTTGCCCTTGATGTCATCGTCCAGGTCTTTGAGGATGCGGACGTCACGGGTGCTGTGCATGCCGGAGCCGTAGCTGGAGGCTGTCATGAAGTCCAGAGTGATGGGCAGCTGGCACTGGCGGCAGAGGTCGGCCAGGAAGATGCAGGAACCGCGCAGCAGCGCAATCATCACGACTTCGTCAGAACCCTGATAGCGGGCGGTGATCTCTTCACCCAATTTGGCGATCCGGGCGGCGATTTCAGCCTCGGAGATCATCACCTCGACGGTGTGTTTCATCACTTACTCCCATAAGGCCAAAGGGGATTTGGCCGTTCATGAATATCAAAACCGATGATTCTACCACTCATGTCGAAGGGTGCTAGAGATACGTGGTGCTTTTATCAGCTTATTTTAATTGATAGAGTTAGCAGGCACTCAGGCATGATTAGTTAAAATACTATAAACACCATAATCAATAACTATTAGATGATAAAAACTATGGAACCACGCGCAGAAATAAGACGTCGTACCCGGCTGTCGCCGGAAGCTCGTCGCTCCCAATTGATGGAATGTGCCATCGAGGTGTTCTCCCGTCGCGGTATTGGCCGTGCAGGTCACGCCGAGATAGCCGAACAGGCCAAGGTCTCTGTGGCTACTGTCTTCAACTATTTCAACACCCGCGAGGAGTTGGTAGATGAGGTGCTGGCCGAGATCGAACGCTTTGTGAACCAGATGCTGTCGCAGGCATACGGTGACCAGGGCTCCATTTTCGACAAGATTCAGCGTCATGTACGCCTCTCTGTCGATGCGGCCTACGATCAACCGGATTATGCCGGTATCTGGCTGGAGTGGAGTTCCTCGGTTCGGGAAGAGGTATGGCCCCGCTATACCCGCCTGCTCGATCACTGCCTTGAGCTGATCGCCAGCGAGCTGCAAACCGCCATGGATGCAGGGGAGATCACTAGCGTGCTGTCGGCACAGGATCTGGCCCGCTCTTTGACCGGTTTTGGCTATGTGATGATGCAGATGATCAATCAACCTCAGCGCCCGGCGCGCCAAGAGGTGACTGATTTCCTGTTCAAGTACGTGACGGCACCTATTCAGGCTTGCTGATACGGCTTAACGAAAAAAGGCGCCCCTCATCGAGGGGCGCTTTTTTTATCCGGTTTGTCTGGTCAGCTCAGCCGTGGCCATAGCCCCAGCGGCTGGTCAGCTCATGCTCGACACCCAGATGATCGAGGATGCGGGCGACCATAAAATCTACCAGATCCGCGATGCTTTTCGGCTCATGATAGAAACCCGGCGCGGCAGGCATGATGGTCACTCCGAGCCGCGCCAGTTTCAGCATGTTCTCCAGATGGATCGCCGAGAAGGGGCTCTCGCGGGGCACCAGAATGAGCTGGCCGCGCTCCTTGATCACTACATCCGCCGCCCGCTCCAGCAGGTTGTCCGAGGTGCCGTTGGCAATGGCCGAGACGGTGCCCATGGAGCAGGGGCAGACCACCATCTGTTTGGGGGCTGCCGAACCGGAGGCGACTGGCGAGAACCACTCCTCCTTGCCGCAGGCGACAATCTGCCCCTCCTTGGCGCCATATTGGCGACAGAGATAAGCAGAGAGCTCTTTCGGTGAGCCCGGCCACTCCTGCTGCTGCTCGGTCTTGAGTACCACACGAGCCGCCGAGGAGGCGAGCAGGTAGACCCGATAGTCCGCCTGCACCAGACACTGGAGCAGGCGCAGGGCGTAGGGGGCGCCGGAGGCACCGGTCAGCGCCAGGGTGATCGTTTTGTTCATAGTTCGCCGTGGTAATCCTTGAGGCGGGCGATCAGCTTGTCATGAATGCCACCGAAGCCGCCGTTGCTCATGATCAGAATATGGTCGCCATCGCGGCTCTCGGCCACCAGCCGGTTGATCAGGGTCTCCAGATCGTTGAACACCTTGGCCGGTCGGGTCATATGGGCAGTCACTTCGCCGAGATCCCAGCCGATGTTGGGAGGCTGGAAGAAGAACACTTCATCGGCGCCATCAAAGCAGCCGGCCAGCTCCTCCTTGTGTACCCCCAGTTTCATGGTGTTGGAGCGCGGCTCCAGCACTGCCAGGATACGGGCTTTGCCTACCTTGGCGCGCAGACCGCCAAGGGTGGTCTCGATGGCGGTGGGGTGGTGGGCAAAGTCGTCATAGACACTGATGCCAGCTACCTCGCCCTTGAGCTCCATCCGTCGCTTGGGGGATTTGAACTGGCAGAGCGCCGCGATGCCGTGCTCCACCATCACGCCAGCATGACGTGCGGCCGCGATGGCCATCAGACCATTGTTGACGTTGTGCTCGCCGATACACTCCCAGTGCACCTCGCCCTGTTTTTCGCCATCCAGCCACACTTCGAAGGCGGAGCCGTCATCGGCCTGCTTGACCGCCTTCCACTTGGCGTCGTCCTGACCTACCAGCTCCACTTCGCTCCAGCAGCCCATCTTGCGCACGGCGGTGAGGTTGTCATCGGCTTGCGGGAACAGCACCCGGCCGTTGCTCGGCACGGTGCGCATCAGGTGGTGGAACTGGCGCTGGATCGCGGCGAGATCCGGGAAGATGTCCGCGTGGTCGAACTCCAGGTTGTTCATCACCAGGGTGCGCGGGTGGTAGTGAACGAACTTGGAGCGCTTGTCGAAGAAGGCACAGTCATACTCGTCCGCTTCGATGACGAAGAAGGGGGCGGAGCCGAGACGGGCGGAGACCGGGAAGTTGCCTGGCACGCCGCCGATGAGGAAACCGGGCTCCAGCTTGGCGTACTCCAGCACCCAGGCCAGCATGCTGGCGGTGGTGGTCTTGCCGTGGGTGCCGGCGACGGCCAGTACCCAGCGATCTTGCAGCACGTGCTCCAGCAGCCACTGGGGGCCGGAGATGTAGGGCAGATTGCGGTCCAGTACATATTCAACACAGGGGTTGCCGCGGCTCATGGCGTTGCCAATCACCACCAGATCCGGCGCCGGATCGAGTTGGGAGGGGTCATAGCCTTCGGTCAGTTCGATGCCCTGTTGCTCGAGCTGGGTACTCATGGGGGGATAGACATTGGCATCCGAACCGGTCACCCGGTAACCAAGCTGTTTTGCCAACACCGCCAGACCACCCATAAAGGTGCCGCAGATCCCGAGAATGTGAATATGCATACCGCTTCCTTTCGCAGTAAAGGGAAGTGCGCATTCTAGGGGGTGTTGCGGTGGTGGCACAAGCCGCACTCATGGTGAGAGGCCCACAGATGCAGCACCGGAGGCAGAAATCTTGGCGTTGTTGGGATATGCGAGATTGGAATGGGCTGGTGGGCTTTATTTGAGACTTTATATTGTGTCGCACTTTCTTACAATTCTTCGGTTTTGTGACGCACTCTACAGTTTTACGATATCGCCCTTTTCCAAAGGAGAGTCCCCATGGGCAAGTTCCTGCTTTGCTATCTGGTCGGTGGTCTGGTGGCCATCAGTTGGGCTGCGTTGCCCGCTCATGGTCCCTGGGATCAGTGGGACCTCGCGATTTTTCATACCGTTAACGGCTGGCTCGGGCAGTCGGCTCTGTGGGCCGATCTGGTGGCCATCACCAATAACCGGCTGTTCGATCTGGCGGTGCTGGCCTGTATGGGGCTGATCCTGGCCCGCTGCTTCTTCGCCCGGGATTTGGCGGGTCGTCGCCAGCTGGTGGCGATGGGCATAGTGATGCTGCTGAGCGCTCTGGTGATCAACCAGCTTGGTCACCGATTGCCGGTGGAGCGACCCAGCCCGACCCTGATGGTGGCCGATGCGCTGCGGGTGACCCAGATCAGCGGTATTCCGACCAAGGACTCTTCCGGTGACAGCTTCCCCGGCGATCACGCTCTGTTCCTGATGATCTTCGCCGGTTTTGCCCTGCGCTATCTGCCGCGCTGGGCGGGAGTCACCGCATTGCTGATGGTGCCGATCTTTTCCGCGCCGCGCATTCTGGCTGGGGCTCACTGGTTTACCGATGTCTACGTCGGCGCGCTGGGGCTGGCGACCCTCTGCCTGCCCTGGCTGCTGTTGACCCCGCTGGCGGATCGGCTGATAGAGCGCATTTCCCCCCGATTGGCCCGTGTGCCGCTGCTGCGCAGTCAGATCCACTGATTGAGCGTCGCAAAATAAAACGCCCCGACATGAAAATGTCGGGGCGTTTTGTTATCAATCCGCGAGAGATCAGCCTTGATAGCCGTTCGGGTTGTTGCTTTGCCAGCGCCAGGTATCGACCATCATCTGCTCCAGACCGCGCTCTGCCTGCCAACCCAGCTCGGCACGGGCCAGCGTCGGCTCTGCCCAGCACTCGGCGATGTCGCCCGGGCGACGGGGTTTGATCTGGTAGGGAATGGGTCGGCCGCTGGCCGCTTCAAACGCCTTGACCATCTCCAGTACCGAGTAGCCCTGACCTGTGCCCAGGTTGTAGGTGAAGACGCCGGTGTCGCTCTTGATGCGCGCCAGTGCTTTCAGGTGGCCGATGGCCAGATCCACCACATGGATGTAGTCGCGCACGCCGGTGCCATCCGGGGTCGGGTAGTCGTTGCCAAATACCCCCAGCTCCTTGAGCTTGCCCACGCCGACCTGGCTGATATAGGGCAGCAGGTTGTTGGGGATGCCGTTGGGATCTTCACCAATCAGGCCGCTCTCGTGGGCGCCGACCGGGTTGAAGTAACGCAGCAGTACGATAGCCCAGCGGGGATCGGATTTGGCGAGATCGCGAAGGATCTCCTCCACCATCAGCTTGGAGCGGCCGTAGGGGTTGGTGGCGCTGGTGGGGAAATCTTCCCGCAGCGGCACCGAGGCGGGATCGCCATAGACGGTGGCCGAGGAGCTGAATACCAGCCGGAACACGCCGGCCCTGGCCATCTCTTCGCACAGCACCAGAGTGCCGCTGATGTTGTTCTGGTAGTAGGTGAGCGGGATCTGGCTCGACTCCCCGACCGCCTTGAGGCCGGCGAAGTGGATGACCGATTCGATCTGGTGGTTGGCGAACAGCTGCTGCAGGCAGGCTCTGTCCAGCACATCCCCTTCGACGAAGGTGACCGGTTTGCCGGTGATCTGCTCGACCCGCTTGAGTGACTCCGGTGAGGAGTTGGAGAGGTTGTCGAGTACCACGACCTGCTGCCCCGCGCCGAGCAGCTCAACCAGGGTGTGGGAGCCGATATAGCCAGCGCCCCCTGTGACCAGTATTGTCATTTTTTATCCCGTGTTCTGGTGAAACTGGGGCCGAGTCTAGCGCCCCTGTCTACTTGGGAAAAGGTTGGGATACCGATGACGCCTTCACCGCACCTCACAAAAGCCTGCACCACGCCTCAATAATCGAGACTGATATCCCCTTTCGCGGTGCAGGAGCAGGCTAGAGCAACGCCGCTCTCCAGATCCTGAGCACTCAGGGTCATCACGCTCTGGCGCTCGATGTCACCTGTGGTGGTGCAACGACAGCTGCCACATACCCCGGCGCGACAAGCCGCCATCATGGTTTCGCCCGCCGCTTCCAGCGCCGCCAGCAGGGTCTGACCCGGCAGGATCTTCACCTTTTTGCCGCTCTTTTTCAGGGTCAGCCAGAAGTGGTCGCTGGTGGTTGTGGCAGGCTCTGCTGGAGGAAGGCCAAAGGACTCCTGATGCAGCTGCTCCGGCGGCAGTCCCAGCTCTGCCAGCATGGTGCTGACCGCCGCCATATAGGGGGCCGGGCCGCAGAGATAGACATGGCGTTCGCGCAGATCCGGGGCCAGTTCGGCCAACATGGCGGGGGTGAGTCGGCCAATCCAGGGGTGATCTGCTGGGGCATCTTCCAGAATCAGGGTATGCCGTACACCGGCATGGGCCTCAGCCAGTGCAGCCAAGTCATCTGCGAAGATCACATCTGCTGGCGAGCGGGCGCTATGGATAAAGCGGATATCGGCATCCGGCCGTTTGGCCAGCTCGTCCCGCAACATGGACCACATGGGGGTGATGCCGGAACCGGCACTCAAGAGCAGTGGTCGCTCGCAAGGCAAGGCGGTCAGGTTGAAATCGCCGAACGGACCATCCACCCGGATCTCGTCTCCCACTTGCAGGGTCTGGTGCAGATGGCAAGAGACCCGTCCCACATCCTTGATAGTCACTTGCCAGCATGCATCCTGTGGGCTGGAGGAGAGGGTATAGGCGCGGCACTGCGGCTGGCCGTCGATCTCGGTATGCAGGGTGATGCACTGGCCAGCCAGTACGGGAGGGAGGCTGCCGGAAAGCGGCGCCAGCTGCCAGCTCACCACGTCGTGGGTGTTCTGTTGGCGGCCAATGCAGGTGAGCGTGAGAGAGGTCATCACAAGGCTCCTTAGGTTTGAAACGGTTCGAAAAACGTCTGGTGAAAAAGCCGGATCCAGAAAAAAGGCGAGCCGGGCGGCTCGCCAAACGCTTACAACATGAGGTGCCGATCAGGCCGCCAGGATCTCGGCCAAGTCAGCCTCGGCAGTGGTGGTTCCTTTCAGACCGAATTGCTCCTCCAGCACTTTGAGCAGCGCCGGGGTGAGGAAGGCCGGGGCGGTCGGGCCGGTACGGATGTCTTTCACCCCGAGGGAGAGCAGGGTGAGTAGAATGACGATGGCTTTTTGCTCGAACCAGGAGAGCACCAGCGTCAGCGGCAGATCGTTGACCCCACACTCGAACGCTTCGGAGAGCGCCAGCGCCAACTGGATGGCGGAGTAGGCATCATTGCACTGACCCACGTCCAGCAGACGCGGAATGCCGCCGATGTCGCCAAAGTCGAGCTTGTTGAACTTGTATTTGCCGCAGCCCAGGGTGAGCAGCAGGCTGTCGCGCGGCGCCGCCTTGGCAAACTCGGTGAAGTAGGCGCGCTCGGCCTTGTCGCCATCACAGCCACCCACCAGGAAGAAGTGGCTGATCTCCCCGGCTTTGACCTTCTCAATCACCGCAGGTGCTGCCTGCATCAGGGCGTTGCGGGCAAAGCCGATGGTGATGAAGTGCTCGAGCTCGGTGTGCTTGAAGCCTTCAAGCGCTTGGGCCTTGGCGATCACGGCGGAGAAATCATCTCCCTCCAGATGGGTTACGCCCGGCCAGCCGACGATGGAGCGAGTGAAGATGCGATCCGAGTAGTTGCCCACATTCGGGTCGATGATGCAGTTGGAGGTCATCACCACGGCGCCCGGGAAGTTGGCAAACTCCTTCTGCTGGTTTTGCCAGGCGGAGCCGTAGTTACCCACCAGATGGGGGTACTGCTTGAAGAAGGGATAGGCCAGCGCGGGCAGCATCTCACCATGGGTGTAGACGTTGATGCCGGTTCCCTTGGTCTGCTCCAGAATGAGCTTGAGATCCATCATGTCGTGGCCGGAGACCAGAATGCACTTGCCGGGGATGGGGGTTACGCGTACCTGGGTCGGTTCCGGGTGGCCGAAGGCGCTGGTTTCACCCAGATCCAGCATCTCCATGATTTTGAAGTTGAGCTGACCGATCTCCATGGCACAGCTGAACAGCCGACCCATTTCGCTCGGGTCTGTGCTGAGCCAGCTCATGATGCGGTGGAATTCGGCGGCCACCTCGTCACTCTGCTGATCCAGCACCCGGGCGTGCTCCATGTAGGCGGCGGCGCCCTTGAGGCCGTAAAGGCAGAGCAGACGCAGCCCCATGATGTCCTCGTTTACCTCGTTCTTGCCCCGATTCGGGGCGGCTGGTGCGGCATGGGCAAGTTGTTCCAGCAGTTCGGCACCGGGTTCGAAGTAAGCGGAGTGTGGCAAGTCGTTTGCCTGCACCGCCATGGTGCTCAGACGATCGGCCAGCTGCTGGCGATAGGCGAGGGCCTGATTGACGTAGGCCACGATGCGATTCGAGTCGAAGTTGACGTTGGTGAGGGTAGCGAAGAAGGCCTTGGGCACGAAGGCATCGATCTCGCGGTCGATGATGCCCTGCTCACGGGCGGCCAGCGCCCAGGCGCTGAGCCCCTGCAGGGTATAGATCAGCACATCCTGCAGATCCGAGGTTTCCGCCGTCTTGCCGCACATACCTTGTGCGTAGGCACAGCCGTTGCCAGCCGGGGTACGAATAGTCTGTTCACATTGCACACAAAACATCATGCCTCTCCTAATTGGACATTTCAGTTGTCTGTTTTGTGGCGATTCTATTCCTCTCGCGAAAAACTTAATAGGTATTCAATTTGCCAATTAAGATTCCCTTGATGCAGATCAAAAACAAAAAAAGCCGCCCAAACAGGGCGGCAAGCGGGTGGATAAAAGGAGAGACAACTCAGGTTTGCAACAGAACATAACAATCAGACGGATTGGGCCGTGGTCTGGTCAGGAGCTTTCGGCCCGGAACTTACTCAACCCAGCATACGTACGCTGTAGTCGGCTTGGTTCACTATCAGGCCAGATAAGCGCGCAGCATCCAGACCAGTTTTTCCTGCTGCTGCACATAGTCGGAGAGGATGGAGGCAGTGCCCTCATCACCAGCTTCGGCTGCTTGACCCAGAATACGGCGCTGGGCGACCAGCAGTTCGCGGAAGCTCTCCAGCAGGGATTCGACACAGGCGCGGCCATCGTGCAGCCCTTTTTGCTCCGGGATGGCAGAGACTTTCAGATAGTCGCTGAAGCTGTGCATCGGCACGCCATCCAGGGTCAGGATCCGCTCGGCCAGTGCATCGACTTTCAGCAGCAGGTCGTTGTAAATCTCTTCAAATTTCAGGTGCAGTTCGAAGAACTGGTTGCCACGGATATTCCAGTGGAAGCCGCGCACGTTCATGTAGAGGATCTGGTAGCTGGCCAGCAATTTGTTCAACTCGGCTGCCAGGGCTTGTGATTGAGCAGTATCAAGACCAATCGGGCTTTTCATCATTCACCTCCAGATTTGGAAATCGGTTTGAAATTTTCTTTCGGAACGCAGTCAGAATAACGCCTTGCAAAATGCAGGGACAATTGCTTGTGCCTAACTGTTTGATAGCTAACGGCTATCAAACAGTACGCAGCAACGGTGACAATGGATGAGGATTAGGGGAAGTATTTTTCGAGCAGCGCCATCAGGATGGCCTGACACTCGCGGTCCGGTTTGCTATCGACCTTGCTGGCGCGAAAGTGGAGCTGAAAGGCGCCCATGACGGCGCGGCTCTGCTCATCCCACTGGCCAGTCTGGGGCAGGCCATAGCCATAGCGGGCCAGCTGCTGCTGCCACATGGCTGCATCCCAATCGGGCAAGGGGCTGGCCAGTAACTCGGCCACCCGATCTTCATCTGGCCAGGCGCCGACTCCGTACGTCAGATAGAGCTGGCGCCAGGGGAAGTGGGGACCGGGATCCTGCTTGCGCTCGGGGGCGACATCACTGTGGCCCAGCACCTGGGTCGGTGGAATCTGGTAGCGGGCGACCAGCTCCCGGCTGAGGGCGCCGACGGCGGCAATCTGCTGCGGGGTATAGGGTTGCCAGCGCCGCGCATCGGGGGCCAGCGGCTCATCTTCTGCTGGATAGCCGAGGTTGACGATCTCGATGCCAAGGGAGCTGGCATTGAGCCCGGCATATTGGTGCCAACGGCTGCGTCCCGCATGCCAGGCGCGCGCGCTCTCCGGCACCAGCTGATAGACCGGTAGCGGGGTCTCGTGGCTGTCGCGGGGGATCAGGTAGTGGGCGCTCACCTTGTGCTCCGGCTCGGTCAGCAGGCGCAAGGAGTTGGCATCATCTTCGTCGGTGTAGTGGAGGATCAGAAAGGCGATCCGCTCGTTCTGGTTGGCGCTCTGATAGCGGGTCGAGAGCTGGTACTCGGACGGGGTACAACCACCCAGCAGCAGAACCAGTGGCAGAAAGAAGAGGGGAAGAAGACAGCGCCAGCGCCATCCCCCTGCCGCAGCTAGGCTGCTGAACGTGGGAGGTGTGAGTCGCTGGCACATGTCGAAGGCCCAGTCTGGTCAGTCGCGCGGCTGGTCAGCCGCGGTATTTGGCCGTGAGGCCGATCAGGAAGTTGCGCAGGATCTGATCCCCGCAATCCTGATAGTGCTTGTGATCCTTGGAGCGGAACAGGGCACTGAGCTCGGACTTGGAGAGGTTGAAGTCGGCGAGCTTGAGGGTGCCGAGCATGTCCTCTTCCTTGAAGTTGAGACCGATGCGCAGCTTGCGCAGGATCATGTTGTTGTTGATCCGGTTCGGGATCACCTGGGCCGGTGCATCTTCCCGCACACCGCGGCGGGCGATGATGAAACCGTCGAGGAACTGGCTCAGGGCCGAGTCGGGACAGGCGACATAGCCTGCCTCTTGCTCTTCACCTTCCGCTGCCTCTTTCATCAACCAGCTGTGCAGCTGGGCGTGAGTGACCGTCAGGTTGCCCTTGGCAAACATCTCGACCATCTGGTCGTTGCTGATGGTGAGGGCGTAGCGCAGACGGCGCAGAATATCGTTGTTGGTCATGCTGACTCCTGTGTAAACGGCGCAACTTTACCATCTGGCGGCCCTCGCGTCAGAAAAAGCGGGGGCCGCTACAGTTCAGGTCAAGCTCATCAAGCTTTGCCGAGATAGCGGGGCGCCTCCTGGCGCACCAGTTCCAGCGCATCTTGCAGCTCCAGCAGCTCGGGTTCCAGCTCGCTGACCGGCACGCCGTCACGCAGCTGTTGCTCCAGCTGGGAGAGCAGCCGTTGCAGCCCCGGCACCCCGGAATAGGCACAGCCGCCGTTGAGGCGATGGAGCTGGGCCAGCACCTCGCTATCTTCAATTTCGCCAGCCAGCGCGCTATCCAACACCGGCTCGACCTCGTCAAAACTGGCCAGCAGCATGGTCAGCATCTCTCTGGCGAGATGCTCTTTCCCCGCCGCCTGCCGCACCGCCAGTGCCCAGTCGATCTGTTGGGCACCATTATTCTGGTGACGGCGATGGGCAAAGTCGGTGATGAGCTGGGCCAGCATGCTCTCGTCGATGGGCTTGGCCAGATAGTCGTCCATCCCCTGCCGGATCAGCCGTTCCCGTTCTCCGGGGATGGCGTGGGCGGTCACCGCCACGATCGGGGTGGTGGTGTTGAGGGACTGGTTGCGGATCGCCTGGGTGGCACTGATGCCATCCATGACCGGCATCTGGATATCCATGAAGATGATGTCGAACGGCTGGCTCTGGGCCTGCTTGACCGCCTCCTTGCCGTTTTTGCACACCACCACCTGACTCACCATATCCTTGAGCATGGCGGCGATCAGCTTGAGGTTGGCGGCGTTGTCATCCACCGCCAGCACCTTGATGGGCTGCAACTGGCGCGGCGCAGGTTGCGCAGGCAGCTTCTGGCGGCTCGATTCCGGCGAGAGCAGGGCGTGCAGCAGCTTGCGGTGGTTGACCGGTTTGGAGAGACAGTGCTGGGCGCCATGGGCCAGCATCGCTTCATAGAGCGCCGGCTCGTGGCTGCTGAGCAGTACTATGGTGTTCTGCTGCTGGCCGTTCAGTCTGTCGAGACGGCCGAGCACCTGCTGCGGCGTATGCAGGGTGCTGCTGCCGATGATCACCATCTCCTGCTCGCTCATCTCGGGCCAGGGATCATCGCTGGTCAGTGGGTGCACGTCGAGGTGCCACTCCGCCAGCAGGGCGAGCAGGGAGGCTTGCGCGAAGGGATCCGGCTCCAGCAGCCAGAGCCGTTTGCCACGGATCCGATCCAGCGGCAGTTGATCGGTCTGGGGCAGGGGGGAGACCTCCACATCCAGACTGAAGGAGAAGATGGAGCCCTTGCCGAGCTCCGATTCAAAGCGGATCTGGCCGCCCATCTGCTGCACCAGCTTCTGGGTGATAACGAGGCCTAGGCCTGTGCCGCCATAACGGCGGGAGATGGAGGAGTCGGCCTGATTGAAGGCCTGGAACAGCTGATGTTGCTGCTCCTGGGAGATGCCGATGCCGGTATCGCGGATCTGGACGTTGAGCCTCACCTTGTGGTTGCCACTGCCGGTCTGCTCGATATGGACATCCACGTTGCCCTGTTCGGTGAACTTGATGGCGTTGCCGGTGAGGTTGGTCAGCACCTGTTGCAGACGCATGGGGTCGCCGGTGAGGTAGTCCGGTACATCGGCATCCACCCGCAGGGAGAGCTCCAGTTGTTTGTCGTGGGCGCTGGGGCCGAGCAGGTGCATGGTCTCGTTGAGGGTGTCGCGCAGGCTGAACGGGATATGTTCCAGCTGCAGCTTGCCCGCTTCCAGCTTAGAGAAGTCGAGGATGTCGTTGATGATGCCAAGCAGGTTGCGCGCCGACTTCTCGATGGTCTGCATGTAGTCGGTCTGGCTCGGGGTCAGGCTGGTTTTCAGCAGCTGGCGGGTAAAACCGATGACCCCGTTGAGCGGTGTACGAAGCTCGTGGGACATGTTGGCCAGAAACTCCGACTTGACCCGCGCCGCCTCCTGCGCCCGCTTCTTGGCCATGTCGAGCTCGACGTTCTGGATCTCGATCTGCTCCAGGGTTTCGCGCAGGTCAGAGGTGGCCTGATCGATATTCTGCTGCATCTCTTCGTGATATTCGGAGAGCGCCTTGGCCATGGCGTTGATGCCATTTTTCAGCATATCCAGCTCGCCGGTGAGCTGGCCGCTGACCCGGGTATCGAGCCGCCCCTCCCTGATTTTGTGCACTGCCTGCACCATGTTGGTGATGGGCTGGGTCACGCTCTTGACCAGCCGGAAGCCAAACAGGGTACTGAAGGCGACCCCGATGAGCACCATGATCACCGCAAAGAAGGTGTCGCGGTATTGCAGCAGCATGGCCCTGTCGGTCGCCATCTGCATCGAGATGTAGCCGATCATCGGCGGCTCTACATCGCTGGGCAGCGGGAAGCCATCCAGACTGGTTTCAGCCTGGATCGGGGTGCGCAAAATGATGTCGTCCCCCTGAAACGTCACGCTGGTCAGATCCGGAATAGGCTCGCCATCGGGCAGCCTGAGCCGGGTGAAATCCCGGTGGTAGTTCGAGGTAACGAACAGCTGGTTGTCCTGGGTGAAAACCGCGATGGACTTGATGAAGGGGGAGTTCTTGCGATGGGTCAGGCCAATGAGCCGCTTGAGGGATTCTCGACTGTGCTGGGTCATCCCGTATTCACTGGCGATCGCCAGCGGTTCGATAATGTTGATCCCCTGATCAATGAGGTTGTTTTCCAGCTGCTGGTAGCGGTGGAAGGTGAAGTAACCGGCCATCAGGCCACCGATGATCAGGGTCGGCAGGATGGTGAAGGCGAGAACGCGTGCTCTCAGGCCATATTTGGTCATACGAACAGGCCACCAGTGAACAGGGTTGGCGATAGGGTTGATGGCAATACACGGGCTCTGTGGCCGTATTTGGTCATACTATTATTCTTGTGGGACAATACCCGGCAGCAGATTCCACAATCATGACATAGCCACCTATAGGCACCAAGTTTTATGGCCCAGTTTTTCAAGCCCCAAAAGAAGTCCACCCAGCTCCAACGCATTGAATTTACGATAGACACCCTCGATCACCACTGCGTCGGTATCGGTCGCCATCAGGGCAAGGCGATCTTCGTCGAAGGGGCACTGCCCGGCGAGACCGTCAAGGCACGCATCACCGAAGAGAAAAAACAGTATGGTCACGCCGCCTTGCAACAGGTGGTGACCCCGGCGGCCAATCGTATCGCCCCCTTTTGCAGCCACTATCGCGAGTGCGGCGGTTGCAGTGCCCAGCACATGTCGGTTGCCGATCAGCAAGCGGCCAAGGCGGCTGGACTGGTCAGCCTGTTCGAACGGTTGGGCAACATCAAGGCGCCAGCGCTGGAGCCGGTACTGACCGGTGAAGATCGCGCCTACCGTCGGGTCTGTCGTCTGGCCATCAAATTTGACAAGAATGGTCGCTGCACCCGGGTCGGTTTCCGTCGCCGCAACAGCAACGATCTGGTGGAGATTGACGGTTGCCCTGTGCTGGCCGAACCGATCTCTGCGCTGATTGCCCCGCTGCGTGAGTGCCTCAATCGCCTCAAGAGCCAGCGCGAGCTGGGCCATGCGGAGCTTATCCAGGCCGAGCAGGGGATCATGATGCTGCTGCGCCACACCGGCCGCCCCAATGAGGCGGATCGCGCCCTGCTGGTGGAGTTTGCCAAAGCGCAGGGGATAGACCTCTATCTGCAGGCGGCCGATGATCGCATCGAAGCGCTGCAGCAACATTTTTCCCCATCCTACTCGCTGGATGGCCTGTCTCTTGCATTTGCTCCCGGCGATTTCATTCAGGTCAACGGCCCCATCAACCAGAGCATGGTTGAGCAGGCGCTGACATGGCTCGGGGCGAGCAAGGATGACAAGGTGCTCGATCTCTTCTGCGGTATCGGCAACTTCACCCTGCCGCTGGCCCGTCAGGCTCGCGAAGTGGTGGGTGTCGAAGGTGAACTGGCCATGGTGCAGCGGGCCGAAGAGAACGCCCGTCGCAACGGCATCACCAATGCCCGTTTCTACAAAGCCGACCTGAGCGATGACATCGTCGGCATGTCCTGGGCGCGGGAAGGGTTTGATCTGGTGCTGCTGGATCCGGCTCGTCCCGGCGCGATGGAAGTGATGGGACACGTCGTGAAACTTTCACCCAAGCGGGTGGTCTACGTCTCCTGTAACCCGGTCACCCTGGCGCGGGACAGTCAGGTGCTGGTGAAAGGGGGTTATCGTCTGGTGCGCCTCGGCATGCTCGACATGTTCCCTCACACCAGTCATCTGGAGTCCATGGCGCTGTTTGAACGGGAGTAAATGACTCATCAGCTGGGCGATGCGGATATGTAATCCGGCATGTCTGCGGCTGTTTGAGCTGATGTGATTGGGGTAATCTAGACCCTCGTCGTTCGGCAGGGCCTGTTGGTGCGCTCTATTGTCTTTCTGGACAATATGCCTTGAAAAGTGCGCTGGATATCCCCATTTGAGGCAATCTCATGAGGGGGGAAAGTGACAGCTTTCGGCCCGATAATTTAAAGGATTGATACCATGGTTGCGGTTCGCGATATTCATTTGAAAGACAACTTCACCCTGGAAGAGTGGGTCAGCTCGCTCTCCTTGAGTGACAGTGAAAAGGATCAGCTGCGAACCGTCTACCAGTATTGTCTGACGCTCGGTGACGAGGCGCTGACTAGCAAGCTGCTGGTGCGCGGCATCGAAATGGTGGGCATCCTGCAGATGCTCAGCATGGATATCGGTACCCTCAAAGCGGCCATCATCTACCCCTTCGTCGAAGCCGGTCTCATCAGCCAGGAGCGGATGGACGAGGACTTTGGCTCCAAGATCGCCAAGCTGGTGGAAGGGGTGCTGGAGATGGAAGCCATCCGCTCCCTGCAGACCCTCCATCGCAGCGAAACCTCGCCGGAGCAGGTCGACAACGTGCGCCGTATGTTGCTTGCCATGGTCGAGGATGTGCGCGCTGTGGTGATCAAGCTGGCGGAGCGGATCGCCTGCCTGCGGGAAGCGAAGACGGCAGATGAAGAGACCCGGGTGCTGATGGCCCAGGAGATCACCAATATCTATGCGCCGCTCGCCAACCGTCTGGGCATCGGCCAGCTCAAGTGGGAGCTGGAAGATCTCGCCTTCCGTTACCTGCACCCGGATACCTACAAGCAGATCGCCAAGCAGCTCGACGAGAAGCGGCTCGACCGCGAGCGCTACATCCGCGAGTTTGTGCAATCCCTGCGTAATGGCCTGAAAGAGGCGGGAGTTGACGCCGAGGTGTACGGTCGGCCGAAACATATCTACAGCATCTGGCGCAAGATGCAGAAGAAGCACCTCGAATTCAACGAGTTGTTCGATGTGCGCGCGGTGCGGGTAGTGACCAAGCGGTTGCAGGATTGCTATGCGGCGCTCGGTATCGTGCACACCCAGTTCCACCACATTCCCCGCGAGTTTGACGACTATGTCGCCAACCCCAAACCCAACGGCTATCAGTCGATCCACACCGTAGTGGTGGGGCCTGAGGGCAAGACCGTCGAGATCCAGATCCGTACCGACCAGATGCATCAGGATGCCGAACTCGGCGTCGCGGCGCACTGGCGCTACAAGGAAGGGGCGCAGGCTGGCGGCAAGGCCAACACCTTCGAAGACAAGATCGAGTGGCTGCGCAAGCTGCTCGCCTGGCAGGAGGATCTCTCCGAGAGCGGCTCCCTGCTCGAAGACCTGCGCAGTCAGGTGTTCGAGGACCGGGTCTACGTCTTCACCCCGAAAGGGGATGTCATCGACCTGCCAGCTGGCGCCACCCCGCTCGATTTTGCCTATCACGTCCACAGCATGATCGGTCACCGCTGCATCGGCGCCAAGATTGACGGCCGCATCGTGCCGTTTACCTACGCGCTGCAGACCGGCGATCAGGTGGAGGTGATCACCCAGAAAGAGCCGAACCCGAGCCGCGACTGGATGAACCCCAACGCCGGCTTCCTGCGCTCCAGCCGGGCGCGGGCCAAGGTGGCGACCTGGTTCAGAAAACTGGATCGGGACAAGAATATCGTGGCCGGTCGCGAGCTGTTCGAGAAGGAGCTGGATCGCCACAACCTCAGCATGTCCAAGATCGACAAGGGCAACATGCTGCGCCGCTTCAATCTGGAGAGCACCGACGATCTGCTGGCTGGTATCGGCAGCGGCGATATCCGCATCAACCAGGTGCTCAACTATCTCGACACCTGCTACAACAAGCCGACGGCGGAAGAGGAAGATCGCCGCCTGCTGGAGAAGCTGGAGCAGAAGGCCAATGCGCCGATGCGCCACAAGCCCAAAGACCACATAGTAGTGGAAGGGGTCGGCAACCTGATGACCCATATTGCCCGTTGCTGTCAGCCCATTCCGGGGGACTCCATTCAGGGCTTTATCACCATGGGGCGCGGCGTATCCATTCACCGGGAAGATTGCGAGCAGCTCAAGGAGCTGTCACGGCGCAACCCCGAGCGGCTGATCGATGCGGTGTGGGGGGAGAACTACTCCGGCGGCTACGGCCTCACCATCCGGATCATCTCCAACGATCGCTCCGGCCTGCTGCGCGATATCACCACAGTACTGGCCAACGAGAAGATCAATGTGATGGGGGTGCGCTCGCGCTCCAACGTGCGCGAGCAGACCGCCGAGATCGACATGGAGCTGGAGATTTACAACATCAACGCCTTCAACCGGGCGTTGGCCAAGCTCAGTCAGCTCAACGATGTGATCAGCGCCAAGCGGCTTTGATATCGAACCGACCGGCCCCAGTGGCCGGTCTGCATTTACGACCCTTTTTGAACGAATTGAAAGCGAATATCCCATGTCTCAACGTTACGATCTGCCTCAACTGCTCGACATCATGGCTCGTTTGCGTGATCCGCAAAACGGCTGCCCCTGGGATCTGAAACAGGACTTCCAGACCATAGTGCCGCACACCCTGGAAGAGGCCTACGAAGTGGCCGATGCCATCGAGACCGAGGATTGGCAGGGGCTGAAAGGGGAGCTGGGGGATCTGCTGTTTCAGGTGGTGTTTTACGCCCAGCTGGGTCAAGAGCGGGGCTTGTTCGACTTCGCCGATATCGTGGAGACGGTGAGTGAAAAGCTCATTCGTCGTCACCCCCACGTTTTTTCCGATGCTGACCTTGCCAACGAGCAGGCGGTAAAAGCGAACTGGGAGGCGGAAAAAGCCAAAGAGCGAGCGGCCCTCGACAAAGAGAGCGTGCTGGACGATATCCCGCAGGCGCTGCCAGCCCTGACCCGCGCCGCCAAGATCCAGAAACGTTGCGCCACCGTCGGCTTTGACTGGAAGACGCTGGGGCCTGTGGTGGACAAGATCCACGAAGAGATCGACGAGGTGATGGAAGAGGCATTGATGGCCGATGTAGACGAGGCGAGGGTGAGCGACGAGCTCGGTGACCTGCTGTTTGCCACCGTCAATCTGGTGCGTCATCTGGGCAAGGATCCGGAGCAGGTACTGCGCGGCGCCAACGCCAAGTTCGAACGTCGTTTTCGTCAGGTTGAGCAGATAATCGCCGCAGAAGGCTTGAAAATGACCGATTGCACCCTCGAAAAGCTCGATGCCGTCTGGGATAAGGCGAAGGAAACCGAGCAAAGTTGATTTGGCGCAAGATGGGGGGGCGGTGAGCCTGATAGATTTTTGCTCATTGTTTGGGAGAGGGGTTTTTGGTATACTGTTTCCCCGTCCTGCTTCATCCCCGAAGCACCCCTTAAAATTCCCTAAACTTCTTTCAGGTTCAGCATGACGACCAAATATATTTTTGTTACTGGTGGCGTTGTTTCATCCCTCGGCAAAGGCATTGCCGCAGCTTCTCTGGCAGCCATTCTGGAAGCCCGTGGTCTGGATGTGACCATCATGAAACTGGACCCGTACATCAACGTGGATCCGGGCACCATGAGCCCGACCCAGCATGGTGAAGTGTTCGTAACCGAGGACGGGGCCGAAACCGATCTGGATTTGGGTCACTACGAGCGTTTCATCCGCACCAAGATGACCCGTCGCAACAACTTTACCACCGGCCGCATCTACGCCGACGTACTGCGTAAAGAGCGTCGTGGTGACTATCTGGGCGCCACCATTCAGGTTATCCCGCACATCACCAACGCCATCAAAGAGCGGGTGATTGCCGGTGCCGAAGGCCATCAGGTTGCCATCGTCGAAGTGGGCGGTACCGTAGGTGACATCGAGTCCCTGCCGTTCCTCGAAGCCATTCGTCAGCTGGCTGCCGAAGTGGGCCGCAACAATGCCATGTTCATGCACCTGACGCTGGTTCCTTACCTGGCTGCTGCCGGTGAAGTGAAGACCAAGCCGACCCAGCACTCCGTCAAAGAGCTGCTCTCCATCGGTATCCAGCCGGATGTGCTGATCTGCCGCTCCGACCGTGCCATTCCGGCCAACGAGCGCGCCAAAATTGCCCTGTTCTGCAACGTGCCCGAGCGCGCCGTCATCTCCATGAAAGACGTCGACTCCATCTACAAGATCCCGGCACTGCTGAAATCCCAGAATCTGGACTCCTACTTCACCGAGCGTTTCGGTCTGGAGTGCAAAGAGGCTGACTTGTCCGAGTGGGAACAGGTTATCTATGAAGAGGCCAACCCGACTGGTGAAGTGACCATCGGTATGGTCGGCAAGTACGTCTCCCTGCCGGACGCTTACAAGTCCGTCAACGAGGCGCTCAAGCACGGGGGTCTCAAGACCCGTCACTCCGTCAACATCAAGTACATCGACTCTCAGGATATCGAGACCCGTGGCGCCGAGCTGCTGGAAGGTCTGGACGCGATCCTGGTGCCGGGTGGCTTCGGTGAGCGCGGTGTGGAAGGCAAAATTCTGGCTGCCCAGTATGCCCGCGAGAACAAGATCCCCTACCTGGGTATCTGCCTCGGCATGCAGGTTGCCATGATCGAATTCGCTCGCAACGTAGCGGGCATGGAAGGGGCTCACTCCTCCGAATTCAAGAAAGATTGCGCGTATCCGGTCGTCGGCCTCATCACCGAGTGGGTGGATGAAGAGGGCAATATCGAGACCCGTACCGAGAAGTCCGATCTGGGCGGTACCATGCGTCTGGGTTCCCAGCTCTGCCACCTGGTCGAAGATTCCAAGGTGCGTCAGATGTACGGCAGCCCGACCATTTACGAGCGTCACCGTCACCGTTACGAAGTAAACAACAAGCTGCTGCCGCAGATTGAAGCGGCAGGTCTGAAAGTGACCGGTCTCTCCGCCGACAAGAAGTTGGTGGAAATCATCGAGATCCCGGATCACCCCTGGTTCGTGGCTGCGCAGTTCCACCCGGAGTTCACCTCTACTCCTCGTGATGGCCACGCTCTGTTCGCCGGTTTTGTGAAGGCGGCAGGCGAGTATCAGAAGCGTAATTTGAAGTAATTGAAAATAAATGCGGTTGGGGCACTGTGCCACAGCCGCTTTTTTTGGCATATTTTTGTTGTTTTTTTACGAAACCTGAGGAAATACACATGTCCAAGATCGTTAAAGTGATCGGTCGTGAAATCATCGACTCCCGTGGTAACCCGACCGTTGAGGCCGAAGTTCACCTGGAAGGTGGTTTTGTTGGTATGGCAGCCGCTCCGTCTGGCGCGTCCACCGGTTCCCGCGAAGCGCTGGAACTGCGTGACGGCGACAAGAGCCGTTTCCTGGGTAAAGGCGTGCTGAAAGCCATCGAAGCCGTAAACGGCCCGATCGCTCAAGCTCTGCTGGGTAAAGATGCCAAGGACCAGGCCACTGTCGACCAGATCATGATCGACCTCGACGGTACCGAGAACAAATCCAAGTTCGGCGCCAACGCCATCCTGGCTGTTTCCCTGGCTAACGCCAAAGCTGCCGCTGCTGCCAAAGGCATGCCGCTGTACGCCCACATCGCCGAGCTGAACGGCACCCCGGGTGTTTACTCCATGCCGCTGCCGATGATGAACATCATCAACGGTGGTGAGCACGCCGACAACAACGTCGACATCCAGGAGTTCATGATCCAGCCGGTTGGCGCCAAGACCCTGAAAGAAGCCGTTCGCATGGGCGCAGAAGTGTTCCACAACCTGGCCAAAGTGCTGAAGTCCAAGGGCTACAACACTGCAGTTGGTGACGAAGGTGGTTTCGCTCCGAACCTGAAATCCAACGCCGAAGCGCTGGAAGTTATCGCTGAAGCCGTTGCCGCTGCCGGTTACAAACTGGGCACCGACATCACCCTGGCTATGGACTGCGCTGCTTCCGAGTTCTACGACGCAGAGAAGAAAGAGTACAACCTGAAAGGCGAAGGTCGTGTCTTCACCTCCAACGGTTTCTCCGACTTCCTGGCTGACCTGACCACCAAGTTCCCGATCGTCTCCATCGAAGATGGCCTGGACGAATCTGACTGGGAAGGTTTCGCCTACCAGACTGCTGAACTGGGCAAGAAAATCCAGATCGTGGGTGACGACCTGTTCGTAACCAACACCAAGATCCTGAAGCGCGGTATCGACAACGGCATCGCCAACTCCATCCTGATCAAGTTCAACCAGATCGGTTCCCTGACCGAAACTCTGGCTGCCATCAAGATGGCCAAAGACGCTGGCTACACTGCCGTCATCTCCCACCGCTCCGGTGAGACCGAAGACGCGACCATCGCCGACCTGGCTGTTGGTACCGCTGCTGGCCAGATCAAGACCGGTTCCATGAGCCGTTCTGACCGTGTTGCCAAGTACAACCAGCTGATCCGTATCGAAGAAGCTCTGGGTGCCAAAGCTCCTTTCCGCGGTCTGAAAGAAGTTAAAAACCAGGCTTAATTTGCTGGTTTGCCAGCCTCGGCTGGAATGAAAAAAAACCGGAACCCTTGGGTTCCGGTTTTTTTATGCCTGAACATTGCCAAAACGGCCTGAGAGGCGAGGGGGTTGTGCCTCTGGTCTCGGTCAGATAAAGGGGAGCGTGCGCTGATAGCGCCCTGCATGCGCCTTGAAGCCCAGCTTTTCAAACAGGGCGATAGAGCGGACGTTATCTGCATCGATATCTGCGGTGAGGCGGGTGACTCCCTGTGTGCTGGCGTGGGCGAACAGCAATCCCAGCGCCTCCGACATAAACCCTCTGCGCCAATAGGCCGCATTGAGCAGGCAACCTACCTTGCAGCTGCGGCCCGCCTCGCTGAAACTGTGCAGGCCACAGGTGCCGATCACCTTGTTGCCCTCCCGCTCGACAATCGCCCACTCCAGCGACTCCCCCGTTTGCTCCAGCCGCACCACGCTCACCATCATCTGCGCCACCATGGCGGGGGAGGTAAAGCAGGGATCGGAGGCAAACTCCATGGTCAGTGGACTGCCATAAATCTCGAACAGATCGGCCGCATCTTGCGGGCCAATGGTGCGCAGTACAATTCGAGTGCCGGTTAAGTCAGGCTTCATTTATCTCCTTGGGGAGTGTTGCGCCAAACCATTATTGGGAGTGGTGTTAGCGAAAATAAGAAAGAAATGATAAATTAATTTGATGTTGGTCACAAAGTGGCAACTATATCACTATAATTTGACCAATGCTAAGCTTGTTATTAATTAATTAAGGTTGACCAAAGTCCACGTAATAAATCAAATGACTGGTTCCCTTCATTTTCTATGTAATTATTTACCATGGTTTCAACATCTCTATCATCGAGAGGAATGATAAATCCCCTTTGGTCTTTTGCCGTGTCTTGGCATCTATTATATAGAAGCTCTTTATCTTGAATCTCTCTACAAATTAAAATGCCAACTTTTCCGCGACTAGGCGAGAAACGACCAGATAATTGGTCTACCTCTGGATTAGCAACATCTTTACCATAATTTTTACACTCCACAAAAATCTGAGGGCATGGGTAATGCATGGATAGCCAGTAAAAAAATCCACTTTTAGCTTCATTTACATAAGTAATATCTACTCTTTTTCTGCCATTATGTATCTTATGTTGTTTTGTCGGATTGCAGAGGGATGGATAAAATAACACAGACAAAATTTTTTCTATTATACTCTCATAATCTTCAGCGGTATCTCTGCCTGGACGTAATGCTTTTAGTTGTACTAGTAATAGCTCTAACTGAGGTTTTTCAGTTTGCTCAATTTCAGAAAACTGTTCATGAGTAAGCGGGTTCGATGGGGACTCTGCTTTTGCCTCACGGTATTCATTAAGAATATTAGGTCTAATTAAAGTTTGTTCTACTACAGCTAACTTGTCTTTCCCATATTTTTCCTGAAGTGCCTTTTTTGTTACACGTCTCTCTCCACTTTTCAGTGTTTCAACCAGGGAGGAATTTGCTCGTAGATGTTCATCTTGCATTTCAGGTAATAAAAAATATCTATAATATTCATTGTATTGAAAGGTTAGTCGATGTCTAACAATAATTTTAGGGACAAGTATAACTTTACCAAAATTCGTCATCGGTAAAGAAACAAAAGTTTCCTCCCATAGTTCTTTTTGTGGATTCCAGATGGGCCCAGATGCAACATTCGGTGTCAATGGAATGCCATAATACATACACATGTCTTGCGTGTATTTGATTAATGGGCCTCTAAGGATGTTGCAAACTGCATCAGAAATCATGTCAGTACCAATGCCATGAATTAGCAATGCCGTATCTTCTAAGTCCTGTAATAATCCCGTTGCAGCTGCTTTACTTTTTGTCAGTGCACTCCAAACGGATTTTGCTGACTCAGATCCAAAAGCATGACCTTTAGATTCACCGGCTGAATACCCTAGATGAAATTCATTCCTTTCATTTAATGATGACAATAACTTTTTGCTTTATCATGCTGATTGTTTTTAATTAGCCGTAAAACTACTTCAAAAAAAGTTTGAAGTAATGAAGAAAGTTCATTCCCCCATGCTGACTCAAGCGACTTTATTGCGTTAGGGTCAAGAAATACTGGGATATCTGTATTTAACGGGATGTCTACAAAATCAAGATATGGTTGTGTTCTATTTAAGTTGAAGAATTCAGAAACTCTCATTTATATTCCTTTATTTAAGTATAAGTGAATAAGAATCACTCTGTGAAGTGCTGTAAATATTTATATTTAATATTTTTAGTAGTGAGGTGGTAGATCTTTTTTGACAAATGATGGTGATGAAATTTTTTATCCGCGTTCTAAAACGTAATTTCCACCGACTCTACACTACGCTTTGCCTCGCCGTGATAAACCGCTTCGATATTATTGCCGTCCGGATCGAGCACAAAGGCGGCGTAGTAGCCGGGGTGGTAATTACGCTCGCCGGGGGCGCCGTTGTCTTTGCCGCCGTTAGCTAATGCGGCCTGATAAAAGCGATCCACCATGGCGCAGTCTTGCGCCTGAAAGGCGAGATGATGGCGGCCGGTCAGTGCCCCCAGCGCTGCGGGGCTGTCGATGGCGGTAACAAACAGTTCGTCTGCCCAGAAGTAGCCCTCCCCTGTGCCGCCCAGCGGAATATCGAGGGTGGTGAGAATGGCCGTATAAAAGCGCTGGCTGGCGACCAAATCTTTGACCACCAGTTGGATATGGTCGATCAAGCGACCACGATGCAGGGTTTGTGTTTCCATACATCACCTTGATTTGCATGTTGTGGGTGAGGCACCGGCTTGGCAAGCAGGGGAATTGGCATGGCTACCGCCCCTGAATTTCAGCCTCCAGTCTGCTGCGTTTCACCAAGGGGATAGGGTTGGCATGGCTCATGGGAGACTCCGACGAGGCAATTGTTGCCAAATGGCAATATTAACCATGGCGCTGTGGATAGAAAGCTCAATATTGAGGATTTCTGTTCAAGATCAATAAATTAATCAAATGTCACCCGCGATTGATGACGCGCCGACATAGCCTGAACAACCATTCTTGAACTATCGCCATAGAATATTCATGGTTATATCTGGCTTGAACCAGCATAAAATTCTTTGTTATTGTCCGCGCTCCCCGCTGAAATAGCTTATTTATCTATAAATCAACAAGATAGCATTATGCGGTGGCGTCGCGGGGGCATCTGCTATCGGGAAGGAGAGTTATGAAGTCGCAGTTCAAAGTGGCGCTGGCCATGTTGGCCCTGTTCGTCGTCCAAGGCTGCACAGCCCCGGATTCATCCGCCAAACGCCATGCACCCAGCCCGGTGCTGACAGTGCATTACGAAAGTGCCCCCCTGATCCCCGTCACCATCGCTGGTGAGCAGTACCAGTTTTTGCTCGATACCGGAGCCAGTATCACCTTTATCGATCGTCGTCTGGCCAGCCGCTTCAAGGCGCTGACCTTAAGCGAATTGCCCAGGGCCTATCAGGCTGATTTTGCCACTGTGAACAGCGTGTCGAGCCAACTGGGCAGCGAGCAGCTTGGCTTTGTTGAGCCGCAGCCCTTCTCGGTGGGGTCGGTCACCATTGATGACAGCGATCTGTGGGCAACTATTGATTTCGATCTCTTCTCCCAGTCTCTTGGCAGCCGTATCGATGGCATCCTCGGGATCGACACCATCCGCCGTTTCAACTGGGTGTTTGATCGCGACAAGCATCAGCTCACGGCTTCGCTGACGGCACCGTCGGCAGCGACTTTCGAGCGTTGCATCGGCTATGAAGACAGCTACAACCGCTCCCCGGCAGTGTATCTGACCCACGGCGAGAGCAGCGTGCGCATGTATCTGGATACCGGGGCCGATCAGAGCTATGCCGACCATGCCTTTATCGACTTTATGGCGAACCAGAAGGCGATCTCTGGCGAAGATGCCACGCCACGCAAAGGGGTGGATGCCAGCGGTATGGTGGAGGGGCGTGACCATATCCTCACCGGCCTGCACTTTGATGAGCGCCAGCTCGGTGAACTGCGCGTGTCGGAAAACAGCAATGAACAGTATGGTCTGGGGCTGGATTTTGTTAACCGCTTCAATCGCTTTGCGATCATGCCCGGGCGGATGATGCTCTGCTACGACGCTGACAGCCTGGCGCGCAAAGTGCCGCCAATCCTGCGCAATATCGGGGTGCGTTTTGATGGCGAGCATCTGCAGGTCTACTACAGCGACGAACGGGATCTTGCCCCCTATGGTCTGGCCAACGGCGACATTCTGGAACAGATCAACGGGGTGGCTTACCGTCCCCTCGAGATCGACAAGGTGCGTGAACTGCTCAGCACCGGCAAGCCGGGGTCGCTCAAGTTGCGGATTGTGCGGGAAGGACAACCGCTGGATATCGCCATCTAGTCAAGGTGGGGCGGCAAGACGAGCCGCCCCCATGAGCGTCAGCCCTTGGTCGGATTTTCCATGCAGGTGAGGGTTGGCTGGCCGTAACGCTCCAGCGTGGCGTCGTCCCCCTTGGTGAAGAAGGTGAGATTTTGCCCTTCATAACGGGCGCCGCTGGCGCTGGGGGCTTCATAGGCGAGCACTTGTTGCTGCTTGTCGCCCTCGCTCAGGTTAATCACCGCGGCGGGCAGCTTGGCATCGTTATAGAAGTAGGTGGAGAGAGTGACGCTCTTGCCGCACTTGTAGTTGACCGGTGCCGGCACCATCAGCTGGCCGCCGCTGATCTGCAGTTCGGTGATCCGCAGCAGGTAGTTATCCTCCACACACTGGCGCAGATCCTGCCCCTTCCAGCAGTCGTTACGCCCCTTGATCCAGCCGCGCTGCATGGCGCGCTCGGTCTTGAGCTGTTCGGGAGAGAGCGCGGCAATCGCCTTGGGGTAGAGGGCCGCCAGTTCGTTATCAAGGGCGGCCAGTCCGGCATCCTTGCAGATCAGGGTTTCGACCGACCCGGAGGCTTTGGTGCAGTCAAAGGAGGGGGTTGCGGCGCTGGCCAGCAGAGGGGCAAACAGCAGGGTGGCAAGCAAGGTCTTGTTCATCGATAGATTCCAGCAATGAGGAGGGCATATCTGCCTACTACAGCACACTCTACAGGGCAATGCAGCAGGGGAGCTGAGCGCACTTGCACAGCTGAATGGCTGCAAAGCGGAAAAACCCGACACTCCTGGCCGGAATGTCGGGCTTTTTGTGGCCGCGATAAAGGGTAGGCGGGTTGCCCGGTTGATCAGGCCAGCGCCAGTTGCTGACTGCGGGCGCGCCACAGCCGCTCGTGGAAGAAGAACACCACGGTATTGATGGCCGGTTCGATCATCGCCATCACACCACCGGTGAGCAGCTCGCCGCTCAGCAGGAAGGCCACCCCGAAGGCCACCGAGAAGTGGACCACCGCGAAGCTGCTGGTCTTGGCCTGCAGGCTGTGCTTTGGCTTGAGCTTGTGCCAGCCAAGGTCATGAAAGTAGAAGGCGACCGTGTTGACGGCGGGCTCGATCAGGGCGATCAGGCTGGCGGTCAGCAGCTCACCGGTCAGCAGGTAGGCCACGGTAAAGGCGACACCGAAGTGCAGGATGGCAAAGCTGATGGTCTTTTTCATGATGGCGGCTCCCTCTGTTGATAATGAGAGTATCTGCCGAAATGAGATTAAATGAAAACTATTCTCATCTATTGCCGAAATAGAGAGAACCTATCGACGGGCGAGTGGCCGGTGAGGTTCAGCGGTTGCCAATCGCAGCCAAGGCGATAAAGTACAGGTTCTTCACACTTGCCCATGAAAAAGGATCTTTCATGAATATCAATGCCACCCTGCTTGGCCAGTTCATTGCGTTGCTGATGGTCATCGTCGGCGTCATCGCCTGGCGACTGGCGCGCCGCAAGAGCGAGCATCCGGCGCTGGTCACCCTTATCTGCTCCCTACTCTGTCTGTTTCCGCCCTTTGGCCTGCTGGCCCTGTTGCTGGTTGCGCTGAAACAGGATCTGCCCGCCCGCTCATAGGGCTGGCTGCGGAAGGGGCTCCAGGCTAGGTTGCCAGACCTTGGACACCCATCTTTTGGGTTTTGGTTATGCTACACCTTGCTCAGAAAGGTGGTGTCCCAGATTTGTACTGCTTAAGAATTCCCTCAGATTCAGCGGTTTTTAGCTTTTGCTTAAGATTTTCCCAAACTAACTCACTGCCTTTTCCGATTCTACTATTCAGGCCATACACCTGTGCAGCAGAGATATTGTGTTCTTTCCAGCTGTGACCATTTCCATATATGTTGTGGAGTAGAGGAGGAATTCGATCTATGGATTTTGCATAAATTGAGTCGGGTGTAATACCTTCTTCAAATTCGTGCCAAAGATCTGATAGCTCCGCAGCTAAATGACTTGGTAATAGATTAAAAACTCTTCGGATGCTGGCAGCTTCTAATTCCTTTATTTCTTTATTTTCGCAGGAGTACACAATTGTGTCTCCTGCATCAATTTCACCAAGATCATGAATAAGTAACATTTTAATTACACGGTCAATATTGATTTCAAAGTTGGAATATTCTTTAAAAAGTAATGCTACTAGACAAACATGCCAGCTGTGCTCACCAGAATTTTCAAAGCGATTTAGACCGACAGGCTTGGTTTTTCGAAGTACATTTTTAAGCTTTTCGATTTCAATAATAAAGCTAAATATATCGTCAATTGAATTCAATTCTCGCTCCTTCTTGATAATTTAACGGTGATTAGATAGAGGGCGGCACTAATCCGATAGCAGAGCCTTCCATATAAATCCGATCTGCTCTGATTTTTGACATGGAAAAATAAAATCAAATCAAAATATTACCAGTCTACCTCTGATACTTGAATGTATTCGCTTGACCTCCTCTTTTTGTGCCGCTGTTACTATTGGTGTGAAAAAAGTGCTCAGCGCAGTCTTGGAAAGCGCCGCCAAAGCATGCCTGCATGAGCAGGTCAGAAATAAAAATGGGGCCGTCACCATGTTGAGTGGGTCGTAGGAAACTCTCGCTTATCCATTCCATCCGGCATGGCTACCGCCTCTGAATTTCAGCTTCCAGTCTGCTGCATTTCACCAACGGGATGGGGTTGGCATGGCTCATGGGAGACTCCAACGAGGTGTGTGTTGCCAATCGGATATATTAGCGGCGGGTCGATGGAGGGAAAGGGCCAGATGGCCGATTTCTGATCTGGATCGACTAATTAGTCAATAACGACTGATCTGGTGTGCAGATGGGGCGGGTGCTGCCATTGGTGAGGTAAACAGTTAGTGGGGAACAGAGTTCGTGGCTAAAGCGGTAGCGGGTAAAAAAACAAGAAGCTCCTGAACGGGGCTTCTCTTTGCTGGCCATGCCGCCACTGTGGACGGCTTGGGTGAGCGACTTGCTGGCGCCTTGGCCGGGCGCCGGAGCGGGCTGGTGCAGGTTTACTCTTCGACCTTGTTCAGCCACTCGACCTTGTATTGGGCGCCGGCGCCCTGCGCCAGCTTGGCACACAGCGGTTTGAGGAAGGCTTCAATCTGCTCGTCCAGCATCCAGGGCGGGCTGATGATCAGCATGCCTGAGCCGTTCATGCCCCAATCCTTGGTCTGACCGGCCACTTCCAGCTCGGCCACCAGCACGTTGCCGAAGTTTTCGCGCTTGATGGCGCGCAGCATGTCGCGGGATTTGTCCGCCTCTTCCCCCAGAATGGGGTACCAGAGGGCGTAGATGCCGGTCGCCCAGCGTTTCTGCGCCTTTTTCAGGGTGTCGACCACGGCGAAGTAATCTTCTTTGAGCTCATAGGGCGGGTCGATCAGCACCAGCCCGCGGCGCGGGGTCGGCGGCAGCAGGGCGATCAGCCCCTCGAAGCCGTCGCGGTGGTGCACGGCCACGCGAGGGTCGTAACCCATATTGGCGCGCAGATCTTCGACCTCGTTGTTGTGCAGCTCCATCAGCGCCAGCTTGTCCTGCTCGCGGGTGAGGCGACGGGAGAGCTCCGGCGAGCCGGGGTAGTAGTGCAGCTCGCCATCGCTGTTCATCTCTTCGATGATGCCGAGATAGGGGGCCATGGCAGACCATTGGGCCCGCTCGTCCCACAGGCGGCCGATGCCATCGGCATACTCGGCCTTCTTCTGGGACCAGTCGCCGCGCAGGTCGTAGAGACCGCCACCGGCATGGGTGTCCAGCACGATGAAGGGTTTCTCCTTCTTCTTGAGGGACTCGATGATCAGGGCCTGAACGGCGTGTTTCAGCACGTCGGCATGGTTGCCGGCGTGAAAGGCGTGGCGATAGCTCAGCATATTAGATCTCTGAGGGGGCCCTGCTGGGCACCCAGTAACGATAGATAGTTCAACAAATTGCGGCTGTTGCCGCGAAACAGGGAGAGGCTGCGCAGGGTCTGCAACAGGACGCCCTGTTGCAGCCGCTCCAGCTCCAGTTCGTGGGCCAGCATCGACTGATACTGCTGCTCGTCGAGCCGCGCCTTGGCGCTTTGGCGCAGGGCGCGCCACGGGGTTAGCACCGCCTCGGTTTGCACCAGCGCTGGTTGCAGGTCGGTGAGATCGACCACGATGCCGAGTTGATCGAGCCGGTGCAGCAGCAGCGCCAGATTGACGTTGCCCCCCTGCTCCTGCACGGTGAGCCAATCCTGGCTGCGCTCACCATAGACCTTGCCGCTCCAGTGCCAGAAGCCGATCGGCGTCGGCAATTCGTGGACCGCGACCCGCTCGCTGGCCATCAGCTGTTCGTCACGCAAAGAAGGCTTGCTCCATGGTTTCCAGCTCTTCGGAGAGGCTCATCCACTCCAGCTCTACCTCTTCCAGCTGCTCCTTGAGGGGGCCCTGGGATTTGAGCAGCTCGGAGAGCTTGGTTTTAGCGCTCTCTTCGTAGATGGCGGGGTCGGCCAGTTGGCTCTCGATGTCGCCAAGCTTGCCTTGCAGTTTCTCCATGCTCGCTTCGAGCTTTTCCAGCTTCTGGCGCAGGGGACGGGTTTGCTGGCGGAACTCCGCCTCGCGCCGCTTCTGATCCTTGCGCGCCACTGCCGAGTTGGCAGAGACGGGGCCGTCGGCCGGTTTGGCGTTGGCCTCTTTCTCCTGCTCGCCGAGCCACTTGTGGTAGTCGTCCAGATCGCCGTCGAACGGCTCGACCCGGCCACCGTGCACCAGATAGAAGTCATCTGTGGTGGTACGCAGCAGGTGACGGTCGTGGGAGACCACTACCATGGCCCCTTCGAAGCCTTGCAGCGCCATGGTCAGGGCGTGGCGCATCTCCAGATCCAGGTGGTTGGTCGGTTCATCCAGCAGCAGGAGGTTCGGCTTTTGCCAGGTGATCAGCGCCAGCACCAGCCGCGCTTTTTCGCCACCGGAGAAGGGGGCCACCTTGTCGAGCGCCTTGTCACCGTGGAAGCCGAAGCTGCCCAGATAGTTGCGCAGCTCCTGCTCGGTCTTGTCCGGCGCGAGGCGGGCCAGATGATCGAGCGGGGAATCATCGAGACGCAGGGTCTCCAGCTGATGCTGGGCGAAGTAGCCGATGCTCACCCCGGCGCTCACTTCGAGCTTGCCGGAGAGCGGCGGGTTGGAGCCGGACAGCATCTTGATAAAGGTGGACTTGCCGGCGCCGTTGCGACCGAGCAAACCGATGCGCGAACCCGGTACCAGATTGAGTTTGATCTTCTCCAGGATCACCTTGTCACCGTAACCGGCAGAGAGGTTCTCCATGGCAATGAGCGGGGTCGGCAGGGCCGACGGCTCGCGAAACTCGAAGCTGAACTCGGAGTCGGCGTGGGCGGGCAGGATCTTCTCCATCCGCTCCATCGCTTTCAGGCGGCTCTGGGCCTGGCGGGCCTTGGAGGCCTTGTAGCGGAAGCGGTCCACATACGCCTGCATGTGGGACATCTCCCGCTGCTGCTTCTCGTACATCGACTGCTGCTGGGCCAGATGTTCGGCGCGCTGCAGTTCGAAGTCGGAGTAGCCGCCGGTGTATTCGTTGAGCTTGCCGTTCTCGATATGGATGATGCGGCTGATGACCGAATCGAGGAAATCGCGGTCGTGAGAGATGAGCACCAGCGTGCCCTGATAGCCCTTGAGCCACTTCTCCAGCCAGATGACGGCGTCGAGATCCAGGTGGTTGGTCGGTTCATCGAGCAGCAGCAGATCGGAGCGGCAGAGCAGCGCCTGAGCGAGGTTCAGACGCATGCGCCAGCCACCGGAGAAGCTGCGCACCGGGGAGCTCAACTGCTCATCGCTGAAACCGAGGCCGTGCAGCAGTTCGGCGGCGCGGGCGCGAATGCTGTAGGCGCCGATGGTGTCGAGTTTGCCGTGCAGCTCGGCCACCAGCAGCCCATTGTCATCCTGCTCGGCTTGCGCCAGCTGGGCTTCCAGCGAGCGGAACTCCTTGTCGCCGTCGATCACGTAGTCGAGGGCGGAGCAATCGAGCGCCGGAGTCTCCTGCGCCACGCCCGCAATCTGCCAGCCAGCGGGCAGGCTGAAGGTACCGCTGTCGATGGCCAGCTCGCCCCGTACCAGTGCAAAAAAGGTGGACTTGCCACAGCCGTTTTTGCCCACCAGACCCACTTTGTGGCCGGGGTGAATGGTGGCGGAGGCGTTGTCCAGCAGCTTGCGGCCGCCGCGGATCAGTTCGATTTGACTGGCAACTATCATGGGTGGGATCTGCTTGCTCAAAATGGAGGAGAAAAACTGGCGCGGATCTTACGTGAAATGACGCTGATTTGCACTGTAGCGAAGGGCTGGCCACTGGCTGGCGCTGCAAAAACATGCCATAACAGAGAAACCAGTTTGGTTACGGGAGGTTAGCATGCATATCAGGGATATTATGACGACCCGGGTCGCCACCGTTTCAATGGATGATCGACTCCGAGTCATCAGGGATATCTTCGAGCAGGCACACTTTCGCCATCTGCTGGTGCTGGAAGAGGAGGAGCTGGTGGGGGTCATCTCGGATCGGGATCTGTTCCGCGCCATCAGCCCCTATCTCGACTCCGAAGCCGAGATGAGCCGCGATACCGAAACCCTCAACAAGCGGGCCCACCAGATCATGAGTCGTCAGCTCGTCACCATCGCTCCCCATCTCACCGTGCGCGACGGCGTCAAGCTGATGCTGGAGAAGGGGGTCTCCTGCCTGCCGGTGCTGGAGAATGGCGCTCTGGTCGGCATCATCAGCTGGAAAGATTTTCTCAAGGCGGCGCTGGAGAGTGATGCGCTGGGCTGAGCCCGGGTACATAACAGTCATCTGTCACCGTAGCTGCTTGTGCCCGTCCTTGAGGGCCATAAGGGTACACGAAATGAATAGAGGGGAGCCAAGGCTCCCCTCTCTCTATGTGGTGGCTGGTGGCGCAGGTAAGTGCACCCCCTGCTGCTTCATCATGACTCCGGGGGCCCCTTGGCCAAGCTGGATGGGCCACTGCCGGAGAGGTGCGGCTGCAAGTGGGTGCGGATCTCCTGCAGAGTACGCTGGTACTGCTGGGCATGTTGATCCAGAAACGCAGGGCTGTGCTTGAGGCGCCGCTCCAGGGTATCGACCAGCAGCGCTACCTTAGGGGCAGCCATGCCCGTCGGCCAGCTGTGTTGCAGCAGTTCCAGCAATTGCCAGGCATCGCCGGGCAGGGCAGGGAACTCCTCCAGCAACTGCAAGCCGGCCTGCAGAGCCAGTTGATAATCACCTTTTTGTATCCCCTGATGGCGGGTCTGGCGCAAGCTGGTCAGGCGCTGCTCCCGCGTCATCAACCGTTGGCCCAGTTCCGTTAGCAGATGGTGAAACAGTTTACGGGTCAGTGGGTGGGGCGCGACACGGTCACGGTAGTGTGCCAGTTGGGCGAGATAACGCTGGGCATGATGGGGCAGGCCACAAAACTGACAGACGGCAAAGCCCAACAACAGGGTGAGATGGTTCTCGCTCGCCTGGTTGGGTTGATGGTGGGCGATCAGGATCAACGCCTCGTCGAAGCAGTAATCCAGTCCTTGCATCAGTGCTTGCAGCAGCTCGTACTCCTGGGGTGGCAGGTTCACTGTTCGCTGCAGGTGGGTCCACTCCTGTTTCAGGGAGCGGATCCGGTTGCTGGACGGTGCATGCCACAGTACCGCCAGCATGGCATTGATCATGAAGTGGTCGATGGCCAACCGGACGCGCAGCTCACTGAAATAGTGAAGATTCAGGGTGCTGGCTTGTTCCAGTACCTTCCTCTCGTCTTGCTGTAACAGTCCCAGAATCATGGCCAGCTGATGCCAGCGTGGTTGATGAGGGCGGACTTGCTGCAGCTGCACCATGGTCTCCCAGGCTGCCTGCCACTGATGTTGGTGCAGCTGGCTGGCGAGTTGCAGCTCCAGTCGGGTGGCGGTCGGCAATATGGCCTGATGACGCTGCAAGTCAGTTTCGGCACTCTGCAGTTTGCCCAATCCCAACATGGCGTAAAACAGTCCGACCCTTGGCCAGCTTGCCCGATACTCGTTGGCGCAGAGGGCATAATGCTGAGCGGCAGTGAGCTGTTCGCTGGATTGCAGCAGCAGGTAGCCCTTGAACCGATCCAGCCAGGGGGCAAGGGGGCGGTTGTCCCGTTGATAGAGCAGGTCTTCACAGAGTGCGGTCGCCAGTTTCCACTCCCGCAGCAGGGCCGGAGGGGCGAGGGTGTGGGTCATTTTGCTCAGTTGTGCCAACTGCTTGAGCACAGTCGTGAGCTCTCCTGCCATGAAGGGGAGTGGCAGATGGAGGGAGAAGTAGAGGTCCGAGGGGAGAAAATCCTGCTCGTTCTGGTCCGCATCCAGCAACAACAGGACGCAGGCGGGTTGCAGCAGGCCGAGGTAGTGTGCCTCATGCAGCAGGCGGGCGCCGTCATGGCCCAGTTTTCTATTTTGCTGGCAGACAATGGCATCGAATGGCTGTTGTTGCAGCAGGGTGAGCAGACCGCTGCGTTCCTGACCCGGATGGCTGTGGTGGTGGATCCGTTCAGCAGGAATACCCTGTTCGGTCAGTTCTCTGGTGATGGCGCTACGGAGCAGGGGATCCTCTTCGAGCAGCAGTATCGTCATGCACGCGTCCTTTCAATACTCCACGAGTAGATCAGAGTAGACCCAAGAGGAACATAGCGACAACTCTGCGGAGGGAGGAAAAGTGACAGTAGTCAGCGCGGGAAGGGAGAGGGCACTATAGGTGGTTACCGGGAGCCATGTACCCCGGTGAGAAAGACACACTCTGTTTGACGGATCAGGTGTGAACCACTCCCTAGTTTCCCTTGCCAGCTGACTTCGAGCTTGCCGAGGCGGCCCAGATGGCGCAGCTCGAACTCGTAGCGCTGGCAGAGGTTGTCCTGGGGTAGGCTCGCCATCCCCGCTGGCAGTCGGTATTGATAGCGCAGGATTGGCCCATCCTCCAGCTTGCTGGTCATCGGTACCAGCCCCTCTGGTGTGGGCTGCGGCGCCCCGAGCGCACGGCGCAAACTGAGCGGCGCATCGATCGCCTTTTGATAGTGCAGGCCGTTCATCGCCGCCAGCTCCTCTTCCAGTCGTTGCAACTCCCCTTCCAGTCCATTGAGCGCGGCCCCCAGCTGTTGGTGGGTCGTTGACGAGGCGCAGCCACCCAACAACAGGGTGGCAAGCAGTAGGGCGGCTCTGATGGGGGGCACGGCATCTCCTTGGCAATGACGATGAAGCGTGAAGGTCAGGTCGGCTGGCCCTGACTATAGCAGGGGATTGCTCGGGGGCGTCCCCTGCAGCAGTTGCGCCAGACGGGCCAGCCCTTCGCCGACTCGGGCGTCGGTGGCGGGTTGGCTCAGGCTCAGGCGCACCCCTTGCGGAGCGGCAAACTGACCGGCAGCGAAGTGTTCCCCGCTCGCCACGCCAACGTCAAGGGCGTCGGCGGCGGCAGCAAACTGCTGGCTGCGCCAAGGCTCAGGCAGCGGTAGCCAGGCGTGCATGCTGCCAGGCTGCCAGCGGGCGGCAGGCAGCAGGTGGCGCAGCAGTTCGCCACGGCGTTTGAGGATCTCCCGCTGCTGCTCGACCAGCGGCATGATCTGGCGCTGACTGACCATTTTGCAGGCGAGCTCGATCAGCAGCGGGCTCACCATCCAGCTCGACAGCCGCATGGTCTGGGCGAAGGCGCTGCGCAGGGCAGGGGGCGTCAGCACGAAGCCCACCCGCAGGCCGCCGCAGGCGATCTTGGCCAGACTGCCCAGATAGATGACCCGCTCCGGCGCCAGATTGACCAGAGGGATCACAGGTTGCTGGGGCAGCAGGCCGTTGACGTCATCCTCGATGATCAGCAGATCGTGGCGACGGGCGATGGTGACGATGGCCTCCCGCCGCGCCAGACTCATGATGGCGGTGGTGGGGTTTTGCAGGGTTGGGGTGAGGTAGAGCAGCTTGGCCCGGCGGGTGCGGCAGGCGGCGTCCAGCGCCTCGGGCAGCAGCCCCTCCTCGTCCATCGCCAGTCCCACCACCTGATTCTTCAGCTGGCGGGCATTGCCCAGCATACCGGGGTAGCTCAGCCCCTCGCACAGGATGGTCTCCCCCACGCAGCCGGTCGCCAGCAGCGCCAGCATGATGCCGTGCTGGGCGCCGTGGCTGAACAGCAGGCGATCCTCACTACAGGCCACCCCTTGCTCCGCCAGCCAGTTGACGAACTGCTGGCGCTGATCCGGTCGTCCCGCCTCCTTGTCGTAGCCGAGCAGGGCGTTGAGATCCCCGTCCGCCACTTCCCCCAGCATGGGGCGAATGATGGCCGCCCGATCCAGCTGCACCGGCAGGTTCTGCCACAGCTCGATGCGGTGCCCCTCCTCCTGACGGATCACCCACTCATTGGCGGGATCCGTGTTCGCTCCCTTGACCCAGGTGCCGTGGCCCACCCGGGCGGCCAGCAGGCCGCGCCGCTCCGCCTCGCTGTAGGCGCGGGTGACGGTGCCGACGGTGACACCCAGACGATCCGCCAGGGATCTGTGGGTAGGCAATCGGGTCTGCGGTGGCAGCTCGCCATTCGCGATCCCCTGTTCGATTGCTTTGACCAGCTTGAGGTAGAGGGGGCCATCGAAGGCCGCAAGGTCGGGCGTCCAGATTGTCATGGTGACAATAAATCCATTGATCCAAATTTGTTGTCAATATAGCGTGAATTTCAGCCTGATAACAATCAAATAGCTTGCATTGTATCGATACAACTCAGCGAGTAAGGAGTCACAATATGACGATGGAGTGGTATGTTACCCTGTTCAGTTTTGCCGTACTCACCTGCGGTACGCCGGGGCCCAACAACCTGATGCTGACGGCTTCCGGCGCCAACTTCGGGGTGCGTCGCACTCTGCCACATCTGCTCGGGGTGGGGCTGGGGCAGCCGGTGTTGCAACTGGTGCTGGCGCTGGGGCTTTATCCGCTGTTCGAGCGCTGGCCCCTGCTACGGCTCGGTTTGCAGATCTTCGGCAGCCTCTATCTGCTGTGGTTGGCGTGGCGTATCGCGGTGGCCGGGGCGCCGGGGGATCCGGCCCGGAGGGCCCGTCCGTTGACCATGCTGGAGGGGCTGGGCTTTCAGTTCCTCAATCCCAAGGCGTGGATGATGGGGATCTCCGCCATCAGTCTGTTCAGCCTGCCCGGCGCCAGTTACTGGTCGAGTCAGCTGGCGGTGATGGTCATGTTTGCGCTGGTGGCCCTGCCGGTCTGCTTTGTCTGGGTACTGTTCGGCCATCAGCTGAGCAACTGGATCAGCTCGGATCGGGGCTGGCGGCGACTCAACGGTTCTCTCGGCCTGCTGACGGCACTCTGTGTGGTGATGCTCTGGTATTGAGCCGTGTTGCGCTGGAGGGGGAGGTGGCCGAGAAAGAGGCATTTCTGACTTGTCGCCACGGGGTTGGCTCTGCATATTAGAAGGCTTTCCCCATAACGGGGGCGTTGAATCGACAAGAGGTTGAGATGGATCTGAACTGGTTACTGCCCCTGGCGGGGTTTGCCCTGGTTACCTGCGGCACGCCGGGGCCAAATAACATGTTGCTCACCAGCGCCGGGGCGGCGCAGGGGTTTCGCCGCACGATTCCCCTGCTGGTGGGGGTGGTGGGGGGGATCAATCTGATGATCCTCGCTACCGCGCTGGGGCTTGGCGTGGTGTTCGAGAAGGTGCCGCTGCTGCACGATGGCCTCAAGATTATCGGCTCGGCGTATCTGCTCTGGCTGGCGTGGAAGGTGGCGACCGCCAGCGGCCCGGCCGAGGGCAACCGGCCGCTCATTCCCGCCCATCAGGGGGCCATGCTGCAACTGCTCAACCCCAAGGCATGGATGATGGCGCTCTCCGCCATCAGCGGTTTCACTCTGGCGGGGGAGGCTTACTGGCCCTCCGCGCTCTGGGTGTTGGTGATCTTCTTTATTACCGGCCTTTACACCGGGGCGTTCTGGGTGTTGTTTGGTGCCCAGGTGCGGCAAATCATTCGCACAGCCCGGGGCTGGCGGCGTTTCAACCTCGGCATGGGGCTGGCGACGGCCGCCTGTGTCGGGATGATCTGGATTTAGCCCGGGGTTGACCAGGGCCTTTACCGGCTGTCTTGTTGGCCCTGCGGGGCCTTTTTTATCTCGATCCCGTGACCTTGCCTGCAAGGTGGCGTGGTTCTGCCCTCCCTTGGGATGAAAGGAGTTCCTATGAAATGTATCGGTCTGCTGGGTGGCATGAGCTGGGAGTCCACCGTCAGTTACTATCAGGCGCTCAACCGCGGGGTGCGGGCACAGCTCGGCGGTTTGCACTCGGCGCGGGTGCTGCTCAACAGCGTCGATTTTGCCGGTATCGAGCGGTTGCAGCATGCCGGTGACTGGCCCGCTACCGCCCGTTTGCTGGCGGCGGAGGCGCGCAAGTTGCAAGATGGCGGCGCCGATTTCTTGCTGATCGGCACCAACACCATGCACAAGGTGGCGCCCGAGATTGAGGCAGCCATCGATATCCCGCTGCTCCATATCGCCGATGCTACCGCGGCCAAATTGCAGGCGGACGGGATAACCCGGGTCGGCCTGCTCGGCACTCGCTTCACCATGGAGCAGGATTTTTACAAAGGGCGCTTGCAGGATCGCTTCGGGTTGGCGGTGCTGGTGCCTGCCGAAGCTGAGCGGGAGCGGGTACACAGGATCATCTATGACGAGCTCTGTCTGGGGGAGATCCGTGAATCGTCGCGGGCCGAGTATCTGGCCATTATCGAGGGGCTGGCGGCTGCGGGTGCCGAGGCGGTGATCCTTGGCTGCACCGAGATTGCCCTGCTGGTGGGGGATGCCCGGGCGGCGGTGCCGCTCTACGACACCACCGCCATCCATGCCGAGGCGGCGGTCGCGCTGGCACTGGCATCCGATTAATAAACTGGTCAGATCTCACTATTCATGCTTGTCTCATACCCCTTGCCATAAAAGCGTGTAAAATTGCGCCCTGAATTTTCCCCGGCCAACGCGGGTTGGCTGCGGTTTCCTAGCATGCAAGGCTGACATTGTGACTGAAGTAGATAGATTCGCGGATATTCGCCCCTACCGCGATGAAGAAGTGCCGGCAGCCATCGAACGGCTGATCCAGGATGATGAATTTATCGGCGCCATCGCCAAGTATCGTTTCGGTTCCCTGATGAGCTGGCTGGGTTGGGCCATCCGCCCGATGATCCGCCTGTTCCTGCGCCGCAAATGGTCAAAAGTGACCACTGTGCATCAGGTCCAGATGGGGGTCACCCGGTACATGTCCCGCATGATCGCCACCTCTACCAAGGGGGTGACCTTCTCCGGGATAGAGCATCTGAAGAAAGAGCAGGGCTATCTGTTTGTCTCCAACCACAGAGACATCGCCATGGATCCGGCCTTCGTCAACTGGGGGCTGCACACCCACGGTTTCGATACCGTGCGCATTGCCATCGGTGACAACCTGCTGCGCAAACCCTGCGCCACCGAGCTGATGAAGCTCAACAAGAGCTTTATCGTCAAACGCTCCGCCAAGGGGCCGCGGGAGATGATGAAGGCGCTCGGCGAGCTGTCTGCCTATATCGGCAATTCGGTTCACGAAGGTCACTCCATCTGGATTGCCCAGAAGGAAGGGCGCGCCAAGAATGGCGATGACAAGACAGATCCCGCCATCCTCAAGATGTTCTACGTCGACGGCAAGAAGCAGAAGATCGACTTCGTCGACTACATGCGCAGCCTCAATATCGTGCCGGTCAGCATCAGCTACGAGCTGGACCCGACCGACAAGGCGAAGGCGCGCGAGCTCTACGAGAAGTCGGTCAACGGCAGCTATGAGAAGGGCGAGTTCGAGGATATCGAGAGTATCGTCGCCGGTATCGTCGGCATGAAGGGGCGGGTACACGTCTCCTTCGGCGCCCCCATTACCGAGGGCTTCAGCGATCCGGACGAACTGGCCGCGCTGATCGACAAGGCGATCTGGAGCAGTTACCACCTCTTCCCCAGCAACTATCTGGCGGCCGATGTCTCCGGCAAGGCCAACACCATCGAGCAGGCGGCCTTCCTGACCCGTCAGTCAGAGGTGCCGGAAGAGCACAAGGCGATCTGGCGTGCCATGTACGCCAAACCGGTGGAAAACGCCAAAAAGGCTTGAATGAAACCGGTTGTTAAACGGTTTTGCGAAAAAAACGGGCGCTGATGCGCCCGTTTTTGCGTCTGGTCAAAGTCGAGGGGGAAAGGGTGGTGAATAATATGGTTTCAGCTGGTACGATCACTATGAAAATGGGATTATGTCTCTTGGCAAGGTGCTGACGAGTGTGTAACAGTGCCCATATAGCTGAACATGAGCAAAAGCTCTAAACCGGTTTGCACGGATTGCAGACGGCATTATTGAAGGACCTGTCACAGGTCCTTTTTCATTGGCTGGCAAAGATGCCGCCCAGATATACCTAACAGGAAACAGACGCCATGATCACCGGTAGCCTGAACACCCTGCAGCGGACGCCGCTGCCCGCCCCGCTGGCCCGTATCATGGCCGAGGTGGTGAAGAGCGTGGCGCACTGGGGTGACGCTCCGCTCGGCAAGACCGAGATCGATGGTCTCAACCTGTTCTGTCTGGTGAGCGAGGATTTGACCGAGCCAGCCGCGGATCGCCGTGGCGAATTCCATCAGCAGTATCTCGATATCCAGTTGCTGCTGCGCGGTGAAGAGTGGATAGGTGTGGGCCCCCACGACTACGTGAGCGACGGCGCCGACCATCCCCATCCCGACCTCTGGTTTGTCGATGACGAGCAGACCACTTATCTGGCGCTGCAACCGGGCGATTTCGCCATCTTCTGGCCGGGCGAGCTGCACCGCCCGCTCTGTACCTTCAATCAGCCCGCCAGGGTGAAGAAGCTGGTGGTCAAGGTACACAAGGATCTGCTGGCTATCGCCTGAGCATTCCCATTGAGGTGAGCCCTGCGCAGCTGATGCGTTGAGACTCGCAAGCATTGAAACCAGTGATACGCACCACAAGTTGCGATCACTCTTTCAAGAGCAAGAATTGAAACCAGTGATACGCACCACAGGTTGCGATGACTCTTTCAAGAGCAAGAATTGAAAAATTGGACGCACCCTCCTGCGACCATAAGCCCCCGGCAGGGGAATCCCATCCTCTTTTGGATGACACGACACTGTCGGCATAAAGCCGAAGCACAGGAAGATGTAGAAAATGAGCAAGTTGGTATTGATCCTTAACTGCGGTAGCTCTTCCCTGAAATTTGCCGTAATGGACGCCGAAACAGGTGAGGACATGCTGTCCGGCCTGGCCGAATGCTTCAATCTGGATGATGCACGTATCAAATGGAAACTCCACGGGGTCAAGGGCGAAGCCATGCTGGGAGCGGGTGCCGCTCACCAGGAGGCCCTCGACCATATCGTGGGTCACATCCTGCCGCAGGATCCGACTCTTGCCGAGCAACTGGTGGCCATCGGTCACCGAATCGTACACGGTGGCGAGCAGTTCTCCCGCTCCGTGCGCATTGATGACGGCGTGATTGCCGGTATCGAAGCCGCCATTCCGTTCGCCCCGCTGCACAACCCGGCGCACCTCATCGGTATTCGCGCCGCGCTGAAAGTGTTCCCGCAGCTGTCCGAGAAGAACGTGGCCGTCTTCGACACCGCCTTCCACCAGACCCTGCCGCAAGAGGCCTACCTCTATGCGCTGCCGCACAAGCTCTACCGTGAACACGGCATCCGTCGTTACGGTGCTCACGGTACTTCTCACCGCTACATCGCGGAAGAAGCCGCGAAAGAGCTGGGCAAGCCGTTGAATGAACTGAACATCATCAACTGCCACCTGGGTAACGGTGCCTCTGTCTGCGCCATCAAGAACGGCGAATCCGTTGACACCTCCATGGGTCTGACTCCGCTGGAAGGTCTGGCGATGGGTACCCGCTCCGGTGATATCGATCCGGCCGTAGTCTTCTTCATGCACGACCAGCTCGGATACAGCGTGGAGCAGATCAACCACACCCTGACCCGTGAGTCCGGTCTGCTGGGGATGACAGAAGCGAGCAGCGACTGCCGCTACGTCACCACCAACTACGCCACCGACGCCGGTGCCAAGCGCGCGCTGGATGTCTTCACCTACCGTGTGGCCAAGTATGTCGGCGCCTATGCCGCTGCGATGGACGGTCGTCTGGACGCCGTGGTCTTTACCGGCGGTATCGGTGAGAACGCCGCCATGGTGCGCGAGATGGTGCTGAACCGTCTGGCCCTGTTCGGCTTCAAGGTGGACAAAGAGGCCAACAACGCTGCCGTACTGGGTGGCGAAGGTCGCATCACCACCGCCGACAGCCGTTGCGCCATGGTGATCCCGACCAACGAAGAGCTGGTCATCGCCCGCGATGCCCTGAGCCTGGTCTGCTAAGTCAGCCTCGCTTTGAAACAACGCCCGGCCTGTGCCGGGCGTTGTCATTTCTGGCGTTCACCGATTTGACATGGGGGAGGGGAGCGGTACCCTGACCACCACTGTTTTTGCAGCCAGCGGGCTGCCCGGTTCGGGAGAGAGCAATGAAAGAGGCGTTTTTTAACTGGTTGTCGGGCCTTGGGGTGGAAGTGACCAGCATGATGGCGCTGGTGATCGCGCTGGGCTTTATCGTCATCACCTCGTTGCTGCTGCACATGGCGCTGCACCGGGTGCTGCTGGTCCGGCTGGTGGGGATCCTCGGCAAGGCCAAGCAGGTGTGGCTGCCGCCCCAGCTGCAACAGCGCCTCTTCAACCGGCTCGCCTTCGTGCTGCAGGGCGCCGTGCTGCTCGGTCAGGCGGAGATCTGGCTGCCCCGTCAATCGGACAGCCTCAAGCTTATCGAGATGGTGGCCCAGCTCTGGATCTTGCTGTTCCTGCTGCTGGCCTTCTTCGCCCTGCTCGACTGCCTGTTGTCGGTGAGCCGTTACACCCGCCTTGGTCGGGATTTGCCCCTGCGCGGCATCTTCCAGGGGGCCAAGCTGGTAGGCAGCATTCTGGTGGGCATCCTGATGATCGCCCTGCTGCTCGGCAAGTCGCCGCTGTTCCTGTTCAGTGGTCTGGGTGCCATGACCGCAGTGCTGATGCTGGTGTTCAAGGACCCCATCCTCGGGCTGGTGGCGGGGATCCAGCTCTCCGCCAACCGGATGCTGAGTGTCGGTGACTGGCTGCAGATGGACAAGTACGGCGCCGATGGCGAGGTGACCGACATCGGGCTTACCACGGTCAAGGTGTCGAACTGGGACAAGACCATCACCACCATTCCCACCTATGCCCTGATCTCCGACTCTTTCAAGAACTGGCAGGGGATGACCGAGTCGGGGGGGCGCCGCATCAAGCGCAGCGTCAATATCGACATGACCAGCGTGCGCTTTCTGACGGCCGAGGAGCAGTTGCTGCTCAAGCAGGCGCAACTGTTGGCACCCTATCTGAGCCGCAAGGAGCAGGAGCTGAGCGCTTACAACCAGCAGCTGAGCGATGCCCTGAGCTGCCCCATCAATGGTCGTCACCTCACTAACCTCGGCACTCTGCGCGCCTATCTGGATGCCTACCTGCGCGCCCACCCCGGCATTCGCAAGGATATGACCCTGATGGTGCGCCAGCTGGCACCGACGTCAGACGGTCTGCCGCTGGAAATTTACTGCTTTACCGCGACTACCGCATGGGCTGATTACGAAGGGATTCAGGCCGATATTTTCGACCATATCTTCGCCATCATTGAGCAATTTCATCTGCGGTTGCACCAATCTCCCACAGGTTACGACATGCGAGCCTGGCAACGGGGATAAACAGGGAAATGGGGCGGGTCGAGGACGCGGAAAAAACCGCATATTAATCATCGACCCGTCGCCACTTGTCAGTTGAAATTTGCCGTACAGAGGAGAAAAATGGCAGCCTTCTCTTCGCGTCCCTGATCCCCTCTTGATCAGCTGCCAGCCCAGAGACGTCACTTCAAGTCATCATCATGGGAAAGTTATGAAGCTCCTTCGCAATAGTGTGGCAACACTCTGCTACAGCCTGCTGCTGACCGCTGCGCCGGTTTTCGCTGTTGAATATGCTCTGCCTGCGGCCAACAGCCGTCTGGTAGGGGAAAATCTGGAATATGTGGTTCCGGCCGAAGAGAACGGCCAGCCGCTGGAGGCCATTGCGGCCAAATTCCAGCTGGGGCTCACCAACATGACCGAAGCCAACCCCGATGCGGATCCCCTGCTGGTACAGACCGGCGAGAAGCTGGTGATCCCCCAGCAACTGATCCTGCCGGATGCACCCCGTGAAGGGATCGTGCTGAACGTGGCCGAGATGCGCCTCTACTACTACCCCAAGGGTAAAAAAGTGGTGGAAGTGCTGCCCATCGGCATCGGCCAGCTCGGCACCGACACCCCGGAAAACTGGGTGACCAGCGTGCAGCGCAAGAAAGCGGGCCCGACCTGGACCCCGACCGCCAAGATGCATGCCGAATACGCCGCCCGTGGCGAGAGCCTGCCTGCGGTCTGGCCGGCCGGCCCGGACAACCCCATGGGTCTGTTTGCCCTCTACATCGGCAAGATGTACGCCATCCACGGTACTAACGCCAACTTCGGCATCGGCCTGCGGGTGAGCCACGGTTGCGTGCGTCTGCGCAACGATGACATCGCCTATCTGTTCAAGCAGGTACCGGTCGGTACTCGCGTCCAGTTCGTCAACCAGCCGATCAAGGCCTCTCTCGAGCCCAACGGTGTCCGCTATCTGGAAGTGCATCAGCCGCTGTCACGCAGCGAAGAGGAGTTCAACTCCAAGCTGCCGGCACCGCTGCCGATGACTCCGGCGGTGACCCGCTTCATTGCCCACGCCGACAGCGACTCCCAACTGGTGAAGCAGGCGCTGGAGCAGCGCAACGGCATGCCGATGGCGATCAACCGCTAACGGCAAATCCCCGTCACGACAAAGGGCGAACAGCATGCTGTTCGCCCTTTTTGTTTCTGCTAGGTTGACTCAGCTTCGCAGCAGATTTGTCTGCAGCTCGCTGCCGAGCTGATCGAGCAGCTGATAACGCGCCTTGTAGCTGGCCCGCTTGCGGGAGGGGATCTCCTCCAGCGTCTTGCGGGGCACCTCCAGCGGCAGGCTCATCCAGAGTTCATCCTGCACGCAGCCCTGATGCTCCTGCCACAAACCGTCGAGATCGAACTTGACCCGATCGGCAGTGCGCTTACTGCTCTGATAGACGTGGCTTTGGGTGCGGATCCCGAGCAGGCTCTTGCACACCAACCCCCGGGCCAGCTCGGCGGCCATATAGACCAGCAGGGACATGGGGCGCAGCCCGCCGCACGCCTTGGTGACCAGCTTGATCTCCTCGCTCTGCCCCTTGCCGCCCTGCAGCGAGCAGATCTCGAGGGTCGGGTTCGGCGCGGGGCGTAGATTGAGGGCCATGTAATAGAGGGCCGCGTCACCCAGCTTGAGGGTCAGGCTCATCTCTCCCTCTTTGCCCATGTGGGTTTGGTAATCCAGTTGCAGGGTGAGGGGGGTCGTCAGCTTGTCGCTCTGCCACTGGGCCAGCAGCAGGCCGCGCCCGCTGTAGATCGCCAGTTGTTGCGCCTTGGGCAGCTGACGTGCCAGCTGCTGGTAGTGGCCGCTGATAAGCCCGGCTCGCAGGCGCTTGCTGAGCCCCTTGTGGCGATAGGGGTGGATCGGCTTTTCCAGAATATCGGGGAAGCGGCTGATCGCCTGCGCCAGCAGCGGTTGCTCCTGCTGCTGGCGATAGAGGGCGCGGGCGCCGGGATTGAGCCAGAGACGCCCCACATACTTGGCCCGTCGGATGAGATGACCCGACTCCTCCACCGGGTGAAGGCGGCGGGCGAGGGTTCGCAGGTGTGACAGATGAGATGACATGGTGCCGACCTCTGACTGGTGTGATGAGACAGGGCGGGGAGTGTAGGAGCGGGGCGCTGGCTTGTAAAAAAATGGATAGTAACAAAATGTGAAAACATAACGCTCAGTAGCGGCTGGCGCAGCGAGATGACCGTCACGGCCATGGCAGGAAATCTGGCTCCATCCTCTTGATGCGGCAGATGATTTGATGCGCAAAGGTTTTTATTGTGTTTTGTGTTTGTTAAAAGTGGTTGAGCTGGCGCGAACGGCTGATTAAGCTAGGCCGGTTTTTTAGGGATGAGCCCGTCACCAGAGCGGGCAGAAAATGACACAAAACGGAGTTTTGCATGACAGCTAGCACACCCATGTTAATCACCTTCCTGGTGTATATCCTCGGAATGGTGTTGATCGGCTTCGTCGCCTATCGCGCTACCCGCAACTTTGATGACTACATTCTGGGCGGTCGCCGGATGGGGAGCTGGGTTACCGCTCTCTCTGCCGGCGCCTCCGACATGAGCGGTTGGTTGCTGATGGGCCTGCCCGGCGCCGTCTTCGTCAGCGGCATCTCCGAGAGCTGGATCGCCATCGGTCTGGTGATAGGTGCCTACCTCAACTGGCGCTGGGTAGCGGGTCGCCTGCGGGTACATACCGAGAAGAACCGCAACGCCCTGACCCTGCCGGACTATTTCACTTATCGCTTTGAAGATCACAGCAAAGTGCTGCGCATTCTCTCGGCGCTGGTGATCCTGCTCTTCTTCACCATCTATTGCGCCTCCGGCGTGGTGGCCGGTGCCCGTCTGTTCGAGAGCACCTTCGGCATGGATTACAACACCGCCCTCTGGGTCGGTGCCGCCGCCACCATTACCTACACCTTCTTCGGCGGCTTCCTCGCGGTGAGCTGGACCGATACGGTGCAGGCGACCCTGATGATCTTCGCCCTGATCCTGACCCCGGTCTTCGTCATCATCGCCGTCGGCGGGGTGGACAGCGCCATGATCGAGGTGGCCGCCAAGAGCGCCACCAACCTCGACATGTTCAAGAATCTGGATGTGATCGCCATTGTCTCGCTGATGGCCTGGGGCCTTGGCTACTTCGGTCAGCCCCACATTCTGGCCCGTTTCATGGCGGCGGATTCCCACCACTCCATGGCCAATGCCCGCCGTATCAGCATGACCTGGATGGTGTTCTGCCTCGCAGGCGCGGTGGCCATAGGCTTCTTCGGGCTGGCCTACTTCGCCCGCTTCCCGGAAGTGGCGGCTGGGGTGACCGGCAACCCGGAGCGGGTCTTTATCGAGCTCTCCAAGATCCTGTTCAACCCCTGGATCGCCGGTGTGCTGCTCTCCGCTATTCTGGCGGCGGTGATGAGCACTCTAAGTTGTCAATTACTGGTCTGCTCCAGCGCCATTACCGAGGATCTCTACAAGCCCTTCCTGCGCAAGAATGCCTCCCAGCGTGAGCTGGTGTGGGTGGGTCGCCTGATGGTGCTGCTGATCGCCGTGATTGCCATCGCCGTTGCCATGAATCCGGAAAACCGGGTGCTGGGGCTGGTGAGCTACGCCTGGGCCGGTTTCGGTGCCGCCTTTGGTCCCGTGGTGCTGCTCTCGGTGCTCTGGCCGAGAATGACCCGCAACGGCGCGCTGGCCGGCATGCTGGTCGGTGCTATCACAGTCATCGTCTGGAAGCAGTTCGGCTGGCTGGGGCTGTATGAGATCATTCCGGGCTTCCTGTTCGCACTGCTGGCCATCGTGGTGGGCAGTCTGCTGGGCGAAGCGCCCTCAAAAGCGATGCTGGAGCGTTTCCGCGATGCCGAGGAGGAGTACAACACCCCGGCCGAGAGCGCGGGAGAGCCGGTCGCGGTGAACTGATCCCCCTTACCGCTTTCTGATTGAGAGCCCCGCCCCCGGACAAGGAGCGCCCTGGTTGGCCATCCTTGCACCGGTTTGGCGGGGCTTTGTGCTATCTGATTCACTCTTGGGCACTTTTTTATGTTCGGCCAGTGGCTCCCGGGTGCTCGCTTTCTTTTGTCTTGGCACCGAATATGGGACACTAGGCCGCCTGAAGGAGACCTAGTGCATGCGGCTATTCACCCTGATCCTGATCCTCCTGCTGGGGGGACTGCAATATGACCTCTGGCTGGGGAAGAACGGGCTATCCGATTATCAGAACCTGTCGGAGGCCATCTCGCAGCAACAGCGGGACAACCAGACTCTCAAGGATCGTAACGACCTCATTTACCGCGAGATAGATGATCTCACCTCTGGCCTCGAGGCCATCGAGGAGTTGTCGCGCAACGATCTGGGTTACATCAAGCAGGGGGAGACCTTCTACCGGATCATCCCCAAAGAGAAAGACAAAGAGACAGCGCCGGACGATGAGCCCTACGATGACTGATGCCAGCCGGGTATCCGGCCTGACGGCGATCGTCCCTGCCGCCGGTATCGGCAGCCGGATGGGGGCCGATTGCCCCAAGCAGTACCTGCAACTGGCGGGTAAAACCATTCTCGAACATACCCTGGAGCGGCTGCTCTCCCACCCGGCTATCGCCCAGGTGATCGTGGCGCTGGCACCCCATGACCGCTGGTTCGAGGCCCTGCCAGTGGCGGCCGACCCGCGAATTGTGCGGGTAGAGGGAGGCGCCGAGCGCGCCTTTTCCGTCCTCAATGGCCTCCATGTGGCGCAAGGGGAGTGGGTGCTGGTGCACGATGCGGCCCGCCCCTGTCTGACTCACGGCGATCTCGATGCGCTGATTGCCGCGGCCATGAACTGCGGCGGTGCCATTCTCGGCAGTCGGGTGCGCGATACCATGAAACGCTCCGATGGGGAGGGCAATATCATCGCCACCGTCGAGCGCGAGCAGCTCTGGCATGCCCTGACGCCACAGATGTTCCCGACCCGAGCCCTGAAACGGGCGCTCGAAGAGGGGCTGCTGCTGGGCGCCACCATCACCGACGAGGCCTCCGCCATGGAGCGGGCCGGATTCACGGTGCGGATGGTGGAGGGGCGCGCCGACAATATCAAAGTGACCCGGCCGGAAGATTTGTCGCTGGCGGGGCTGTTTTTAAGCCAGCAAGCATAAGCCTCTCAGTCAGAACAGACCGTTCAGAGCAGAGCGTCTCGAACAAACAGGCCCGAACAAGGAGTTAGCATGATCCGGATTGGACATGGTGTGGACGTACACAAAATTGATGGGGTTGGTTTCAGCATGTTGGGAGGTTGCCGCTGATGATGCGCATTGGTCATGGTTTTGATGTTCATAAATTTGGTGGTGTTGGCCCCTGCATGCTGGGTGGCGTGCCGGTTCCCTACGAGCGGGGGCTGGTTGCCCACTCTGACGGCGATGTGGTGCTGCACGCGGTGAGCGATGCCCTGCTGGGGGCCATCGGTGCCGGTGACATCGGTCGCCACTTCCCCGATACCGCTGCCGAGTTCAAGGGGATCGACAGCCGCATTCTGCTGCGGGATGTCTTTGCCCGGGTACAGCAGGCGGGGTATGCCATCGGCAACCTGGATGTGACCATCATCGCCCAAGCCCCCAAAATGGCCCCCCATATCGACGCCATGTGCGCCGTGCTGGCCGCCGATCTGCAATGTGATTTGAACCGGGTGAACGTCAAGGCGACCACCACCGAACAGCTTGGGTTTACGGGGCGCAAGGAAGGGATCGCCACCGAAGCCGTCGTCCTACTGGTGAAACAATAATGCTGGAACAACTTGCCTATCTGCACGGGGCGCCCACCGCCCGCGGTATCCTCAAGGCCGAGGCCGCCGACTTCGTGGTCAATGAAGATCTCGGCTTCGAGCCTTGCGGGGAAGGGGAGCATATCTTCGTCCGGGTGCGCAAAACCGGCGAGAACACCGCCTGGGTAGCGGGTCTGCTGGCCGATGCGGCCGGTGTCAACCGCAATGCGGTGACCTGGGCGGGCCTGAAGGATCGCCACGCGGTGACCGAGCAGTGGTTCGGCATTCACCTGCCGGGCAAGGCCGAACCGGACTTGTCGGTTATCGAGAGCGACAGCATCCAGATCCTGCAAGCCAGGCGTCACAACCGCAAATTGCGGGTCGGCTACCTCAAGGGCAACCATTTCACCCTGCGTCTCACCGGTCTGGAACAGGCCGACGGGCTGGAAGCGCGCCTGCAGGCCATCGCCACTCAGGGCGTACCCAATTACTATGGTGAGCAGCGTTTTGGCCGCGATGGCAACAACCTGGAAGCGGCCAAGGCGATGTTTGCCGGCAAGCGGATCAAGGATCGCAACAAGCGCTCCCTCTACCTCTCTGCCGCCCGCAGCATGCTGTTCAACGCCATCGTCAGCGCCCGTATCGAGCAGGGGCTGGCTCATCAGCTGCTGGCCGGTGATTGCGTGATGCTCAAGGGCAGCCACTCCATCTTCAGCGAAGAGAGCGTGACTCCCGAGCTGGAAGCGCGTCTTGCCTCCGGCGACGTGCAGCTTACCGCGCCCCAGTGGGGCCGTGGCCGCCTGGCCAGTCAGGGCGCCGCTGCCGAGTTCGAACAGGGCGTGCTGGCTCCTTACAGCGATTGGTGTGACGGGCTGGAGAAGGCCGGGCTGGAGCAGGACAGGCGCCCCCTGTTACTCAAGCCGGAGCAGATGAGCTGGCAGCTGGACGGCGAGGCGCTGACCCTCTCCTTCTTCCTGCCGGCGGGCGCGTTTGCCACCAGCGTGGTGCGCGAGTTAATGCAGGCCGAAGAGGCCGATCACGGTTTCAGGAATCAGACCGATGCGAATTCTGGTCAGTAATGATGATGGTGTGCATGCCGAGGGCATTCGTGCCCTCAGCGAGGCGCTGCGCGCCTGCGGCGAGGTCATTGTGGTGGCACCGGATCGCAACCGCAGCGGCGCGAGTCACTCCCTGACGCTGGAAGTACCGCTGCGGGTTACCCGCATTGCAGAAAACGGCTTTAATGGGTGCGAGAGCTATGCGGTGAAGGGGACGCCGACCGACTGCGTGCATCTGGCGGTCAACGAGCTGGTGCGCCCTGAACCCGACATGGTGGTGGCCGGTATCAACCACGGTGCCAACCTGGGGGATGATGTCATCTATTCGGGCACGGTCGCCGCGGCCACCGAGGGGCGCCATCTTGGCTACCCTTCCATCGCCATCTCGCTGGTGGGCAAGACCCACTTCGCCACTGCGGCCCACTATGCGGCCCTGCTGGTGAAAGGGTTGATGAAGCACCCCCTGCCTGCCGATCAGATCCTCAACGTCAACGTGCCGGACTTGCCCCTCGAGCAGATCAAGGGGATCAAGACCACCCGCCTTGGCAATCGCCACCGGGCGGAGTCGGTGATCTGCACCGAGGATCCCCGTGGCCAGCCCATCTACTGGATCGGCCCCCCCGGTAGCCAGCAGGATGCCGGTGAAGGCACCGATTTTGCTGCCATCGAGCAGGGCTATGTCTCGATTACCCCCCTGACCATCGATATGACTGCCTATGACAGTCTCGCCGGTCTGGGGGCCTGGTTAGATCTGCAGGGATGAGGGTGGTGTGATAGTACAGCGCCTGTTAAATCAGCTCATTGCGCAGGATATTCGCGATTTTCGCGTGCTGGCGACCATCGCGAAAGTGCCGCGCCAGCTGTTCGTGGACGAGGCCATGGCGCACAAGGCGTGGGATAACACCGCCCTGCCCATTGGCCACGGCCAGACCATTTCGCAGCCCTATATGGTGGCGCGAATGACCGAGTTGCTGATGCAAAACAATCCGGCCCATGTGCTGGAGATTGGCACTGGCTCGGGCTACCAGACGGCGATCCTCGCCCATCTGGTGGAGCATGTGTATACCGTGGAGCGGATCAAGTCGCTGCAGTTCCAGGCCAGACGCCGACTGCGCCAGCTCGATCTGCACAATGTCTCGGCCAAGCACGGCAACGGCTGGCTGGGGTGGCCCAATAAGGGGCCTTATGATGCCATTCTGGTGACGGCCGCGGCGAGCGAGATCCCGACGGCACTCACCGATCAGCTGGCCGAAGGGGGCCGACTGGTGTTGCCCGTGGGTGACAGCCAGCAGACCCTGCAACTGATCGAACGATCCGGATCCCAGCTGACCAGCCGTATTCTGGAGCCGGTACGATTTGTTCCCCTGATTGACGGAGATGTTGAGTGAAGTTGTTTTCCCGTTTGTACGTACTGGTGATGCAGTGGGCTCGCCACAAGCATGCCCCCTGGTATCTCTCCATCACCGCTTTCATCGAGTCGGTATTCTGGCCCATCCCGGTGGACGTGATGCTGGCACCGATGGCGCTCGCTAAGCCAAACAAGGCGTGGCACTACGCCACGCTGGCCACCCTCTTCTCTGTGCTGGGCGCCCTGTTTGGCTATGCCCTTGGCTATGCGCTGTGGGATCCGGTCGTGCTGCCACTGGTGGAGTCTGTGGGCTATCAGGACAAGATCGAGATTGCTCGCAACTGGTTTGAGCAGTGGGGGATCTGGGTCATTTTCATTGCCAGCTTCACCCCTATCCCCTACAAGGTGTTTACCGTGACGGCAGGGTTGTTGCAAATGGCTCTGCTGCCCTTCATCATCACCTCCCTCATCGGTCGTGGCATGCGCTTTTTCCTGGTTGCGGGCCTGATGCGTTGGGGTGGCGAGAAGATGGAACGCAAACTGATGCACTACGTAGATGTGCTCGGTTGGCTCTGTATTGGTCTGGCCGTGGTGGCCTATTTCTGGTTTAGTCGTTAAGGATCCATTATGCGTTCGCGTATTTGGCAAGGAAGCAGTGTCGTGGTGTTGTCATGGCTGCTGCTTGCCTGCTCCTCCAGTAAAAATGCAGCTCCGGTAGATGGTGTTGATGAGGGGCAGTTTGTCTCGACCATTCCGGCTCGCCAAAGCGGTGCCCAGGTCAGCGCCCCCATTCAGGGCGGCAGCTATGTGGTGAAACGGGGCGATACCCTCTACTCCATCGCCTTCAACTCCGGCAACGACGTGCCGTCGCTGGCCAGCCTCAACAACATCAGCCCGCCCTACAACATCTATCCGGGGCAGCGACTGCGACTCGATGGTTCCAGCGCCAGTGTTGGCAGCAGCCGCAGTGCCGGTACCTATGAGGTGCGCCGCGGCGATACCCTGAGCAGCATCGGCCGCCAGTTCGGCATGACGCCGCAGGCGCTGGCCCAGAGCAATAACCTGAGCGCCCCCTATGCGCTGCAACCGGGTCAGGTGCTCAATGTCCAGACCGCAGGCGGCGGTTCGACCCAGATGGTGGCTGCGACTCGTCCGGCAACCGTGACGCCGGTGGCCGTGAGCCGTCCGAGCAGCGGTCCGCGTCCGTTGGCCGAGCCGAGTGGATCTGGTCAGACCACGCCGTTCATCTCTCAGAAATCCGTTGCTCCGGCAGCACCGAAGGAATACGCTCAGTCCAAAGAACAAAAAATAAACAACTCCCAGTCGAGACTTGCTTGGCACTGGCCCGCAAAAGGCCGGATTGTCGAGGGGTTCTCTGTTGCAGAACAGGGTAACAAAGGGATCGACATAGCCGGCCAGAAGGGGCAACCCGTCTACGCCGCCAGCAGCGGTAAAGTGGTATACGCTGGCAGTGCTTTAAGGGGGTACGGCAAGCTGATTATCCTCAAGCATGATGATGACTATCTCTCCGCTTACGCACACAACGACGAGTTGCGGGTGAAGGAAGGGGACAGCGTCAAGGGGGGCTCGGTCATTGCCAACATGGGTAGCACGGACGCGCCGGATGTGCGATTGCATTTCGAGATCCGGTACAGAGGCAAGTCGATCAATCCGATGAGCTATTTGCCAAAGCGTTAACCCCAGAGAGACCGTCTTACTCTGGTAACGTCAGGGAGACACACCATGAGCCAAGAACAACTGGTAATGCAGGATGCAGAGTTAGAGTTTGACGCTGAACCCGAATCTCATGAAGTAGAAGAGTTGCAGGAGGTAGCCGCCGAGGCGGAAGATATTATCTCCGATGAGTTGCTGGCACCGGAACTGAACAAGGTGATGGATGCCACGCAACTCTATCTGGGGGAGATAGGTTTCTCCCCGCTGCTCACTGCCGAAGAGGAAGTCTACTACGCCCGTCGTGCCTTGCGCGGTGACAAAGCCGCCCGCAAGCGCATGATCGAGTCCAACCTGCGACTGGTGGTGAAAATCGCCCGCCGTTACAACAACCGTGGCCTGGTGCTGCTGGATCTCATCGAAGAGGGCAACCTCGGTCTTATCCGCGCGGTCGAGAAGTTTGACCCCGAGCGCGGCTTCCGTTTCTCTACCTATGCTACCTGGTGGATCCGCCAGACCATAGAGCGGGCCATCATGAACCAGACCCGCACCATCCGTCTGCCCATTCATGTGGTCAAAGAGTTAAACGTTTACCTGCGCACCGCGCGCGAACTCTCTCACCGTCTCGATCACGAGCCGACCGCCGAGGATATCGCCTTCGCGCTGGATCGTTCGGTGGATGACGTGAACCGCATGCTCAAACTCAACGAGAAGATCACCTCGGTGGACACCCCCATTGGTGGCGATCGCGACAAGGCGCTGCTGGATGTGCTCTCCGACGAGCGCGGCATGGGGCCTGAGTTGGAGTCACAGGAAGATGATATGCGCAGCAGCATTGTACACTGGCTGGAAGAGCTCAACCCCAAGCAGCGGGAAGTGCTGGCCCGTCGTTTCGGTCTGCTGGGTTATGAGCCTGCCACCCTCGAGGATGTGGGGGCCGAGATTGGCCTGACCCGCGAGCGGGTACGCCAGATCCAGGTGGAGGGGCTGCGCCGTCTGCGGGAGATCCTGCTGAGCCAGGGGCTCTCCATCGAGGCGCTATTTCGTACCAATTAAGCATCCGCACCAATTAAGTCTGCACCAGCTGATCAGCGCATCAGCCAGATAGCACGAGGGGAGCAATCGCTCCCCTCGTTTTTTATTGCCTGTCGTCTGGTGATGGCTTTGCGGTTATACCAGCTCGGCCAGCATGGTGTCGGCGTAGGGCACCAGCGCTTCGCCCTTCTTCACCTTGGTGAGGTAGTCCGGGTTGGCGATAAGCGGACGGCCGATAGCCACCAGATCGAAGCGGTTAGCCTCGATGGCCGCTGCGGCGCGCTCGGCGTCGTAGTTGCCCACCCCGACCAGATTGCCCTTGTAGTGGGCGCGCAGATAGTCGGAGGCGCGGCCACCCAGATAATCGAAGGTGAGGTTGTCATCAAAGATGCCGAGGTGGATATAGGCCAGCGGGCGATCGTTGAGCTTGCCCAGCAGATAGTCGAACACGGCGCGATCTTCCGGGCTGCCCGCCAGATGGACATAGGCACCAGGGGAGAGACGAATGCCAACCCGATCACCACCGATGCGGGCGCTGATGGCATCGACCACTTCCAGCGCGAAGCGGCTCATCTTTTCCGGGCTGCCACCGTAGTTGTCGGTGCGCAGGTTGGTGGAGTGGTGCAGGAACTGGTCGATCAGGTAGCCGTTGGCACCGTGGATCTCTACCCCGTCAAAGCCCGCCTCGATGGCGTTGGCAGCGGCCTGGGCGTAATCCAGCACCAGCTGGGCGATTTCCGCCTCGGTCAGGGCACGCGGCACCTGATAGGTCAGCTCGCGCATGCGGGGCACAGTGCCCTCGTGCGCCACGGCAGAGGGGGCCAACACTTCAGCCTGATGGAAGAAGGGGTGGGAGAGGCGGCCGACGTGCCACAGCTGGGCGAAGATCTTGCCGCCCTTGGCGTGTACGGCGCTGGTCACTTTCTTCCAGCCATCGATCTGCGCCTGGGTGAAGAGGCCCGGGGTATTGGGGTAGCCCTGCGCGTCGGGGCGGATGATGACGGCCTCGGAAACAATCAGGCCGATGTCGGCGCGGCGGCCGTAATAGGCAGCCATCTGCTCGGTCGGCACCAGACCTGGGCCTGCCATGCAGCGGGTGAGCGGGGCCATCATGAAACGGTTGGCCAGGGTCAGAGTGTCATTGAGTCGATACGGCTGAAACAGGGTATTCATGATAGGTTGTCCTGAACGGGTTATTCTTGAACGTGCATTCAAGACGTTTTTTACGTCGGGCGCAAGCTTTTTTTGAATGAGCGTTCAAGAAGGTTGGCCCGAGCAGGCGGCTGGGGTAAACTTGCCGCCCTTTCCAGCCACTCTTTATCGGCGGGCCCTGTTGCCCCTTGCCGGTGAACCATTTCCCACGGGAGGAACCATGCGCATAGCCGAGTTTGATCGGGACGAGGTACTGCGAAATGCCATGGAAGCGTTTCGCGCCAAGGGATATGCCAAGACCACCATGCAGGAGCTGGTGGCCGCCACAGGCCTCCATCCGGGCAGCATTTACGGCGCCTTTGGCAACAAGCGAGGCCTGCTGCTGGCGGCGGTGGATCATTATGTCGAGGGCAAACGCACCCTGCGCCGCTCCCTGCTCGACAACCCGAGCCCGCTGGCGGGCCTTGCGGCCTATCTCGACCGGATTGTGGGGGAGGCGCTCTGCGGCTCCTGTCTGGTGACTCGCACCATGATGGAGCTGAGCGAGCAGGATGAGGAGCTGACCCAGCGGGTCAAGGGGATCTATGGCGAGCTGGAGCAGGATCTGGCCGAGTTGCTGACGCAGGCGCAGGCCAAGGGCGAGCTGGCCCCGGATAGCAATATCCACACCCTCACCGCCCTGCTGCTGATCAACCTGCAGGGTCTTATTACCTTCGCCCAGTGCCGCCCCGATCGCCCCCTGCTCGACGATGTAGTCGCCCAGCTGATGCGGGCCCTGCGGGCGTAACGCGATACCGCAGAAACAACAGTGGCTCCCTCGGGAGCCACTGTTGTTTTCGGGAAGTGCATTCCGCTTTACCTCGGCCCCACCAGCTCTTTCATCAAATCTTTCAGCCACACCAGCGCCGGTTGCTGGGCGTGCACGGGGTGCCAGACGCAGTTGAGGTGGTAGTCGGGCACGTCTTCGGGCAGCGGCAGGCTTTTCAGCGGCCAGTGGGTGGCGAGCAGCTCGGCCACCATGCTGGGCAGCACCAAAAGGTGATCGCTCTGGCTGACGATGGCGGCGGCGGACATGTAACTCTGGCTGTTGACCGAGATGGTGCGGCTAAAGCCCTGACTCTTCAGATAGCGGTCGAGGCTTGCCTCCGAGGTACCTAGCGGCGAGTGGAACACATGGGGCATGGCGATGAGCTGCTGCAGGGTGATGCGCTCCTGCCACTGGGAGGGGTCATCCTCGGCACCGGCGGGGGCCGATTTGGCAATCGGCAGATCGGCGCGCACCAGTCCGGCCAGCGGCTCGGTGAGCCAGGTCTCCTTGCCAAGATACCCCGGCACCTGCATGTACTCGTCAAAGCCCAGCACCAGATCGATCTCGCCGCTTGCCAGCTCGGCTTCGGGCAGGGTGTCGCGCAGGATGCGGATCTCGATGGTGACCCCCGGCGCCAGCCGTCTGAGGCGCTGGATCAGCGGCGGGATCAGCACGCACTCCACGTAATCTGTGGTGCAGAGCACGAAGCGCCGCTTCGACTGGCGCGGCTCGAACTCCTCTTCTTCGCTGAGCTGCTGCTCCAGCAGCCGCAGCGCCTGCTGCACCCCGAGATGCAGCCGCTGGGCGCGCGGGGTCGGCAGCATCCCCTGCGGGGTACGCACCAGCAGCGGGTCGCCGAGAAAGGTGCGCAGCCGGTTAAGGGAGTGGCTCATGGCGGGCTGGCTGATAAAGAGCGCTTCGGCGGCGCGGGTGACGCTGCCCTGCGTCATCAGGGCGTCAAACGCGAGCAGCAGATTGAGATCGAGCTGGTGCAGTTTCATGGGGGGATTATTCGCCGTGTTTATGGGACAATCCATCCTATTCATTTGATGGATGGGGGCGCAACGTCTTAATCTGCGACCCACTCTTATTTTTCCGGGTTCCCGTGCCGCATCTGGCGTAAACGGGGGCCTCAATCCATGCAAGGAGCCTTGCGATGAGCATCAAGACCATTAACTCCACGCCGGCCGCCGACGGCTTCACCATGCCCGCCGAGTGGGCGCACCAGCAGGCCGTCTGGATGATCTGGCCGTTTCGCCCGGACAACTGGCGCGTAGCCGGTCGCTTCGCGCAAGAGACCTTCGCCAAGGTGGCCGATGCCATCGGTGGCGCGACTCCGGTCTTTATGGGGGTTCCGGCCCAGTTTATGGAGCAGGCCCGCGCCATCATGCCCGCCCACGTCACTCTGGTTGAAATGGACAGCGATGACTGCTGGGCCCGCGATACCGGCCCGACCATTGTCACCAACGCAGCCGGCGAGTGCCGTGGGGTGGATTGGGGCTTCAACGCCTGGGGCGGCCACAAGGGTGGTCTCTACTACCCGTGGAATCAGGATGAGGAAGTGGCAGCCCAGATGCTGACCCAACACGAGATGGCTCGCTACGATGCGCCGCTGATCCTGGAAGGTGGCTCCATCCACGTCGATGGCGAAGGCACCTGCCTGACCACCGCCGAGTGCCTGCTCAACGAAAACCGCAACCCGCACCTGACCAAAGCGCAGATCGAAGCTTACCTGCGCGACTATCTGGGCGTCACCAGCTTCATCTGGCTGGACGAAGGCGTCTATATGGATGAAACCGACGGCCACATCGACAACATGTGCTGCTTCGTGCGTCCGGGTGAAGTGGCGCTGCACTGGACTGACGATCAGAACGATCCCCAGTACGCCCGCTCCGTGGCCGCCCTCAAGGTGCTGGAAGCGGCGGTCGATGCCAAGGGGCGTAAGCTGAAAGTGTGGAAGCTGCCCCAGCCGGGCCCGCTGTTCTGCACTGAAGAGGAGTCTGCCGGTGTCGAGAGCGGTACCGGTGTGCCGCGCGAGGCCGAGGGCCGTCTGGCCGGTTCCTACGTGAACTTCCTCATCACCAACGATCGCATCGTCTATCCGCTGCTGGATGCCGCCACCGATGGCGAAGCTCAGCGCATTCTGGAAGAGATCTTCCCCGATCACACAGTGGTCGGCGTGCCGGCCCGCGAGATCCTGCTGGGCGGTGGCAATATTCACTGCATCACCCAGCAGATCCCCTCCGGCAAATAAGAACCGGATGACGATCCTGCTGCGAAGCCGTGATCAAGGCTCATGTGCTGCTCGGAATCCTCATGTATTCACATACACTACGGTTCCTGCGCTGCTCTTCACCTTGCTGACGGCCTCTCGCGACGGGTCGTAAACCGGTTCCCGTTGGTATTCAAAACCCCACGCCGTGGGGTTTTCTCTCTTGATGGTGTGATGGTCGCCGGTGCTGATGCGGCGAACATCATGACAAACAGTCACCCTTTTACAGGAGATCCCCATGATCGAAGTGACCGAGGTTTCCATTGCCGAGCTGCGTGCTGCGCTCGAATCAGGCCGCACCACAGCGGTCGAACTGGTCAAGGCCTATCTGGCCCGGATCGAGGCCTACAACGGCCCCGAGACTGCCACCAAACTCAACGCCGTGGTGGTCGCCAATCCCGATGCGCTGAAAGAAGCCGAGGCTTCCGATGCCCGCCGTGCCCGTGGCGAGACCCTGAGCCCGCTCGACGGCATCCCCTACACCGCCAAAGACAGCTATCTGGTCAAGGGGTTGACCGCCGCCTCCGGCAGCCCGGCCTTCAAGGATCTGGTGGCCCAGCGCGATGCCTTTACCGTTGAGCGCCTGCGCGCCGCCGGTGCCATCTGCCTTGGCAAAACCAATATGCCGCCGATGGCTAATGGCGGCATGCAGCGCGGCGTCTATGGCCGTGCCGAGAGCCCCTACAACGCCGACTACCTGACCGCGCCCTTTGCCTCCGGCTCCTCCAACGGTGCCGGTACCGCCACCGCCGCCAGCTTCTCCGCCTTTGGTCTGGCCGAAGAGACCTGGTCGAGCGGCCGTGGCCCTGCCTCCAACAACGGCCTGTGCGCCTACACCCCGTCCCGTGGCGTCATCTCGGTGCGCGGCAACTGGCCGCTGACCCCGACTATGGATGTAGTGGTGCCCTATGCCCGCACCATGAACGATCTCTTGGAAGTGCTCGATGTAGTGGTCGCCGACGATGCCGATACCCGTGGCGATCTGTGGCGCATGCAGCCCTGGGTGCAGCTGCCCAAGGCCTCCGAGGTGCGTCCGGCTTCCTATCTGGAGCTGGCAGCCAAGGCCGATGCCCTCAAGGGCAAGCGCCTCGGCGTGCCGCGCATGTTTATCAACAAGGATGAACTGGCCGGCACCAGCGAAAACCCCGGTATCGGCGGCCCGACCGGTCAGCGCATCCATACCCGCGAGACCGTGATTGCCCTCTGGGAAGAAGCGCGCAAGGCGCTGGAAGCCGCTGGCGCAGAAGTCATCGAAGTGGACTTCCCGCTGGTATCCAACTGCGAAGGGGACAGACCCGGCGCGCCGACCGTGTTCAATCGCGGCATCGTGAGCCCGGAGTTTCTCAACGACGAGCTGTGGGAGCTCTCCGGCTGGGCGTTCGACGACTTCCTGCGCGCCAACGGTGATCCCAAGCTCAACAAGCTGGCCGATGTCGATGGGCCGAAGATCTTCCCCCACGACCCGGGCACCCTGCCGAACCGCGAGGGCGATCTGGCGGCGGGCATGGACGAGTACGTCAATATGGCCAAGCGCGGCCTGAAATCCTGGGACGAGATCGCCACAGTGCCGGACGGCCTGCGCGGTCTGGAGAAAACTCGCAAGCTGGACTTGGAGGACTGGATGGACGGGCTCAAGCTCGACGCCGTGCTGTTCCCGACCGTCGCTGACGTCGCCCCGGCTGATGCGGATGTGAATCCGGCCTCCGCCGATATCGCCTGGAGCAACGGCATCTGGGTTGCCAACGGCAACCTCGCCATTCGCCATCTCGGCGTGCCGACCGTTACCGTCCCTATGGGGGTGATGGCCGATATCGGTATGCCGGTGGGCCTGACCTTCGCCGGTCGCGCCTATGACGACAACAACCTGCTGCGCTTTGCTTCGGCCTTCGAGTCCACCGGCAGCAAGCGTATGGTGCCGCCACGCACGCCGCCGTTGGGGTGAGTGCCATCAGGGATTGAATATTAGTAGTTTTTCTTGTGATAACGAACACAAAACCACCCGCTATGCGGGTGGTTTTTTATCCTCCTGATGGTCCAGTATTGAGACCAATCCCCTTGCGCTGAGAAAAGTGTGAAAGATATCTGAGATTTAATTTTATTACTGAAATCCTTATAGAAAAAACAATAAATTTCGCGTATAAAAGGCTTCAATAGAGCCTATTTGAACACCACTATAGATAGTTAATCTGATAAGGGAATATATTTATGGGGTTATTTTTAATATGAACTATTTCCCTCCGCCAGATACATACCCAAATTTTATTGGAACCACCTCATTACTAGTGGCAGCCATTTGTTTATGCATTACCTTCATGGAAAAGCAAAGAGGCCATGCTACAAAGCTGTTCTCTATTATGTTGGTCACATCTATTGCATTTTTCTCTTCTCACTGGACCACATACTTCGCAGCTATATTTATAGTGGCAACAGCAGTCACTGAACTAGAGTTTTTACAAAATCTTGCCGCTATAATAAGCAAAGATAAAAATTACTTTGATTTTAAAAAAGAAGTTTTGAGCAAAGAAGATAATCTACGTAGAAAGGTCGAAGAGGCTGTAGCCGAAGAAATAGCATCAGTGGTTCCCCCCACATCACCACAAAAATTTAAAAGCACATCAATTAATATTGCAAAGCTTAATGAACAAGGCCATGGTGCTACTATGAGGCTTGCATTGGACATTGAAGAGAAGGCTTTGAATTTAGTATCTCAAACACATGGTGAGATAGAGCGTAATGTACGGATAACACAAAACAATAAATTTGTAGAGTTTGATGGTTTCATTTCCAGTAAAGACAATAAAAACAACAAGATATTCGAAGTGAAATGGTTGAGGAATCCAAGTCAGTTGACCGCATACCTAGCCTTCTCCATTAGTAGAATTAAAAACGCATGTCAAATTCATGAGGATATCACTGGACATAAACCAGAAATACATCTCATTTTGGTATTGAATTCAGAATTGAAGGCCGATGAAAAAGAAAGAATAAGTCAAAGTGAAAAAGACAATAACATATGTATCTCATATATAACCCTAGATCAACTTGGTTACGAGATAATCGGTTGATATAGACCGTATATACTGTCTGCTTTAGCTTTAGGGCATTGGTTCTAATAGTGAGCGTATTCGGACGAACGCGAACAAGTAGTGGCCGAGAAGCAGGTGATATTCAGAGTTTCCTGTTGGCCTTGCCATGACTCGAGGCGTGGCGATAAACGGACGATTACGCTGCGCTAATCGACCCTACATTGTGGGAGTTATTGTTATCTCCAGCCCTTCTCCCCTTGTTTGTGATCAAAAGTGGGAGAAGGGAGCAGATATGCCCCGCTAGTTGTGTGTTGGCTCTGTGGTTCGGGTGAATATGAGCAGCGTGGAATTGGCTCGGGCCATCCCCTCTCCCTCGGAATAGGGCTAGGGTGAGGGGCCGCTATCTGTGTTGCAGGTTCGAATAGCGAAGCGTATTCGGACGTTTGCGAATAGATCGTGGCCGAGAGGCCGCCGATTCCCCCTGATTTTTCTGAATTCCCCCAGACTTCACTTTCTCTTCACACAACCTCATTTTCCCCTCACAAATCTCCCGTATCTTCTGCCCACTGCTTAAAAGGCCCGGCTTGCCACAGGGGTGGCGAGGGGGCGGTTGGTTCGAGGGAGCAAGATGATGAAAGGTTGGATGAAGTGCACATTGGCCGGGGCCGTGGTGCTGATGGCGAGTTTCTGGGGTGGCAGCGTGCGGGCAGCGGGGATCGAGCTCAAGCAGGTAAGCGGCCCTGTCTATGTGGTGGAGGACAACTACTACGTCAAAGAGAACTCCATGGTCTATTTCGGGGCCAAGGGGGTGACTGTGGTGGGGGCGACCTGGACGCCGGATACCGCCCGCGAGCTGCACAAGCTCATTAAACGGGTCAGCAGCAAGCCGGTGCTGGAGGTGATCAACACCAACTACCACACCGACCGGGTGGGTGGTAATGCCTACTGGAAGTCCATCGGGGCCAAGGTGGTAGCGACGCGCCAGACCCGGGATCTGATGAAGAGCGACTGGGCCGAGATTGTCGCCTTTACCCGCAAGGGGCTGCCGGAGTTCCCGGATCTGCCGCTGGTGTTGCCCAACGTGGTGCACGATGGCGACTTCACGCTGCAAGAGGGCAAGGTGCGCGCCTTCTACGCGGGCCCGGCCCATACGCCGGACGGCATCTTTGTCTACTTCCCCGACGAGCAGGTGCTCTATGGCAACTGCATCCTCAAGGAGAAGCTGGGCAACCTGAGCTTTGCCAATGTGAAGGCCTATCCGCAGACCATCGAGCGGCTCAAGGCGATGAAGCTGCCGATCAAGACGGTGATTGGCGGGCACGACTCGCCGCTGCACGGCCCCGAGCTGATTGATCACTATGAAGAGTTGATCAAGGCGGTGCCGCAGTCATAAGGGTTGCGCGACAGACTGGCAGCAAGCCGTGCCATCGCTGCAATCAGCAGCCATAACGGCACACCACAAAACGCCCGCTTTCAGGAAATAAGCGGGGTTTTGCTGTTGCGGCTTTTCTGCGGCCACTTATTGCGGGCGTTGGCACTGCGAGATTAAGGCTGTTCAAGGGGGGTGGGCTTTCATAAGATGGCCCTCTCTCTTTTTCCTGAAAGTTATCCATTTTCGTTATGCAATACGCCTCTCTCGCGCGCCTCAAGCAGGCCTTTATCACCGGGATGTGGGCCTCGCTGGTCAGCATCGTTATCGGCTTCGCCTTCAAGGTGTGGCTGGCGCAGTGGGTCGCCAAGGGGGAGCTGGCGCTGTTCAACAGCGTGGTGGATTTGATCTCCCTCTCCTTTATCCTGATGACAGGTTTTCGCTCCTCCATGGTGGTGAGCTACTCCCAGACTAAAAACGATCGGGACATCATCAATATCTTTCGCTACTTCCTCATCGGTATCGTGCTGCTCACCTGGGGGGCGGTGATCCCCTATATCAAGCACGGGCTCCATATCCGGGTGGAGTATCTGCAACTGGTGGGGGTCATCTTCGGGTTGGGGCTCAAGGTCTACTTCACCAATCTGGTGGCCATGTACCGGATGTATGCGCTCTCCAACCGGGTCACCTGGCTGGAGCCGCTGGCCAACGGTCTGCTGTTTATGGCCTGCTACTTTGGGCTCGGGATGGATGCGCTCCCTTCGCTCTTCTACGGGCTGACCTTCTCGTCGCTCGCCATCGCAGGTTATATGTATGTTTCGCGGCGCCGGGCCATCGCCACCAAGCCGCTGGCCAAGGTGGCGCTCGGCCCCGAGATGGTGAGCTATGTGAAGAAGAGCTTTACCGCATCCCTGGAGGCGGGGGCCAGCATCCTGATGATCTACATCACTGTGCTGCTCACCATCCGCCACTTCAGCATCGACGAGCTGGGGGATTTTCAGGTAGTGGTGCGCCCCATCTTCACCTATATGACCACCTTGTTTGTCTTCCCCATCTACCGTTTTGTGCTGCCTGAGCTGGCGGTCAATCTGCGTAACGGCGATCACCGCCAGATAAGGCTTATTCGCCGCTGGATCTTCCGCCTCTCCGCCATCGTCAGTCTGGCCTTCTTTGGTTTGATGCTGCTGGCGGGCAAGCCGCTGGTGCTGTTGTTCTTCCCCGCCGACTACGTGGGGGCGGTGCCGGTGCTGTTCCACTTCTCCATCTTCTTTATCTTTATGATGCTCAACGGCTATCAGCTCGCCTATATCAAGGCTCACGGTCACTTTACCCAGAGTTTGTTGATCCGGCTGGCGGGCATAGTGGCGCTGGTCGCCGCCTACTATCTGGTGGCCGAGTTCACCGCCAACGTGGTGGCGATTATCGTGGCGCTGGGCCTCGGCTATATGGTGATGTTTATCCTATCGACCCTGGCAGAGCGGCAGATCCTGCGTACCCTGCCACTGGTGCTGGCGACCCGCTAGGGTGTGACTCGCCAAGAGCAGGCTTCTGTCAGATAACAAAAAACGCCCGTGCGGGCGTTTTTTATTGGCGGCGCAGGGCAGGCTTAACGCTTGCCCTTGCCACCCTTGTTGCCAGCGAGGGCCTGCTTTCTGGCGCGCTGCTTCTGGGCCGCCTTGCTGTTGCGGCGCGGCTCGGGCTCGAAGCGGGTGAGATCCGGCTCAAAGCCGGGGAACCACTGCTGGGGCAAACGGGTGTCGAGTACCGCTTCCACCTTCTCCAGCAGCGGTGCATCTTCCGGGCTGAACAGGGTAATGGCGAGCCCCTTGTTGCCAGCGCGACCGGTGCGACCGATACGGTGGACGTAATCCTCTGCCACAAACGGGAACTCGAGGTTAATCACGTAGTTGAGATCGCTGATATCGAGGCCGCGGGCCGCCACGTCGGTGGCAACCAGCGCCTGCAAGGTGCCGGCGCGAAACTCCAGCAGCACCTTCTCCCGCGCGCTTTGCGACAGATCGCCGTGGAAGGCCAGCGCATTGATGCCCGCCTTGCCAAGCTGCTGGGCCAGCTTGTCAGCACCTTGGCGGGTGCGGCTGAAGATCAGTGCCGGTGCCCACCCTTTCACTTTCAGCATGTGTTCGACCAGCGCCAGCTTGCGATCGCTGTCCACCGTGTAGACCCGCTGCTCCACCTCGGCCGCCGTGGTGTTGCGCGGTGCCACTTCAATCAGCTCGGGGTCGCGCAGCAGCACCTTGCAGAGGGCAAACAGGTTGTCGTCGCAGGTGGCGGAGAAGAGCAGGGTCTGGCGACCCGCCGGGATCTGTTTCAGCAGCGCCTTGATCTCGTCCATAAAGCCCATGTCGAGCATGCGATCCGCCTCGTCAAACACCAGATGGCGGAGGCTATCAAGGCTCAAGGCCCCCTGACGCAGATGGTCGAGCAGACGGCCCGGGGTGGCGATCAGGATATCCACCCCGGTCTGAAGCGCCTCCACCTGCGCCGCGATACTCACCCCGCCGTAGACTTGCGTGCTAGTGAGACCGGTGCCCTGGCCGTAGCGCGCCACGCTCTCGGCGACCTGCACCGCCAGCTCGCGGGTCGGCACCAGCACCAGTGCCCGGATCGGGCGTTGGGACTCCATTTGTGGCTGCGCAAGCAACTGCTCCAGCAGCGGCAGCACAAAGGCGGCGGTCTTGCCGGTGCCGGTCTGTGCCCCCGCCATCAGATCCCGCCCTGCCAGAATGACGGGGATGGCACGAGCCTGAATGGGGGTGGGGGCGGCATAGCCGAGCTCGGTCAGGGTCTGCTGCAGACGGGGGGAGAGGGCCAGTTCGGCAAAGGAGGCTGTGGACATAGGGGCACCAGTCGGGGTTATCGCGGCCAGCGGCCGCGATGCAATGAGTGATCGTGGCCGCGATGGTAACAGAAGCTGGGGGCGCGGCAGAAGGTGATGATGAGCAAGGGCGCATAGCTCCCGGTTTTGCATGTCGCGCATGGCGGTGGCGCAGGACCTCGTCGCCGCGCTTCTGTTTTACCGCGAGTCGGCAGTGCAAGGGGCATCAGCCATGACACTACTCCACGATCAGCACGCTCTCGCTGGCCAGATGGTGCAGCCACTCCCTGACGATCAGCAGCACGGCGGCAAAGTGCTCGTCGCGTGGCAGCAAGCTGGCGGCGAGGGGATCCCCTTCCGCCATCGCGGCCAGCTGGCCAAAGGCTTGCTCCACCAGATCCCGGCTGAGTTCATTGTCCCCCAGCGCTTCGGCCAGCGATGGCTGGCTGCGCAGGGTCAGCTGCAAGCCGGGCGGGATCTGTGGGGCGATGCGCATCAGCTCATCTTCCACCACCATGATGGCCCGCTCCAGTTCGAGCGGGGTGGGTGGCGCATTGCGAAACGGTCCGGGCTGGATGGCGTGGGTGCCAAAGGCCAGCGGGTAGTGTGACGGGGCCGCATCTGGCTGGCTCAGCCAGAGCTGACTGCTCTGTTCACCGATCTCCAGCAGCAGGGTCATCATCTCCGGTACGGGTTGTGTCATGGTGCTGAGCTCCTGTATTGTAAACGTTTTCCCATTCTGCCTTTGATACCCCCGCCGCCGACGTTTTGCGAGCACAATTTCTGCGAGTCGTCCCTCACTTTGTTGCAAACCCCTTGCAAAAAAATCCATTGGTGGCAGTCTGGATGTCTAAATGGCCGTCGCCGTTTCGTTATCCTCAGATGATTCAGGAGTTCAGATATGGATATTCGCACCACACCCCGCGCCATAGCGCTCGCCCTCATGCTGGCAAGCGGCATCGCCGCCGCCAACGAAGCGCTGGTGATCCAGACCGATTTCGGCCTCAAAGATGGCGCCGTGTCGGCCATGAAGGGGGTCGCCTTCGGGGTGGATCGCACCCTGCCGCTCTATGACCTGACCCACGAGATCCCGGCTTACAACATCTGGGAAGCTTCTTACCGCCTCTACCAGACCCTGCAGTACTGGCCCAAGGGCACAGTGTTTGTCAGCGTGGTGGATCCCGGTGTCGGCACCGAGCGCAAGTCAGTGGTCCTCAAGACCAGGAGCGGTCACTACATCGTGACTCCGGACAACGGCACCCTGACCCTGGTGGCCGAGCACTTCGGCATCGAGGCGGTGCGCCAGATCGACGAGAAGCTCAACCGCCTCAAGGGTTCCGAGAAGTCCTACACCTTCCACGGCCGCGATGTGTACGCCTATACCGGCGCACGGCTCGCCTCCGGCGCTATCAGCTACGAGCAGGTTGGCCCGCTGCTGCCCGCCGAGGTAGTGAAGATCCCCTATCAGCCTGCGGTAGCAGAGAAAGATGGCACCCTCAAGGGCACCATCCCGATCCTCGATGTGCAGTACGGCAACGTCTGGACCAATATCGACGATGCCTTGCTGACCAAGGCGGGGATCAACAAGGGGGATAACGCCTGCATCAAGATCCGTGAAGGGGATGTGGTCAAATATGACGGCAAGGCCCCTTACGTCAGCAGCTTCGGTGACGTGCCGGAAGGTCAGCCGTTGGTCTACCTCAACAGTCTGCTGCAGGTGTCAGTGGCGCTGAACATGGACAGCTTCGCCGCCAAGCATCAGGTGCAATCCGGCGCCAATTGGCATATCAGCCTGAAGAAGTGCTCCTGACCCGCACGTATATAAGTAGAAATAGAAACAGCAACGGGCGCCTCGGCGCCCGTTTTGTTCTCTGGGAATACAGAGGGATCAGAACTCGTTGGAGAGCGCCTTGTACCCTTTGACCAGATCGATATTGGTGTGGGCCACGTCCTCGGAGAATTCGGCGGCATCCACTGAAACCCGCGGAATATGGGTCAGATCGCTCTGCTGGTTGATGCGGGTGGTGGAGGGGACGTAGAACTCCGGCGGCAGATCGCAGCCATCGATCACCGAGTTGTGACGCACCACGGCACCATCGCCGATATGGCAGTTGAACAGCACGCTGTTGAAGCCGATAAAGACCCGGTTTCCCACTTCGCATGGTCCGTGGACGATGGAGCGGTGAGCGATGGAGGTGTACTCGCCGATGGTGACGGCAGCGCCGGATTTGGAGTGGATCACCACGCCATCCTGGATATTGGAGTTGGCGCCGATGACGATGGGTTCCATATTTCCACTCTCATCCACCTCGTCGGCACGGATCACTGCATAGGGGCCGACAAAGACATTCTCTTTGATGATCACCTTGCCGCAGATGATGGCGGTTTTGTCGATATAGGCGGATTCGTCGATGACAGGCAGATGGCCGGAGGGATTCTTGCGGATCATGTTACATCCTGTGGTTGCTTGAAATGATGCGGTGGCGCACCCGGCGCCAGGATGCCAGCTTACGCCTCGTTAGTATCCGGTGAAACCCCGAAGTGGTCTGACCCTTGTCGCAAGCCTTGGCGGGACCACTGTTTCCGCGCGCTGGAATATGGGAGCATTGCAGCCATTCCCGAGTTGGTTGAAATGGACATATATAGATGAAGAAGATGATTGCCCTGTTGGCGGGTGGTTTGTTGCTCTCCTCGGCCGTGCAGGCCAAAGGGGAGGCGGGGGAGTTTGACTATTACGCCATGGCGCTCTCCTGGTCGCCCGAGCACTGCGCCGTCAAACCGGCGGATCGGGACCAGTGTTCCCGCAAGCTGGGCTTTGTGCTGCATGGTCTTTGGCCCCAGTACGATCGCGGTTACCCCAGCAACTGCACTCGCGAACGGCTCGATCCCGATATGGAGAGCGAGTTTGCCGACCTCTACCCCAGCCGTTTCCTCTATCGCCATGAGTGGGAGAAACATGGCACCTGCTCCGGCCTGAGCCAGCAGGCCTTCCATCAGCTGGCGAGTGATTTGCGCCAGAAGGTGAAGATCCCGGCGGCTTATCAATCCCCGGAAGAGCCGCTGCGCAAAACCAGCTTCCAGCTCAAGGCCGATTTGGCGAGCGTCAACCAGTGGCTGGCCCCCGACAACATCACGGTGGCTTGCGCCGATGGTGGCCGCTTCCTGCGGGAGATCTACATCTGCGTCAATAAAGAGGGGACGGATGCGGTCACCTGCTCCGCCGAGATGCAAAAGCGCGAGCGCCGCTCCTGTGGTCAGCCGGACTTCCTGCTGCGCAGCGTGCGTTAAGCCTCCACTCTCTTCATCGGGCCCCTTGCGGGCCTGATGTTTAACCACGGTTATCAGAAAGGAGTCTGACAGATGGATGGCAATAACCGGTTTACCCCACAAGAGCGGGCAATGCTGCTCGGAGTGAAAGGGGTGGGGCCGCCCGTTATCGGGCGGCTCGAACAGCTGGGCTATCATACCCTGGCCGGATTGGCCGAGGCCGACACCACCCATATCGTCCAGCTGGTGGCCAGCATGCTGGGCTCGACTTGCTGGCAGAACAGCCCGCAGGCGCGTAGTGCCATCGACGGTGCCATTGCGCTGGCCCGCGCACATCTGGCGGCGGACGCTGCAAAAGGGGTGAATGGATGAGCCTCTTTAGCGAACTGGGGATGCGTTATCCCATTATTCAGGCGCCGATGGCCGGTGTGCAGGGTAGCGAGCTGGCGCTGGCCGTGACCCGTGCGGGCGGCTTGGGCTCCTTGCCTGCCGCCATGCTCACGCCAGCGGAGCTGCGCAGCGAACTGGAGCGTCTTGCCCAAAGTGGTCTTGGGCCATTTAACATCAACTTCTTCTGCCATCGGCAACGGGAACCGGATCCCGTTGTACTGGCCCGCTGGCAGCAGTGCCTTGCTCCCTACTATGCCGAGTTCGGCGTACAGCCCCCAGCTGTTACGACGGCGCCAAGCCGTGCACCTTTCAATGGGGAACATGCCGCCATGGTGGCTGAGTTCAGACCGGCGGTGGTCAGCTTTCACTTCGGCCTGCCCGCGCCCGAGTTGCTTGTCCAAGTGAAGGCGGCGGGGGCCAAGGTCTTGGCCAGCGCCACCACGGTGGCGGAGGCCGTATGGCTTGCCCAGCACGGTGCCGACGCCATCATCGCTCAGGGATTGGAGGCGGGCGGCCATCGCGGTCATTTCCTCTCCGATGATCTCGCCTTGCAGCAGAGCACCTTGACCCTGCTGGCGCAGATCCTCGCGGTGACCGATCTGCCGGTGATTGCCGCTGGCGGTATCGTCGATGACAAGGGGATCGCCAACGCGTTGGCAATGGGGGCGAGCGCCGTGCAGATGGGCACTGCTTTTCTCTGCTGCCATGAAGCGACCACCTCGGCGTTGCATCGCGCCGCCATCCATTCACCAGAGGGCCAGCAGACGGCACTGACCAATCTGTTCAGTGGACGTCCGGCGCGGGGGATCGTCAACCGTCTTATGAAAGAGCTGGGCCCGCTCTCGGATCTTGCCCCTCACTTCCCCTATGCCAGTGGCGCACTGGCCCCGCTGCGCGTCGCCGCCGAGAAGGCGGGGGATAGTGGCTTCTCTCCGCTCTGGGCTGGGCAGGATGTATCGGGCTGCCGGGATCTTCCCGCTGGTGAGCTAATGGCGTGCTGGGTCAAAGAGGCTGGATTGGGATAAGCGCTTCTATATATTCCTCATAGGCCTTCTTATATAGAAGATGTCGAGGGCGCTGCGCGTTAGACGCGACAGTGCGGCAATGGTGGATGAGTGCCAGGCCAGTACCCTTGTAAGGCATTTATCCGGTGTAAAACGTCCTCACTTCACCCTTGGTTGTGGATAAGTCTGTATAAAGGCTGTGTGTTAATATGAATAACCAAGAAATTGCACTTTTTTGCAATTTTATTGCGGTAAAGCCTTGTCAATGTGAGCTGGATCTCTATAATGCGCCACATCGACAGGGCAAGCGGCAACGCAAACAGCCGAGTCGATAACCTCGAAAAGCCTTTGAAAATAAGGCTTGACTCGAGAAGGCGGTTGAGTAGAATTTCACTCCCGCAGCAACACTCTGTTGCATCGCTCTTTAACAATTTGAATCAAGCAATCTGTGTGGGCACTCACAGCATCGAACATCAAAACAATTTTTGATTTTCAATGTCTGATGAAGTGACCAAGACGATTTCTTAGCAATAAGAAGTCGAACAGTTTATT
>NZ_JAAKOE010000019.1:0-89527 GCF_049171255.1 Aeromonas sp. 603757 | reverse complement strand
TCTTGTCATTGAACACCTCAGGTCATGGTGGCGACTGTACCACCTAAAATGGTGTCCGGGATGATTAGACCACTACAGGGACATCAAACTCACCAACCAGCAGATTTTGACTATCCGGCCGTTCAGACCGGGCTATCTGATAGCAATGAGCTAAAGAGTACCTAGAGACCAGCCTTGCGTCCTTTATCCGCTGACGAATTCTGAAAAGAGTAAATTACCCCCACCTCACGCATCATCGATATCAAAGGCTCAGCTGCCTGCCGAAACCCGACTCTCGGTGAAGCTTGTTGCGTCGTGGCGTTGCTGCATGGGCTTGCGGTTAATTGTCCGCTGCAAGCCAGATAGAGGTAAAAACAGGAGCTGGAGAGAACCCGGAAGAGTGAGGGTACGGCACAAAAAAAATACGCAATCAAGTGATACTTGATTGTTGGGTGCGTGATACCTGTCACTAAAAAATGCAATTAAATGGAATAGCATAGTCAAACATGACGTCTTGTATCGACTGATTGCATCATTTCTTTAGTGGCTTGGGGAACGCAAATGAAGAGCGTGGTCGGATTGATAGAAAGCAAATTGATGCCGCTGGCAGGGCGCCTCGCTCAACAGCGTCATCTGGGGGCAATTCGGGATGGTTATATCTCGTTTATGCCGTTCATCATCGTGGGTTCGATCCTGCTGGTCATCTCATCGTTTCCCAGCGACAGTTACAAAGCTTTTATGGCATCCATCTTTGGTGAGCAGTGGGGGGCGACGATTGAAGTGCCCTTTAATGCGATCTTCTCAACCATGGCGCTGTTTGTCTCTTATCTGGTGGCCTATCGTCTGGCGGAACGCAATGATATCGATAAAAGCTCAGCCGGTATCTTGTCGCTCTCCTGTTTCCTGATCCTGACGCCATTTAGCGTGGATGCGCAGGGTGCTGCGGTGATCCCCATGGAGTGGATCGGTTCCAAGGGTTTGTTTGTGGCCATGCTGGGCGCGATTGTCTGGACCGAGATATTCACCCTCTTCCTGCGTCGCAATATCGTGATAAAAATGCCGGAGGGGGTACCGCCAGCAGTACAAAAATCATTTGCTGCGCTTATCCCGGCCCTATGTATTCTCTCCATGGCGCTGGCTATCCGGGTCTTCTTTGCATCCACCGCTTATCACACCATTCATGAATTTATCTACACAGTGATTGCCATGCCGGTACGCCATTTTGGCACCTCCTATTTTGGCGCCATTTTGACGGTGCTCAGCATCAGCTCACTCTGGTCGGTCGGGATTAACTCCGGTTCCATGATTAACGGGATCCTGCGTCCATTCTGGATGGACAATCAGGCCGAAAACCTGGCTGCTACTCATGCCGGCTTGCTGCCCCCGCACGTTGTCACAGAGCAGTTTTACGACATGATCTGGATGGGGGGTTCCGGCGCGACCTTGTCGCTGGTCTTGGCGATGCTGATTTTTGCCCGTAGCCAGCACATCAAGAAAATGACCCGATTGGCCGCTGGCTCCTCCATTTTCAATATCAACGAACCCATACTGTTTGGCCTTCCGGTCATCATGAACCCCATCATGCTGATCCCGTTCAATCTGGTTCCTGTGGTGCTGGTGACCATCCAGTACATCGCGATGGCATCGGGTCTGGTCTCTACGACAACCGGGGTCTATATCCCCTGGACGCTGCCCCCTGTCATCAGTGGTTTTATCGTTACAGGCCATCTTAGCGGTGCCCTCATCCAGTTATTCAATCTGGTGATTGGCGCCATGATTTATCTGCCCTTCCTCAAGGTTCTGGATCGCCAGTATCAGGGGACAGAGAGCCCGGCCGAAAGTCATGGGGAGTCGTCACATTCACCGCAATCAAACAAGAAGGTAAGCAATGGTTAATCATCAATGGGGCATTATCGCCACCTGGCGGATGGCTTACGAAGGTCTGAGTGCCAGTGCCAGGCAGCTGGCTGACAAAGGGGATGCTCGCTCTGCTGTGTTGCAAGCAGTCAAACAGGTAGAGGATTATCCCCTCTACAAGTCAGTTGGATACGGTGGCCTGCCAAATCAGGATGGCGAAGTGGAACTGGATGCTGCCTTTATGGATGGCGACTCATTGGCCATGGGGGCCGTGGCTGGCGTGCGTAATCTGGCCAACCCGGTCATGATCGCGGCGGCGTTGAGCGAAGAGCGATTCAACAGTTTCATGGTGGGGGGCGGCGCTGAACAGTGGGCTATCAACAAGGGATTCGAGCAAAAGAAAATGTTGACCGAGCGGGCCTTGCAGCACTATCGCAAGCGCTGCCGCGAAACCCTGGCCCGTGGCCTCAATCCTTATACCGGCCACGACACAGTAGGCGTTATCACCCTGGATCATAGCCGCAAAATCTGTGTCGCAACCTCAACCAGCGGCCTCTTTATGAAGCGGCCAGGACGGGTGGGAGACTCCCCGGTCTCTGGTAGTGGTTTTTATGCCGACAGCACCATGGGGGCCGCGACGGCCACTGGCCTGGGTGAAGACTTGATGAAGGGGTGCATCAGTTACGAGATTGTTCAACGTATGGGGCGGGGGATGACGCCGCAGATGGCAGCCGAGTCTGCCGTCTATGAGCTGGAAGCCCGTCTGCTGGCCCGCTATGGGCGTGCCGGGGATCTGTCGGTCGTCTGCATGAATCGCGAAGGCGAGTTTGGTGCGGCAACCAATATCGACAGCTTCTCTTTTGTCGTGGCCAACCATGCCCTTGCACCGACGGTTTTTCTGGCTCGGCGTGAAGGCGATCATACCCTCTACAACGAGGCTGATGAGACTTGGTTGAATGCCTATCTCGCCCGTATCAGTGCCCCCGTGGAGGAATCCCATCATGCTTGATGCGTCAGTAACGCTCTGGTCTACCCCCTTGCCGGCGACGACGCATTTGCTGCTGTGGCAGGGTGGGGCCCATGGCTATCGGGAGCAATCTGTCTTGCAGCCCATCGCGGCACTATTGGTTGAGTTGAACGGTCGTCAGAGCACCACGCTCGATGTCGGGTTGGCGGGGCTGTGCCAGCGTCTGACCTGGCTGGCGGCCGACCATCAGACGCTGCTGGAGCCGGCGGGATTGCGCGAGATGACCGATGCATTGATCCGTGTAGTACCCGGTGACGGAACCGGGTGTGTTGCCCTCGACATCACCCCCTTTTCGCTGGAAAAACCGGCGCAACGGACTGCGTTGCGCCACTGCATCGTCACGCTGCAAAACCAGTTCTACCAACTGCCTCTGCTCGGTTATCGCTCCGCCCCCAGCCATGCAGAGCCGGCACTGCGGCTGCTGGCAGCGCCAGAGCAGCATCCATTGGCCGAGGCGCTGCTGAAGGAGTGTTGTGCCATCAGCTACGGTATGCGACTTGCCCGGCGCATGGCTGATCGACCAAGCCAGGATTGTACGCCTGTGAGTGTGGCCGATGAGTTGGCGAGCTATGCCGCGCAGCATGACGAGGTCAGCTGTGAAATTCTCGATGAGGAGGCGATCCGTACCTTGGGATTGGGGGCATTGCATGCGGTTGGCAAGGGGAGCTTGAACCCTCCCCGCCTGATCTTGCTCCGTTATCGGGGGGGCGGTGATGCCCAGCCTTACGCGATAGTGGGCAAGGGGGTCACCTTTGACAGCGGCGGCCTCTGGCTCAAAGAGGGCGAGGGCATGCGCACCATGAAGTACGATATGTGCGGTGCTGCCGTGGTGTTCGGACTGATTGATACCGTGCGACGTCTGACGCTGCCTCTCAATCTGGATGCCGTGCTGGTATTGGCTGAAAATATGCCGACGGATCGCGCCATGCGGCCTGGCGATGTCGTCACGACCTATGCTGGTCACACCGTCGAGATCATCAACACCGATGCCGAGGGGCGGCTGGTATTGGCGGACGGGATTGCATTTGCGGATCGTCAGCTCTCTCCTCGCTGCATTATCGATGTGGCCACGCTGACAGGCGCCGTCGTCAAGGCGCTGGGTTATGACATCAGCGGCTTGATGAGTAATGACCCTGCGTTGGGCTCAGCCCTGACCCGGGCGGCTGAGTCGAGTCGGGATCGCCTATGGGCATTGCCGTTTGACGACAGTTTTGAACCGCAAATCAAGAGCTATATAGCAGATTTCACCAATACTCCCCCGAATAACGCAGCTATTGCTGTCTCTGCGGGCTATTTTCTGAGTAAATTCTGTGGCAACCGTCCATGGGCTCATCTGGATGTGAGTGGTACCGCCTTGCGCCGTGGTGACTATACCCAGGCCAGTGGCCGCCCTATCCCTTTGTTGACGGAATTTCTAATCCAGCAAATCGCGCCCGCCCTGAATGGGTGAGCAGAAGGAGTTAAAAATGAAAAAGATCCTATTGGTATGTGATATGGGCATGTCTACCAGTCTGGTAGTGAAAAAAATGCAGGATGTGGCGGCCCGCCGTCAACTTGAGGTCGACATTCAGGCCAAAGGCATGCAGGAGTTCAAAGAGGCCATACAGTCGTTTGACTGTGCACTGCTGGGCCCGCAAATCAGCTACAAGTTGGCAGCCTGCAAGGAACAAGCCGATCAATATGGCAAAAAAGTCGAATCTATCAATATGATGCACTACGGTATGCTGGATGGGGAAAAGATCCTCGACCATGCTCTGACGCTGATCTAAGGAGCGATCATGGAGCTCGAAGAACAGGTCATGACCCTGATTGTGAGTGCAGGTAGCTGCCGCAGCATGTTGATGGAGGCCATGAGGCATTCACGTAACGGGGAATTTGAACAAGCAGAGCAGTTGGTCGAGCAGGCGCGGGGGGCGCTCCACGCCGCTCATGCAGTGCAAACGAAGCTGATTGAAGCCGATGCTGGGGAGGGAAAACTGCCCGTCCAGATCGTGATGGTTCATGCCCAGGACCATGTGATGAACGCAGTCCTGCTGATGGATCTGACCCAGGAGATGATTGCGATTCATCGTCGTTTACCCCCAGTGACAACAAACTGTGATCAGTCAACAGCCATGGTCTGCTAAGGCATTGCTATTGTCAGGCATAAAGCTAAAAGAGGGAGGTGTGATACCTCCCTCTTCTCATTGTCAACCATCTTGCGCCGTCGATACATCACAACGAGGTCGCCAATCTCTGTTAGGCACAAAAGCGAAGCCAAACAGATTAGTCAATTTGCACACACTTCAATAGCAAGGCCAACCTCCTGACCCAAAAAACAGAAACATCAACCACGTTGCATTACTTAAAAATTGTGACATTTCACCAATTATTTCTTTTTTTAAAAAAAAGAGGCTCACACACCTCACAAGAAATTATAATTAATTGAAATAAAACAATTTATAAATCTATCACATCCCCTGCACCGACTGTTTTACGTGTTCTTATTCTGATATCCGCCATCAAAAGTGTGAACAGTGGCAACACCAAATGTCAATTAGACACTATTAATATAAGTATTGAAATACCAGGTAAATCCAGTAATTCATTACAATCATGTCAATAGGAGATGATTGATTTGTCTTGCTAGCACGACAGACACGCATCTCGACCGATCTGTTCATCTGGTTTTCAAGCGTTGAGGGAAAGGTTATGGAAAAGAAGCGTATTTACCTGTTTTGCTCTGCCGGGATGTCCACTTCACTGCTGGTTTCAAAGATGAAGGCGCAGGCGGAAAAATATGATGTGCCGGTGCTGATCGATGCCTATCCGGAGACCCTGGCTGGCGAGAAGGGACAGGATGCCGATCTGGTGCTGCTGGGCCCGCAAATCGCCTACATGCTGCCGGAGATCCAGCAGCAACTGCCGGGCAAGCCGGTCGAGGTGATCGACACCCTGCTCTACGGCAAGGTCGATGGCCTCGGCGTACTGAAGGCGGCAGTAGCCTCCATCAAGAAGAGCCTCGCATAGGTAAGGAGATCCCTGTGAGCAACATCATCGCATCGTTGGAGAAGGTCATACTGCCCATTGCCGTCAAGCTGGGCAAACAGCCTCATGTCAACGCCATCAAGAACGGCTTTATCAAGCTGATGCCCCTGACACTGGTCGGGGCCATGTTCGTACTGATCAACAACGTGTTCCTGAGCTTTGGCGAAGGCTCCTTCTTCTACTCCATCGGTGTGCGGCTCGATCCTGCCACCATCGCCACCCTAGACGGCCTCAAAAGCATCGGTGGCAACGTCTATAACGGCACTCTGGGGATCATGTCCCTGATGGCCCCCTTCTTTATCGGTCTGGCGCTGGCCGAAGAGCGCAAGAGCGATCCCCTGGCATCGGGCCTGCTCTCGGTAGCGGCCTTTATGACCGTCACGCCGTTCAGCGTGGGCGACGCCTATGCGGTGGGCGCCAACTGGCTGGGCGGAGCCAACATCATCTCCGGCATGCTGATCGGTATCGTCGTGGCCGAGATGTTCGCCTTTATCGTCCGTCGCAACTGGGTGATCACCCTGCCTGACAGCGTGCCGGCCTCGGTCTCCCGCTCGTTCTCCGCGCTCATTCCGGGCTTTATCATCCTCTCCATCATGGGGATCATCTCCTATCTGCTGAGCGATGCGGGCACCAACTTCCACCAGCTGATCATGGACAGCATCGCCAAGCCGCTGTCCAATATGAGCGGTCTGGTCGGCTGGGTCTATGTGGTGTTCTCCTCCTTCCTCTGGTTCTTCGGGGTACACGGCATGCTGGCGCTCACCGCGCTGGAATCCGGCATTCTGTTCCCCTTTGCCCTGGAAAACGTCGCCCTCTACAACCAGTACGGTTCGGTCGAAGCGGCGCTGGAGGCAGGCAAGCAGTTCCACTTCTGGGCCAAGCCGATCACCGACTCCTTCGTCTTCCTCGGCGGTACCGGTGCCACACTGGGCCTCATCCTGGCCATCTTTATGGTCTCACGCCGCGATGACTACCGTCAGGTGGCCAAGCTGGGTCTGCCCTCCGGTTTGTTCCAGATCAACGAGCCCATCCTGTTCGGCTTGCCGGTCATCATGAACCCCATCCTGCTGGTGCCCTTCATCCTGGTGCACCCGGTACTGATGGGGATCACCATGGCGGCCTACTACGCCGGGATCATCCCGCCCATCACCAACATAGCGCCATGGACCATGCCGACCGGCCTGGGTGCCTTCTTCAACACCAACGGCAGCGTGGCCGCCTTCTGTCTGGCGATATTCAACCTGGGTGTCGCGACCATGATGTATATCCCCTTCGTGCTGATTGCCAACAAAGCGCAGAACGTCATCGATGAAGAAGAGGAGAGCGAAGAGGATATCGCTCTGGCTCTGAAGTTCTGATAACAGCCATTCCAATGACAGCAAGGGAGGAGCAAAACTCCTCCCCTAACAGCCTGGAGAAGTAACCCATGCAGTATCGTTTTCCGGATAACTTCTGGTGGGGCAGCGCCAGCTCGGCCCCGCAGATGGAAGGCGCCGCCAACCGCGGCGGCAAATCCGCCAATATCTTTGACTACTGGTTCTCCATCGAACCGCAGCGTTTCCACAACGGGGTCGGCCCAACCGACACTTCCACCTTCTATGACAACTTCGAGAGCGACATCAAGCTGCTCAAGCAGCTGGGGCACAACAGTTTTCGCACCTCCATCTCTTGGTCACGGCTGATCCCGGACGGGGTGGGCGAAATCAACCAGGAGGCGGTCAGCTTCTACAACGCCGTCTTTGACCGGCTGCTGGCCGAGGGGATCACCCCGCTTATCAACCTCTACCACTTCGACATGCCGATGTGCATGCAGGAGCGTGGCGGCTGGGAGAGCCGGGAAGTGGTGGCCGCCTATGTGCGCTACGCCACCCGCTGCTTCGACCTGTTTGGCGGTCGCATCAAGCACTGGTTCACCTTCAACGAGCCGATTGTGCCGGTCGAGTGCGGCTACCTTGGCCACTACCACTACCCCTGTGTGGTCGATTTTGGTAGGGCGGCCACCGTCGCCTACCACACCGCGCTGGCCCATGCCGGTGCCGTGCAGGCCTATCGCGCCTGCCAGCATGATGGCGAGATCGGCATCATCCTCAACCTGAGCCCGACCTATCCCCACTCGCAGGATCCGGCAGATCTCGCCGCCTCCCGCATCGCGGATCTGCTGCTCAACAAAAGCTTCCTCGATCCTGCCCTGAAGGGGAGCTACGCCCCCGAGCTGGTCGCGCTGCTAGAGCAGTACGACTTGCTGCCGCAGATCGAAGAGGGTGACAAGGCGCTGCTCGCCGCCGGCAAGGTGGATATCCTCGGCATCAACTATTACCAGCCGCGCCGGGTCAAGGCCAAAGAGGTGGCGTGGCAGGGTGTACCGCGCACGCCGGAAGATCTGTTCGACTACTACGAGATGCCGGGCCGCAAGATGAACCCCCACCGCGGCTGGGAGATTTACGAAAAAGGGATCTACGACATCCTCACCGACCTGCGAGTCAACTACGGCAACCTGCCCTGCTACATCTCGGAAAACGGCATGGGGGTCGAAGGGGAAGAGCGCTTTATCGGTCCCGAGGGACGGGTGGAGGATGACTACCGCATCCAGTTCATTCGCGAGCACCTCCAGTGGCTGCATCGCGCACTGGAAGAGGGCAGCGCCTGTCGCGGCTATCACCTGTGGACCTTTATCGACAACTGGTCGTGGCTCAACGCCTACAAGAACCGTTACGGCTTCGTCCGCCTCGATCTCAAGAGCCAGCAGCGCACCATCAAGAAAAGCGGCTACTGGTTTGCCGAGGTAGCGCGCAACCATGGTTTTAATTAACGGTTTCAATTAACGCATTTACGCAAGGAACGACACATGTTCGATCTGGACAACATCACTGAAGAGGCCACCACCAGCAACGATCTGGAAGAGGTGGTAATGGGGCTTATCATCAACTCCGGGCAGGCCCGCAGTCTCGCCTATACCGCGCTGAAAAAGGCCAAGGAGGGGGACTTGGCTGCCGCTCACCAGCTGATGGCACAATCCCGCGAGGCGCTCAATGCCGCCCATCTGGTGCAGACCCAGCTGATCGAGGACGATCAGGGGGAAGGCAAGATCCCGGTCACCCTGGTGCTGGTCCATGCCCAGGATCACCTGATGACCTCCATGCTGGCCCGTGAGCTGATCAGCGAGCTGATCGAGCTGCACGAAAAGCTGCATAACCAATAACCTCCGGACGGGGCGAGAGGCCCCGTCATCGGCCCGCAGATCAGGAAGCGACTCATGAGCGTTAAAACAATCCGGGAAACCGAACTGTTTAACAACAAACCGTTCCACATGTTCATCTACAACAAACAGGTGAGCGGAACCGGTTTGCACCAGCATGACTACTACGAGTTCACCCTGGTACTGACCGGTCGTTACTATCAGGAGGTCAACGGCAAGCGGGTGCTGCTGGAGCGGGGGGACGTGGTGTTTATCCCGCTCGGCTCCCGCCATCAGAGCTTCTACGAATTCGGCACCACCCGCATCTTTAACGTCGGGATCACCCGTACCTATTTTGACGAGCACTTCAAATACCTGTTGCCGGAACACTTCGTCGCCTCACAGGCCTATCCGCTCAAGAGCGAGTTCCTCAGCTACATCGAGTCGGTGCTGGTCTCGCCGGGGTTTAGGGAAGAGGCGCTGACCGAATTTCTCGAAGTGGTGACCTACGCGGTGATGAACCGGCTGCGTCACTACAAGGACACCTCCGCCAGCGATGATCTTCCGCTCTGGCTCCACGAAACCGTGGAGCGGATGCACGATCGCCCCCTCTTTGCCGAGGATGCGCTGGCCAACATGGTCTCCCTCTGTGGCAAGAGCCAGGAGTATCTGACCAGGGCCACCCGGCGTTACTACAACAAGACGCCGATGCAGATCATCAATGAGATCCGGATCAACTACGCCAAGATGCAGTTGGAGGTGACCAACAACTCGGTGGCCGATATCGCCTTCGAGACCGGCTACAACGACGTCAGCCTCTTTATCAAAAACTTCAAGAAGCTCACCTCGTTTACCCCGGGCAGTTACCGCAAATATCTCTATCCGAAATTCGAAAGTTCAGCCTGAGACCAGCGAGTTGCTGACCTAAACAACCCGGTTCAAGAGAACCAATCCATTGTGACCAGCCCCTGCCACAGGCGGCTGCGGCCCCTCTCACCATGAAGACAGAGCGGCCACCATCAAACCTAGAAAGATCGATGAAGAGGGATTTATGAGCGAGAAGATCAAGGTAGTGACCATTGGCGGCGGCAGCAGCTACACCCCCGAGCTGGTCGATGGTTTCATCAAGCGCTATGCCGAGCTGCCCATCAGCGAGCTGTGGCTGGTAGATATTCCCGCTGGCGAAGAGAAACTGAACATCATCTTCGACCTCTGCCAACGGATGATCCGCCAGGCAGGCATCCCCATGACCCTGCACAAAACCCTGGATCGCCGCGAGGCACTAGTGGGTGCCAACTTCGTCACCACCCAGCTTCGCGTCGGCCAGCTGCAGGCGCGGGAGAAGGATGAGCGCATCCCGCTCAGTCACGGCATGCTGGGGCAGGAGACCAACGGCGCAGGCGGCCTGTTCAAGGGGCTGCGAACCATACCGGTCATCTTCGACATCATCCGCGACGTCGAAGAGCTTTGCCCGGATGCCTGGCTGATTAACTTCACCAATCCGGCCGGCATGGTGACCGAAGCAGTGCGCCGTCATACCAACTTCCGCCGTTTTATCGGGGTGTGCAATATTCCGGTCGGCATGCAGATGTTTGTACGCGATGCCCTCCAGCTGACCGAGCATGATCACCTCTCCATGGATTTGTTCGGCCTCAACCATCTGGTCTTTATCGGCGATGTGCTGGTCAACGGCGAATCACGCTTTGACGAGCTGCTGGAAGGGGTCGCCGATGGCAGCCTGACCCGCGCCAGCTCGGTCAAGAACATCTTCGACCTGCCGTTCGATCCCGGTTTTATCCGCGGCCTGCGCCTGCTTCCCTGCTCCTACCTGCGTTACTACTTTAAGGAGAAAGAGATGCTGGGGATCGAGATGGGTGAGTTCTACAAGGGCGGTGCCCGAGCTCAGGTGGTACAGCAGGTCGAGAAGAAACTGTTCGAGCTCTACCAGAACCCCGAGCTGTGCGAAAAGCCCAAGGAGCTGGAGCTGCGTGGCGGCGCCTACTACTCCGATGCAGCCTGCGAAGTGATCAGCGCCATCTACAACGACAAGCAGAGCGAGCACTACGTCATCGTGCCCCATCAGGGCCATGTCACCAATATCCCGGCTGACTGGACGGTGGAGATGAGCTGCCTTATCGGGCGTGACGGTGCCATCCCCCACCCGCGCCTCACCCGCTTTGACGACAAAGTGAACGGGCTGGTGCACCTCATCAAGAGCTTCGAGATAGCCGCCGCCAAGGCTGCCATCAGTGGCGACTTCGATGACCTGCTGCTGGCGATGAACCTCAACCCGCTGATCCACTCCGACAACGATGCCCGCATCGTCGCCCGCGAGCTGTTGCTGGCCCACCGCGAACACCTGCCAAACTTCGCCGCCGCCATCGACGCCCTCGCCTGAGGCCAGCACGCCCCGCCCGAACCGGCGGGGCGCTTAACCGCAAGAGGACTGCCATGAGCAAGAGATTGATCATCAACGCCGACGATTTCGGCCTCTGCCGCGCCCAGAACTACGGCATCGTAGAGGCGTTCGAGCACGGGGTCGTCAGCTCCACCAGCGCCATCGTCACCTCCCCCGCTATCGCACACGCCGCCTGGCTGGCCGAACGCTTCCCCGAATTGCCAGTCGGGCTGCACTTTATGCTCAGCTGGGGGAAGCCGCTCACGCCGCTCACCTCGCTGGTGAACGAGCAGGGCGAGCTCAACAAGGGGATCTGGCACAAGAGCGAGGCGGGAGAGCTGGATCTGGCCGAGATATCCGGTGAGCTGGCGAGTCAGTATCAGCGCTTTGTCGCGATTTTCGGCAAGCAGCCGACCCATATCGACAGCCACCACCATGTTCATATGTTGCCGACACTCTACCCGCTGGTGGAGGCTTTCGCCAAGGCGCATGGCCTGCCCCTTCGCATCGACCGGGGCGAAATAGCCCGCCACGGCCTGACCGTCACCCACCCGCAGAGCTGCGATCGGTTCGACGACCGCTTCTACGGCGCGCAGCTGACCCAAGCCAGCCTGCTGCAACTGCTCGATGAGGCCAGTGAACTGGGGGCCCATTCGCTCGAGATCATGTGCCACCCTTCCTTTGTCGATCTTGAAATGCAGGGCAGCTCCTACTGCCAGCCCCGCCTCAACGAACTGGCGATCCTGACCGACCCGTCCCTGCCCGCCCTTATCGCCGAGCGCGGTTACCGCCTCGCCAGCTATCGGGAGTGGCAATAGCCGCAGGCCATCAGGTGGACCGGTAAAAACCGCAGATGCAAAAAGCCCAAGCGGGTGACCGCTTGGGCTTTCTCTTTGAATATGGCGGAGGAGGTGGGATTTGAACCCACGGATGGTCGCCCATCGCCGGTTTTCAAGACCGGTGCATTCAGCCGCTCTGCCACCCCTCCGAACGGCGTGCATACTACGCTAAGCCCTTGTTCATATGCAATACATATTTCCTGTGGGATAGTGTGCGGGAGCAAAATGGCAGGTGGCTTGAAATTGTTCCTCGTCATCCCTATTTGTTCTACATACAATGCGTAAACATGCAGTAACAAACAGCGATCACGAGGCGGCTGCTCGCCGTCTCACCCGGACATCAAGAGGACACCCAAGATGGATACCCGTTCTATCTACACTGGCACCCAAAGTGCCGTACGCGATACCAACAAGGTGCTGCGTAACACCTATATGCTGCTCTCCCTCACTCTGGGCTTCTCTGCCGTGGTGGCGGGGGTCGCTACCGTGATGAACATGCCGCCGCTGCACTGGGCCGTGTTCCTGATCGGCGTCTACGGTCTGATGTTCCTGACCGAGAAGAATCGCAACAACGGCATGGGGCTGGTCTTCACCTTCGCCCTGACCGGTCTGCTGGGCTATAGCCTGGGCCCCATCATCAACATGTACATGAACAATGGTGGTGGCGAGATCGTGATGACCGCCCTTGGCGGCACCGCGCTCACCTTCTTCGGTCTGTCGGCCTATGCCCTGACTACCAAGCGTGACCTCTCTTTCATCGGCGGCATGCTGTTCGTCGGTTTCTGGGTACTGCTGGTGGCCATGATTGCCAACATCTTCCTGCAGATGAGCGCCCTGAGCCTGGCTCTTTCCGCCATGTTCATGCTCTTCTCCTCCGGGGCCATCCTGCTGACCACCCAGCAGATCGTGCGCGGCGGCGAGACCAACTACATCTCCGCCACCGTCACCCTGTATGTCTCCATCTACAACATTTTCCTGAGCCTGCTGAGCCTGCTTGGCGGCAACCGCAACTAATCAAAAACCCCGCTTCGGCGGGGTTTTTATTGGCTCCTGTTTCTGTCAGGATAAGTTGCAAATCAAGGATATGATGCGAAGCGGCCCTGATCCAAATCAGGGCCGCTTCTCGCTTGGCGGGGTAACATCCTGCCCTCGTTTCGTTCAAGGGTTGTTCCTGTTTCATGCCGATGGATCTCTCTGGCCTGCTGCGCCGACTGCTGACCGATAGTCACATCTACTTCGCCCTCAAGGTGCTGCTGGCCATTCTCGGTCTGCTCGCCTTCACCCTGGCCACCGGCAATATCCAGCTCACCGTGCTGCTCTCCCTCGGGGTAGTGGCCGGCGCCATCGCCGAAACCGACGACAGCCTGTGGGGACGGCTCAAAAACCTCGCCATGACGCTCATCTGCTTCATGTTCGCGTCCCTCTGTGTGCAGTATCTCTACCCCACCCCCTGGCTGTTTGCCATCGGGCTGGCCAGCTCCACCTTTATCTTTGTGATGGTGGGGGCCCTCGGTGCCCGCTACGCCACCATCAGCTTTGGCTCGCTGCTGATCGCCATCTACACCATGCTGGGGGCCGCCAAGGCGCCGGATCTCTTCTACCAGCCGCTGGCACTCGGCGCCGGCGCCCTCTGGTACGGGCTGGTCTCGTTTATCTGGCTCTGGCTGCTGCCCTACAAGACCCTGCACGAGCAACTGGCCCAGAGCTACTTCGCCCTTGGCCGCTACCTGCTGGAAAAGTCCCGCTTCTTCCCGGCGGACGAGCACGGCGCCCAGGCCATTCGCCACAATCTGGCCCAGCTCAACATCAATCTGGTGAGCGCGCTGACCCTCACCAAGTCGGCCCTCAACGCCCGCCTGAGCCGCCGCCATCCGGCGAGCCCCGAGCTGGCCAGCCTGCTGCGCCTCTACCTGCTGGCGCTGGAAATCCACGAGCGCGCCACCTCCAGCCACTACCCTTACAGCCGGCTGGAAGCCGAGCTCAAACAGGGCATCGTACTGGAAGGGTTTCAGGAGGTGTTCCTGCAACTCTCCGAGGCGTGCCAGCGGCTCGGTTACGCCATTTTGGTGCACAAGCCCTACGCCCATAACAAGCGCATCCACTGGACGCTGGAGGCCCTCGGCGATCAGCTGGAGTTCACCAATCTCAAGCAGCACTACCCGAAAACCCTGCTGACGCCGATGAAGTTCCTGCGCCGCAATCTGGCCAGCATCAACCAGCTGCTCGGCAGCGCCGAAGTGCTGCAAAACCCCGAGCAGCCGGAGCAGGAGCTGCCCGCGCTGGCCAAGCCGCCCCGCCTGCCGCTGCTGACCCAGCTCAAGCAGCACCTCACCTTGCACTCAATGGTGTTTCGCCATGCGCTGCGCCTATCCTTGGGGCTGGTGATCGGCTACGGCATACTGCAAACCTTTGATATGGATAAGGGCTACTGGATTTTGCTGACCGTGCTGTTTGTCTGCCAGCCCAGCTACAGCGCCACCCGCCGCCGACTGGTGCAGCGGATGCTCGGCACCTTCGCCGGCATACTGGTGGGCATTCCGGTGCTCTGGCTGTTTCCCGAGCTGCACGTCCAGCTGGTGGTGATGGGGCTGGCCGCTTTCCTCTTCTTTACCCAGGTGCGCAACAACTACAGCGCCGCAGTCTGCTTTATCACCCTCTACGTGCTGATGGCGTTCAACCTGCTCGATGGCATCGGCTTTGCGATCCTCGGGCCGCGGCTGCTCGATACCCTGCTCGGCTGCCTGATCTCCTACGGGCTGGTGGCCTGGCTCTGGCCGGACTGGCAGTACAAGCGGCTGCCGACCCTGATCGCCAATTCGCTGTCTGCAAACGCCCGCTACCTCTCGGCGGTGCTGGCGAGCCTCAAGCAGCAACGGGACGAGTCCATCGACTATCGGGTGGCGCGCAAGAGCGCCCATCTGGCGGACAGCGAGCTGGCTACCGCCTGGCAGAGCATGCTGGTGGAGCCGCAAAAGCGCCGCCGCTTCCTCGATCTCTGCTTTACCCTCACCTGGCGCAACCACGCCCTGCTCTCCTACATCTCGGCGCTGGGGGCCCATCGTGACAAGCTGGAGGCCATCAGCGGGCTGGATGAAGTACGCCACCACATCTGCCACACCCTGGAGCAGGCCGCCGGTCATCTGGCGGGCAACCCCTCCAGCTCCATCGGAGGTCAGTGCCCGGTGATAAGTCCGGACAGCAGCGAGGAGCAGCTGATGCTGACCCAGCAGCTCAACCTGATCAGCGAGCTGGCGGATCAGCTGCTGCATTTGGCCAACGAGAGTCGGTTGCTCACCGGGGATCAAGGCGCTACCATGCCCGCCCAATTCTGATAGCCCCATTAGCGAGGAGCCCCCATGTCTGCGTCCGAAAAACATCAGCTGGAATTCAACGGCCAACTCATCGAGACCGATGCCAAGGGCTACCTGCTCAACAGCAACGACTGGAGCGAGGAGCTGGCGCTGGTGCTGGCCGCGCAGGAGGGGCTCACGCTTGAGGAGCCGCACTGGGAAGTGGTGCGCTTTGTGCGCGCCTTCTATCTGGAGTTCAACACCTCCCCCGCCATCCGCGCGCTGGTCAAGGCGATGGAGAAGCAGTACGGCCCCGAGAAGGGCAACAGCCGCTACCTCTACAAGCTGTTCCCGGAAGGCCCCGCCAAACAGGCGACCAAGATTGGCGGCCTGCCCAAACCGGTGAAGTGCATCTGATCCCATGCATCTCATCCCATAACAACGGGGGCCGCAACTGCGGCCCCCGTTGTGTTTGGTGCGCTATCTTCGCGCACCTCATATTCATATATCTCAGGCTTCCAGCCAGCCTTATCCCCGCTTGTCAGCCAGCGCCACCAACTGCTCCGCCAGCCGGTGACCGTGCAGGTAGGAGGTAATCAGCTCACTATCAGCTTTGCCGATTTCAATCTGCTGATACCAGTGCGCCAGCATGGCGGCAAAGCCGCGCTGGGCCAGCACCGGCTGCCAGTCGTTGGGGCTAAGCATCTGCGCCTGTTTGTCGCGGGCGATGATGCCGCGAGTGCAGTTCTCAAGGTGCAGGGAGAGGTTGTCGCCGTAGGCATCGATGCGCTCCTCGGTGATCCCGGCGCTGCGGTTCATGCTGCCGCTGATGGCGCGATCGCCGCTCTGCCAGCTGACGCTCACCCCGGCCAGCAAGCTGTTGTCCTTCGTATCCGGTCGCAATACCGCATGAAAGTCGCCGCCCGGCACGCCGCCATAGAAGCAGAGGCTGTCGAGGACATGGATAAAGTCGTCGAACATAAAATCCCGCGCCTTGCCCGGCAGGGCGAAGCGGTGCTTTTGCCAGTTGAGCTCGGTAAGCGGCTGGGCGCGCGCCTCGGCCATGGCGGGCAGATAGCGGCGGTTAAAGCCGGTAAAAAGGGTGCAATCTTGCGCGATGGCGAGGTTGGCCAGTCCCTCGGCCTCGGCCAGATTGTCGCACAGGGGCTTATCGACAAAGGTAGGGATCCCTGCCCGCAGGCACTGCTCGGCCAGCTCGCGGTGAACGGCGGTAGCGGCGTGGATCATCACGGCGTCGGGGCGACTGGCCAGCATGGCCGCCACATCGGTAAAGCACTCGGCGACCCGATACTGGCGGGCCAGCTTCTCCAGCACCGCCGGATTGCGGGTACAGAGCAGCGGGGTGACCCGCTCGTCACTCGCCAGCAGCGGCAGATAGGCTTTTTGGGCGATATCCCCCAGACCAATCATGGCAATGCGCATCTCAACTCCTTTTCACTCGATAACGGGACAAGCGGATAACTGCCCGCACCATCGCAGGATTTGTCCCGCAGATCCAGCCTGCCGTTAGCAAACTGGCTGGCGTACGCAGCCCTGTGCAAACGGCGACGTTATTTGGGCATGGCAAGATCGCAGACCGACTTGATCACCTCGGCCAGCCACTCGATGGCGAGATTGCCCTGGCTTTTGCGATGTCTGCCAACCACCACCTCGAACTGCTGCGGCGTTCCGGTCAGTTCCACGTTGCGAAAATCGCCGAGGGCGGCGATGGCCGACGGAAGGAATCAAATTGGGACACCCACCTTTTGGAACGGGAGAAATTGGGACACCCATCTTTGGAGCAAGCCACTACTAGGCTACTTGCAGGCCCAATAAGGGGAGGTATCCGAACTGATGCCTGCAAAAGTTGGCTGGTGGGAGAGATTGCCAGGTTTAGAAAGCAACAGCCCCTGCACAGCCATTTATTGGACTATGTGCAATACCCGGAGCTATCAGCAGGGTGGATGCAAATCTATCACAGCCTTGGTTGATGGCATCGTCGCTGGCCACAGTGGCGGGCAAACTGCTGACATTGATCTCTGTCTCCCACCACTCTGATCCCTTGTCGCCTGAACAGCGTCACCTGCTTCAACCAGCGAACAGCATCGAGTCCCAATCGTTCCAGAATGGGTCCAAATTGGGCCGGAATATGACCCCGCTTGTCGGGCCGAATAGCACGACCAGTCCAATCAACCAGCATCAGGTAGTCGCTGAAGGCATAAGGCAGCTCTTCAGGCTTACCCTGGCGGGCAAACGGCAGCAAAAGTGGTGGCAAAACCTCAGTAGTAGCAGTCGCGTCAAGGCGCTGTTTGATACTGGTGTATTCACTCTGCTCTGGCCGATCGGTCAACGCAGCTCGTATCGGATTGAGGTCAACATACGCCATACAGGCCAACAAGGCGGATTCGGTGAGCAAAGCCTGACTCTTGAAGCGCCCCTCCCAGAAATGGCCCTTGCAACCATCTTCCTGATTGGCCTGACGGGCCAGATTTTCATTGAGTAGCCGAATAAACCAACTTATGGAGTGAAGCCGCTCCCGCCATTGGGCCAGCAATTGCTGCACGACAGCCAGTTCAGGCTCGATCAACGTCTCCCCCTGATACCAGCGCCTGACCAAATGCGGCCACTGGAAAAGCGTCGCCCAGCGCTCAGCCACCTCCCGCTCACTCCAGTTGGCTGCGGTATCGGGCTCCACCTTGAGCACCAGATGATAGTGATTGCTCATCACCGCATAAGCACAAATGCCGATTGCAAACAGCCGCGATAGTTGCCCCAACTTGTCGACCACCCACTGACGCCGATGCTCGTAACTCTGGCCAGAATGGGCATCGTCACCACACAGAAAGGCTCGCCGCACACAGCGGCTGACCACATGGTAGTAAGGCGTATCCTGCAAGCTGATTTGACGTGAACGGGCAATGGTCATGGCACATCCCTCAACGGTGACCTCTTGAGTCAAGAACAGCCCTACGCCACTGTCAAAAAGGTGGGTGTCCCGAAAAAATGTGACCGGCGCAGTGGTTGGTTGAGCCTCTATTGCCATCCCTATAGCCATCCTCTGCCCCTCCCCTTGCTTACTGCTTTATCAGAAGTCATCAGCCTGTCATCTGGCTGACATCCCGCGGTCATTTTCAAACCATAGAGTTTTTAACTTATTTTTCATATGGATAGATAAGGAACATCATGACTTTCCCGCGCTCTTCTTATGTGGCTTTGGCCGTCTCGCTGGTCTTGCTTGGCGGCTGCCAGTCAGAGAACGAATCGTCTGCCGACAGCCAGGGCAAAACGGCCTATCAGTACAGCACCAAAGCGGTCTACAGCCCGCAGCAGCAGGCGGAGAGCTACGAGCCAGCGCCTCAGGGGTTCAGCCCGGTCTTTACCGAAATGGTGGCGCGCCACGGCTCGCGCTCCCTCTCCAGCCCGAAATATGACGTGCTGACCAAGCTGGTATGGGAAGAGGCACAGCGTCAGGGGGCGCTCACCACCCTCGGGCAGGGGCTGGGAGGCAAGGTCGATCTGGTGACGGCCGCCAACCAGAAACTGGGTTATGGCCTGCTCTCGGCGCTGGGCAAGGAGGAGCACGCCAATCTCGCCACCCGGCTGGCGGCGCGGCTGCCTACCCTGCTCAACAGCAGCGAGCCCCACTGCATCAAGGTGGTCACCTCGGGCAAAGACAGGGCCAACGAAAGCGCCTTCTACTTTATGGAGAGCCTCAAGCGCGACGTGAGCTATGTCAGCGACTCGGCGCAGTGCTACCTCACGCAGGATGACCCCTCGAAGATCGACAAAAAGCTGGTCAACAAATTCGAGCTCTACTTCCACAAGACCACGCCCGAGGGGGATTACGCCCGCTACCTGCCCGCCTATGAGAGTTATCAGCGCTTTATCGGTGACGAAGATGCCGGGATCGCCCCGGCCCCCGAGCTGGCCAGGGCGCTGGATCAACTGAAAAACCTGAGCAAGACCAAAGAGATGGCCCGCAGCATGCTGGAGCGTATCTACAGCAAGGGCTTTGTCGACTATCTGGCGGGCGGCGTCGAGTTTGTCGCCGTCAACCCGGAGGATGGCGGCATGACCTATGTGCGCGACGAGGTGGATGCCGCCCTGATGCTCTACAACCTCTTTATCATCGGCCCCGGCATGATCCGCGAAGCACAGGCACAGGGCAGCGAACCCTGGGCGCTGGAGCAGTTCCTCACCCCGGAGGAGTCTGCCTGGTTCTCCTACCTCTCTGATGCGGAAGATTTCTACGAGAAGGGGCCGAGCTTTGCCAACCAGAGCGCCCCCTACGCCATTGCCCAGCCGCTGCTCGACGGCCTGTTTGGCGAGGTGCAGCGTCAGGTGGTGGAGGGTGAGCAGAGCCGACGGGCCACCCTGCGCTTTGCCCACGCCGAAGCCATTATCCCCCTTGCCGCCCTGATGAAGCTGGAAGGGAGCCGTCAGGGGGCCAGCCCGGATCAGCTGTTCAGCCAGCAGAACAACGAGTGGCGCGGCGGCTGGGTCTCCCCCTATACCGCCAATATTCAGTGGGATATCTACCAGAACGGGCAGCGGCAGGTGCTGGTCAAGATGCTCTACAACGAAAAGGAGATCGCCTTTAAAACCGGCTGCCAGCCCTACCAAAGCGGCAGCCACTACTACGACTTCGAGGAGCTCAAACGCTGCTACGGCTATAACGGCTAACCCCAAACACGCCGGATATGGCAATCATAAGGGGCGACCAGCAGGTCGCCCCAATTCACACCCCTTCCCTGCTTGCCAAAGCGGGATATGGCTATAAAGCCGCCTTCCGGCTCCATTTGCTGAGCAAGCTCAAAAAACGATTAATTTCTGATAGTTAAGCCAATTTAAGGCTCGCCCAGACAGTTTCATTTGGCTTACCATAGCCAGCCAGAACATATTGATCTGAGATGGGTTGCTGCCAACGCGGATCAGGGGAGCATATTGGAAGCTGTAATCCACGGGCGATAGGGCAATACGTCTTATACAAAAGGATGGTCAACAGAAAGGTTGAAGTCCCAGATCTAGTCATCTACCTATATATGAGCACATAGATATGGCCGAAGAAAGTGAACAAACCCAAGCTAAAAAAGCTAGTTGCTTTGTGATTATGCCAATTTCTGATCAGATGGGATATGAACAAGGACATTTCAGCCTTGTGTACGAAGACATTATCAAACCCGCCATTGAACTGGCTGGCATGGAAACGATTAGAGCTGATGAAACGATAAACACAAATCTTATACAACTTGATATATTGCGAAAAGTAATTGACTCGGACATTGCAATTTGTGATATGAGTGCAAAAAATCCAAATGTGTTTTATGAGTTAGGTGTTCGTCAAGCTTTCGATAAACCGACAGTCCTCATGATTGATGAGGCAACTACAGCTCCATTCGATGTATCAAGCCTACGATACGTGACTTATAGTAAAGAAATGAAGTATCGTGATGTAAAATCAGCCGTAATGAAATTGGCTGATACCCTAAGAGATACTTATTCAAAACGTGAAGATAAAACAGAAATAAATTCATTGATTAGGCTAATGGAGCTAACCTCTCCGGCACAATTAAGCAGCTCAGATTTAAGTGAAGAGGATAAATCTTCTATTTTGCATGAGATTCAATATTCAGAATTAATGAATGTCATTCAAAATTTAAAGAGTGACCAATTAAAACTATTAGATGAGGTTCAAAGCATTAAGAGGCTTAACCTTAGAAACAATATGATTGTATTAGATGAGTGGTCAAATGCAAATAACAAGAACAATATTAAAACGATGATAGAGGATATTGATGAGTATAATAACAGGTGGATTAAAAAAGCAAAGAAATAATTTTAAATTATCGCCAACTTTAATTACTACCTAAGCGAAACCTAATCGATATATTCTATTTTGCGGTTTAATTAAACTATATATAAAGGCGACCATCCGGTCGCCTTTATAATTTATATCGCTTTCCAATCAGGGAATATTACCGAGCCGGTCGCTTGGCACCATTTCCTTTGGCCGCAGGCTTGCCGCCCTGAGCCGCGGGTTTGGCGCCCGGCTTGGCAGAGCCAGCGCGGGTCGGGGTTTTACCCTTATGGGCGGGTTTTCCGACAGGTTTACCCTGACCAGTACCCTGCGCGGCGGGCTTGCCGTTGCCCGAGCCTTTCTGGAGCTGAGAACCGACCGGTTTGCCATTGCCCACCTTGCCGCCATTTCTGCTGGTTGACGGGGCATTGCCTGCTCCAGCCTCGCTGCGGGCGGCCTTGTTGCCCGCCCCATTGCCGCGCTGATGGGCAATGTTACTGTGGCGAGTCAGGGCCGGTTTCATGCCCTTGCCAGTGGCGGCGCGCTCGTTGCGCCCTTCCGCAGGCACCAGACAGCCGGGGCCACTGCCAATCAGGTGGCCCTTGCCCATGGCGAGCAATGCTTCGCGGATCATCGGCCAGCCAGCGGGGTCGTGGTAGCGCAGCAGCGCCTTGTGCAGGCGGCGACGGCGCTCGCCCTTGGCGACAAACACATCGCCACCGGTGCGGCTCACCTTGTTTAACGGGTTTTTCTCCGTGTAATACATGGTGGTGGCGTTGGCGAGCGGCGACGGATAGAAGTTCTGCACCTGATCGAGCTTGAAGCGGTTCTCTTTGACCCAGAGCGCCAGATTGATCATGTCTTCATCGGTAGTGCCCGGGTGGGCAGAGATAAAGTAGGGGATCAGGTACTGCTGCTTGCCCGCCTCTTTGGAGTATTTGTCGAACAGCTCCTTGAACTGGTAGTAGCTGCCCATGCCCGGCTTCATCATCTTGGAGAGCGGCCCCTCCTCGGTGTGCTCCGGCGCGATCTTGAGGTAGCCGCCGACGTGGTACTTGGCCAGCTCCTTGATATAGCGGGGATCTTCGACCGCGATGTCGTAACGCACGCCGGAGGCGATCAGGATCTTCTTGATCCCCTTGAGGTCGCGCGCCTTGCGATAGAGGTTGATGGTCGGGCTGTGATCGGTGTCCATATGCGGGCAAATGGTGGGCCAGACACAGGAGGCGCGACGGCAGGTCTGCTCGGCTTTGGGGCTCTTGCAGCGCAGCTTGTACATGTTGGCGGTGGGGCCGCCGAGATCCGAGATGACGCCGGTAAAGCCCGGCACCTTGTCGCGGATATCTTCGATTTCCTTGAGGATCGACTCTTCCGAGCGGCTCTGGATGATGCGCCCTTCGTGCTCGGTGATGGAGCAGAAGGAACAGCCGCCAAAGCAGCCGCGCATGATGTTGACCGAGGTCTTGATCATCTCAAACGCCGGGATCTTCTCATTGCCATAGGCCGGGTGCGGCACCCGCTGGTAGGGCAGGCCGAAGACGCCGTCCATCTCCTCGGTTTCCAGCGGGAAGGCGGGCGGGTTGACCCAGACGATGCGATCGCCGTGAGCCTGTGACAGGGCGCGGGCACAGCCGGGGTTGGTCTCGTGGTGCAGAATGCGCGAGGCGTGGGCGTAGAGCACCTTGTCCTCTTTCACCCGCTCGAACGCCGGCAGCTTCACATAGGTTTTTTCCCACGGCTTGGGCTTGGGCGGCTGCACCAGCACAGGCTGGGCTTCCTGCGCGGCAGGTGCCGCGTCGGTGGCGTCATCCGAGCATGGGGCCCCTTCCATATAGGGGTTCATGATGGGATCGATGCGGCCAATCTGGTCGAGCTTGCTCGAATCCACCCCTTTCCAGCCCGGCAGCGGCTCCTTGCGGATGACGGCGGTGCCGCGAATATCCTGCATGGTGTCGATGGTCTCCCCCGCCGCGATGCGGTGAGCCACCTCCACCAGCGGCCGCTCGGCGTTGCCGTAAATCAGGATATCGGCCTTGGCATCGAGCAGGATGGAGCGGCGGATGGTCTCGGACCAGTAGTCGTAGTGGGCGATGCGGCGCAGGGATGCCTCGATGCCGCCGATAACGACGGGCACCTCCTTGAAGGCCTCCTTGCAGCGCTGGGTATAGACCAGAGTGGCGCGATCCGGCCGCTTGCCCCCCACATCCCCCGGAGTGTAGGCGTCGTCGTGGCGCAGCTTCTTGTCGGAGGTGTAGCGGTTGATCATGGAGTCCATGTTGCCCGCGGTCACCCCGAAGAAGAGGTTCGGTTTGCCCAGACGCATAAAGTCATCCTTCGATGACCAGTCCGGCTGGGCGATGATGCCGACCCGAAAGCCCTGCGCTTCCAGCATGCGGCCGATGACCGCCATGCCGAAGCTCGGGTGATCCACGTAGGCATCCCCCGTCACCAGAATGACGTCGCAGCTGTCCCAACCCAGCTTGTCCATCTCTTTGCGGGACATGGGCAGGAAGGGCGCCGTGCCGTAGCACTCGGCCCAATAGCGGGGATAGGAGAAAAGGTTGGTAACCGGCTGCATTTTAACCACCTGGAACAATTCGGGTCGCGCATTATACCGGTTGCGGCCAAGGGGAGCGATGGCTTTTTGTCCCCAGCATTCGCACGGGAAAAGGCGCTTTGCCATCCAACACCACCGTCACGCCACCACAAACAAGCACGCCCGCAGGATGAGTGCGGGCGATCTTTGACTGCAACTGCCGCACGGTGAGCCGGGCCAATGCGGGGGGCTCACCGCCTGAATGGTTACTGACTCAAATCCTTGTCGATCCAGTATTTGGAGCCGGAGATGTTGGCATCGAACAGCAATCCCTTCTCGCCGATCTGGTAGATGGCCATGCCGCCGTTGTATTTGGCGGTAAGCTCGGCGCTCTCCTTGCCAGCTACCACGCCCACTTCGGAAGTGGCCTCCCAACCCTGGGTCACGAAGGCATCGAATCTGGCTTTGTCTTCAAACAGGATCACCTGCTGATAGAACTTGCCACCGATACCGGCCGCCAGCCCCGCGCCAAACATCTTCATATAGGTGTGTTTGCCACTCTTGCGATTGATGGCCACCCCGGCGCCCTGATTGGTATGCAGCATCAGGGAGAACTTGCGCGAATCGAATACTGCGTAGCCATACGCCTTGTCAAACAGCAACTTGGCTGAAGGCTGTTCATTGAACAGGCGCACCAGTGCCGTGTCGGCCATGGTGTTGAGCGCCACCCGCGCCTCCTGCGGGGTTTTGGGCTCCAGCATCTCGTCGAGCTTCTTGTCGGCTACCTTCAGCCACTCCTTGCCAGTGGCGATGCTCTTGTCGGTCCAGACCCCGGCGGTATTGAACGCCTCTTCACCCCAGGCAGAGATGGAGGCCCAGCTCTTTTTGGAGAAGTCGCTGACATCCTGCCATACCTCCTTGCTAGTCTCACTCACGGCGGTGCCGAGATCGGCGGCGGCAGCCTTCAGTTTCTCCCAGTCGGCATGGCTGGGTGACACCACCAACGTCAGTGACAGGGCCAGCAACCAGTTACGCTTGTTCATTTTTTCACTCCCGTATTGTCGAGTGTCTGGGTTACCCGGTGCGATCCCCTACAACGGGCTACCCGGTGAAAATCACTCCCGCATTATCGGAAGGGGAATCCGGTTAAGCAATCATTGAGTCCTGTTTATCCCGCCAAAGCGCGACAACCGTTAATAAAAAGGCTGCTCATCAGAGAGGAGCAGCCTTGTTGAACACTGTGAAACCGGACGGGCTTATTCGACCATCATCACCTTGCAGGTGTTGGTACTGCCGACGGTTTCCATCTTGTCACCGTGGGTCAGCAGTACCATGTCCCCGCTTTGCAGCAGCCCCTTCTCCTTGAGCACGGCCAGCGCGTCGCGGCACACTTCGTAGACCGGTTTGGTCTCGTCACCGTCGAACAGCACCGGGGTCACACCACGGTAGAGGTTGGCCCAGGCCAGGGTCTTGTTGTGGGGGGACATGGCGAAGATCGGCAGACCGGAGCTGATACGGGACATCAGCAGCGGAGTAGTGCCCGATTCGGTCAGCGCCACGATCGCCTTGACCCCTTCCAGGTGGTTGGCTGCGTACATGGTGGACATGGCAACCGCCTCTTCCACCGAGGTGAAGGTGTAGCTCATGCGGTGGTTGGAGACGTTCAGGCTCGGGTGCTTTTCGGCACCGACACAGACGCTCGCCATGGAGGTGACCGTCTCGATGGGGAACTGACCGGCAGCGGTTTCGGCAGAGAGCATCACCGCATCGGTACCATCCAGCACGGCGTTGGCGACGTCCATCACTTCGGCACGAGTCGGCAGCGGCGCGTTGATCATCGATTCCATCATCTGGGTAGCGGTGATCACCACACGGTTGAGACGACGGGAGTGACGGATCAGCTTCTTCTGCACGCCAACCAGCTCGGGGTCACCGATCTCGACGCCCAGATCGCCACGGGCAACCATCACGGCATCGGAACCGAGGATGATATCTTCCATCGCCTCATCGGTGGCGACGGTCTCGGCGCGCTCGACCTTGGCCACGATCTTGGCATTGGAGCCAGCTTCGCGAGCCAGTTCGCGGGCGTAACGCAGATCATCACCGCAACGCGGGAAGGAGACGGCCAGATAATCCACGTTCATCAGCGCGGCTGTCTTGATATCTTCCTTGTCTTTCTCGGTCAGGGCTGGCGCGGAGAGACCGCCCCCTTTCTTGTTGATGCCCTTGTTGTTGGAGAGAGGGCCCGCCACGGTCACAGTGGTATGGATGCGGGTGCCTTCCACGCTCTCGACTTTCAGTTGTACACGGCCATCGTCCAGCAGCAGGATGTCACCCGGCACCACATCATTTGGCAGGCTCTTGTAGTCGATACCAACCTGCTCCTGACAGCCTTCACCCTTGCCCAGGGCTGCATCCAGCACGAACTTGTCACCGATGGCGAGATAGATCTTGCCATCCTTGAAGGTGGATACACGGATTTTCGGGCCTTGCAGGTCACCCATGATGGCAACGTGGCGGCCGAGCTTGGCAGCAATGTCACGCACCTGATTGGCGCGCTGGATATGATCTTCAGGAGTGCCGTGAGAGAAGTTCATCCGCACCATGTCGGCGCCAGCGCGGATAATCCCTTCGAGGATCCCTTCGCGGTCGGTGGCCGGACCAAGTGTGGTTACAATCTTTGTACGTCTAGGCATGAAAGACTCCAATATGAAGTTGAGATAACTTGAGATTCTGCCCCATCAAACCGATGGCTCGATGCACCCGCTTGCAAACCATCCGGGTGGTTTTTGTTATTAAGTTACAATACCACATCAAGACTACACCAAGGAGGGTGGCATAGACAGTCGGGGGCCAAAGCCCCCGACGATTCAGGAAGAGTGTGGTGTTTCAAAGCGGGATTCGCGCAATCCCTCTTTTACCTTCTTCAGGTTTTCACGAAATTTCATCCCCCGGCGCAGGGTAAATCCGGTTGCCAGCACATCCACCAGCGCCAGCTGCGCGATGCGGGAAGCCATCGGCATGTAGACATCGGTATCTTCCGGCACATCCATGGAGAGCACCAGGTTGCACTCGCGCGCCAGTGGGGAATCCTTGGCGGTCATGCCGATCACTGTGGCGTCGTTCTCGCGCGCCAGCGCGGCGATCTCGACCAGCGCCTTGGTGCGGCCGGTATGGGAGATCAGCACCACCACGTCCCCTTCGCTGCTGTTGATGCAGCTCATGCGCATCATGACGATATCGTCAAAGCTCACCACCGGAATATTGAAGCGGAAGAACTTGTTCTGGGCATCGCGGGCAACGGCTGAGGAGGCACCAAGACCAAAGAAGCTTATCTTCTTGGACTGGGTCAGGATATCGACACAGCGGTTGATGGCCGAGATATCCAGGCTGTTCTTGGCTGCATCCAGACAAGCCATGGTGGATTCGAAGATTTTGGCCGTGTAGGTATCGGGGCCGTCTTCTGCTTCCACATGACGATTGACGTAAGGAGTGCCATTGGCCAGGCTCTGGGCCAGATGGAGTTTGAAATCGGGGAAGCCTTTGGTATCGAGGCGACGGCAAAAACGGTTGACGGTCGGTTCACTGACGTCGGCCATTTTGGCCAGGGCGGCGATGCTGGAGTGGATGGCGGTCTGGGGAGACGCCAGGATCACCTCGGCAACCTTGCGTTCTGATTTACTGAAACTTTCCAGGTTGTTCGTAATTTTATCAAGGGTATTCATCATCACCACCAGACGTTTTTGTAATTTAGCTTCAGTGTCTTTGCACTAAATCTACGGCTAAGCAGGTTTCCAATCAAGCTGATGACTATACAAGACAAGCGCTTATCGCAACTAACGCCTGCCGTACAAAGTATGACTCATCTCTAATTATTTCGTACTTTTCGTTACAAAACGTCACCTCACTGTGAAACCGCTTACAAATGTTGCAAAGCAACAACACTGTGAGCAGGCGCACGTTTGTATCGATCCGGCGGGTGAGTGAGCCTGAGCTCGGATAGAATGGGCCGTCATAATCCAACAATAATCTCGGGACACCACAGTCGTCCCCATCCTGTAACGAAGGAGTTGTTATGCAGCATACCCATGCGCTGGTCGGCGATGTCGGCGGTACCAATGCACGTCTGGCCCTGTGTGAGCTGGCCACCGGTACTATCTCTCAGGCAAAGACCTACTCAGGTCTGGCCCATCCCAGCCTTGAAGCCGTGGTTCGCCTCTATCTGGAGGAACACAAGGTCGAGGTGGCTGAAGCCTGCATCGCCATCGCCTGCCCCATCAATGGTGACTGGGTCGCCATGACCAACCACAGCTGGGAGTTCTCCATCAGCGAGATGCAGAGCAATCTCGGGCTGGCGCGCCTGCAAGTAATCAACGACTTTACCGCGGTCTCGATGGCGGTACCGGTATTGGCCGAATCGGATCGCATCCAGCTGGGCGGCGCCGCACCGGTAGCTGGCAAACCCATCGCCATCTATGGAGCGGGCACCGGCCTTGGGGTTGCGCATCTGGTCAAGGCGGGCGATCAGTGGTTGAGCCTGCCGGGCGAAGGGGGTCATGTGGATTTTGCCGCCAACACCGAAGAGGAAGATGCGGTGCTGCAAGTAATGCGAGGCGAACTGGGCCATGTCTCGGCCGAGCGTTTCTTATCCGGCCCGGGCTTGGTCAATCTCTATCGCGGGCTGGTGAAATCCGATGGTCGTGAGCCGGAGCCGTTCGCCCCTAAAGACATTACCGAACGTGCGCTGGCGGGCGAGTGTCTGGATTGCCGCCGCACCCTGAGCCTGTTCTGCGTGCTGATGGGCCGCTTTGCCGGCAACCTGGCGCTCAATATGGGCACCTTTGGCGGCGTCTATATTGCGGGTGGGATAGTGCCGCGCTTCCAGGAGTTCTTCACCAGTTCCGGTTTCCGGGTTGCCTTTGAAGACAAGGGCCGTTTCAAATCCTACCTCAAGGATATTCCGGTATTCCTGATCACCCATGAAGGGCCTGGCCTGCTCGGCGCTGGCGCTTACCTGCGCCAGTCGATGGGGATTACCATCTGATTGTAAGGTGGAGTGAAACTGAAACATCCGTGGTTCAGCATCGATTCAGTGTGGATGGCATATAGTAGTGGCACGTAACCAAGAGGGTTGTACTTCACAAGGAGTGGAAAGCGACTCTCATCCGCTGGATACGTTTGTCACCTGACAAGCCTGAACTGTTTCAACCGGCCTTTTGGCCGGTTTTTTTTTATCTCTGTGCCCCGAAACTACTGGGACAACGCCTTCAGCTGTGCCTTGTCGGGCGGGTTGTTCCAGTCGATGGGGCCGTGGGTAAAGCGGTACTGCAGCCGTGGCAGGCTGGTCTCCAGCCACTCTTCCCTAAAGTAGGCATACCCCTGATTCCAGTCAGGATCATTGGCCCAACCGGTTTGCAGGAAGTAGAGGCGAGTGCCCTGCCCTTCCGGCACAAAGCGCAGACAAACCTGAGTCTTCTGCTGACGAATATGGGGCAGACTGGGCGGAAAATTCCAGCTAAAGCTGAGCAAATCATAGGGCATGACGGCCATGACCCTGCACCCTTCACTGCCCCGTTCACCCAGTGGAGCATCCGGCCTGAAGTAGATTTCGAAGGGGCCATTCGGTTCGGCTACCATCAAACACTCGGGAGCCAGAAAACTGCGCAGACCACTCTCTGTCGTCCAGGCGTGCCACACGTCATCGATATGAGCCGGAACAAAAATGTTGCCTTCAATCTGTTTATTGTCCATAAATCAACAATCCTCACGCCATCCATACAGGGGACTTCGGCAGTATAGCCCCATGACAAATGTATTGGACAGCCCTTAATCACACCCTTGTCATTTGCCCCAGATAACCTTGCCCGCGTGCAACAGGGAACAGTGACCGCCCTTGGGAGAGCATGATGATCAGGCGCATGGAAGAACGTGATATCACCCCGCTGGCCAAGCTGTTTTTACAAGGCCGCAGACAAACCTTTCACTGGGTAGACCCCTCCCTGTTTCACCTGGATGACTTTATCGAGCAGACCCGGGGAGAAGAGATATGGGTGGCTGAGCGAGGGGGGACGCTCTGCGGATTTATCGCCGTATGGCAACCCGATCACTTTGTACATCATTTGTACGTTGCGAGCGACTGGCATGGTCAGGGGATTGGGCGAGCGCTGCTCGAACATGGTCTGGCAAATAATCCCCGCACGGCATCACTCAAGGTGGCAACCCGCAATACGGCGGCCGTGGCCTTCTATCATCGGCTTGGCTGGCAGCATGGCGACGAGACCGGGTACTGCGAGCTCACCGGTCCCTGGTGCAAGCTGTGTCGTGAGTAGACAACAGCTCTCCAGACTGTCATGCATGGGCCCGTAAAGGGAAAATATCGATCCGGGATTGCATGGCAGAATATGAGAACACCACGACCCCAGTTGCGCGCGTGATCGCGACCACCGCTCGCACCGAGGATCCCCCGCAGGGCGTATGTGCTCTCTAGACCCGAAACAGCTTGAGCAGGGTATCGAGCTGACCGGAGAGCTGGCGCAAATCGCTGCTGGCTTCAGCCACTTGCACCACCCTGGCCGCGCTCTCGCTATTAAGGGTGGCAATCCGGTTCACGCTATGGCTCACCGCCTCTGCTACCGAGTGTTGCTCTTCCGAGGCTTGGGCAATATACATGTTCATCTCGCGGATCAGACTGACCTGGTTTTTAATTTTCTCCACCGATACCTGTACATCGGCGGCTTCGGCTCCCGCACGAGAGGCCTGCTCCTGGCTCAACTGCATCCCGGCACCGACATTCTGGGTCGCCTGTTGCAGCCGTTTGATGCTGGCACTGATCTCTTCGGTCGACTGACGAGTGCGCCCCGAGAGGGTTCGCACTTCATCGGCCACCACCGCAAAACCGCGCCCCTGATCCCCAGCCCTCGCCGCCTCGATGGCGGCATTGAGCGCCAGCAGATTGGTCTGCTCGGCAATACCATTGATCACTTCGATAATATTGCCGATGCTGCTGCTCTCGGTAGAGAGGGAGCGCATCAGCCCCGCCACCCGTTCCACCTCTCCCACCAGCTGATGAATCGCCTGATTGGCATGACCGGCCAGATTGTAGCCCTGCTCGACATAAAGGTTGGCCTCATCGGTCGCCGTAGCAGTCTTCACTGCATTACCTGCCACCTCCTGCACCGCCTGGCTCATCTCGGTAATGGCAGTCGCGACCTGATCCAGCTCCAGTTGCTGGGCATCACTGGCGCCCCGAGTATCCGCCGCAAGGGTGTCACAACGTTCCGCGGTCTGCAGCACGCCAGCAGAGAGCTCGTTGATTTCGGCCACCATCTCCTGAAGCTTGGCAATAAAGTGATTGATGTTGGTGGCCAGCGCGCCCATCTCATCCTGACGGCTGATCTTCAGACGCCGGGTCAGATCCCCCTCTCCTTTGGCCAGATCGAACACCGCCTGATTCATCTGATGAAGCGGCCTGAGCACATTGCGATGAATCAGCACCATCAACAGGGCGATGATGCAGAGATCGAGCACCAGGATCTGCCAGACGGTGGTGATCAACTGCTGGCGCAGTTGGGCCTGAATGGCGGCATCACTGGTTTGCACCAGCAATCGGGCCACTGTGTTTTTCTGACCGCTGTCGTCATAGACCAGATCATACCCTCCGTAGGCAGACACATCGGCAGGCATGGCTGTCACGGGGGCAATGTCCCCCGCCGAGTCACGGGCAAACCCGGCTACCAGCTTGTCCTTGTTGACCACCAGCAAAGCACTCAGGATATCGGCCGCCAGCTCGGACTTGAGCGATGCCTCGATGAAGGCCGATTCATAATTCCACAGCGGGCCGGGCAGGGAGAGCTGCAGCCGGCCGATGGCCTGTTCGACCAGCGCACTCTGTTTGCTGTAGCTCTCCGCCCTGACCGCGTTGTAGTTGTAAGCGCCAAACAACACCAGTAGCAGACTCACCGACAGGGAGGTCAACACGGCAATCCTGAACGTCAGACTTTTCCAATCCATGGTTTCCTCCCGGTTTTACGGCAGCCGGCGCAGTGCCATTGAGCGGCACTTGCTATTGGTACTGTTACTGGTACTTGGCATTGATCTTGTCGATGGTGCCATCCGCCTTCATGGCAGCGAGGATCTCGTTGAGCTTGGTGATGAGCTCATCGGGCGTGTCCTTGTTAAACGCCAAGCTCATCTGGGTTTCCTTGAACACGAAGACCGGCTTGGGTGAGGTCACCTTCTCCTTGCTGGCCAGATAAGGCGCCAGATACTGGCCGGTTGCCCAAAGATCGATGCGGCCCGCCTCCAGTTTCTTCACGTTGGCGGTATCGTTGGCCGCCAGCTGCAACTTGGCAAATCCCTGGGCCTTGAGATATTCGGCGGCCGCATCACCGTTATAGCCACCCACCGAATACTGCTTGGCATCTTCCAGCGACTTGACCGTGATATTGGCGGTCGAACTGGAGAAAAACACCCAGTTGTTATTGACCAGCGGCCCGACCCACTTGAACAGTGCTTCCCGCTCCGGAGTGCGGGTCGTGGAGTAGAGGGCGGTATTGGGGGTGCCAAGGGTATCTTCGTACGCCCGTTTCCAGGGCATCAGGGTCAGCTTGTATTCGACCCCGGCACGCTTGAACAGCTCTTCGACCACCTCGGTCGACAGCCCGACAATCTTGCCCCCCTCCCCCTGCATGTTGAATGGCGGGTAATCCTCGGTCATCACGTTCAGTGGCGCAGCCTGAACCGCGCTTATCGCCATCATGGAAGAGACTGAAAAAATTGCACTTTTCCACAGCAGTTGATAGTTCATTGCAACCTCGCTTTGCTTGCCATTCATCCCTGAACATCCGCCGTTACCGATGGCGGTGCACGTCTGACCCACTGGGGTCATGCCGGCTTTCACGGCTCGCCGCCCACCCATGTGCAGCAGCAAACAGATCCGGATTTTGCCTGTGCGCAACGAAACGCAACCGGCGAGGGAGGCTCACAACAAATCGAGGAGGAAACATGCCAGGGCAGCATGAGGGGAGTGTGGAGTGGGGCGGATAAGCCTCTGCCATACAACAGCGCCGTGGCAAAGAAAAAGCGCATCGTTTTATGACAGGGGTCTGGGAGAGAAATGATAGAAAACGCCAACATCCATTTTCCCATACTGCTCGAGGAGACCTCAGAGCCAAACCTGTCCTTTAGCTAAGGTCACGAAAAGAGATACGTCAAATGAGAATGCTAACCCCCTCATCTGCTTCCAAATTAGATTCCAGATGAGCTCCGCCGAGCCGAAAAGTGGCGCTAGATACCCGAAAATGAGAAGGCCACCGCGAGGTGGCCTTCTCCAAATCAACAATCAACGTCTGGTGAAACTCAGTCCTTGGCCGCGTCCATCACACCTTCTTCGGAGTGCGCAGGCAGGATCAGGTTGAGCAGGATGGCGGCAACAGAGGCCAGGCCAACACCGGCCAGCGCGAAGTCGCCAATCTTCATCTCCAGCGCACCGACACCGACGGTCAGAGTCACGGCGACGATGGCGATATTGCGTGATAGCCCCAGATCCACCTTGGATTCCACCAGCGTCTTGAGACCGATGGCAGCGATGGATCCGAACAGCAGCAGCATGATACCGCCCATCACCGGCATCGGGATGGAGGTGAGCAACGCATTGAACTTGCCGAAGAAGGCCAGAATGATGGCAAACACCGCAGCCCAGGTCATGGTGACCGGATTGAAGTTGCGAGTGATCATCACGGCACCGGTCACTTCGGCGTAGGTGGTCACGGGTGGGCCACCGATGAAACCGGCGAAGCAGACGCCGATGCCGTCACCGGCCAGCGTACGGTGCAAACCCGGATCCTTGGTGTAATCCTTGCCAGTCACGCCACCAATCGCCAACACGCCACCGATATGCTCGATACAGGGGGCGATGGCTACCGGCAACATGAACAACGCAGCAGCCCAGTTGATCTCCGGGGTTTCGAAGTGGGGCAGCGCCAACCAGGGGGCGTTCACCATGCCATCGAAACTCACCTGGCCCATGAAGACCGCCGAGACATAACCGGCAATCACGCCGCACAGGATGGGGATCAGCTTGATCCACCCCTTGCAGAACACAGCTGCAATCAGGGTGACCGCCAGCGAGATACCGGCCAGCGTCAGCGCAGTCCCCGCAGGAACCACCTGCTCACTACCGGCGCGGCCCATCGCCATGTTGCAGGCAACCTGCGCCACAGAAAGACCGATCACCATGATCACCGGGCCAATCACCACCGGGGGCAGCAATTTGTGCACAAAACCCATCCCTTTTGCCCGGATCAGCGCAGCCAGAATGAAATACATGAAACCGGCGGCAAACAGGCCAAACATGGTGGATGGCAATCCCCAGGTCTGGGTGGCGTAGATGATGGGAGCGATAAAGGCAAAGCTGGAACCGAGGAAAATCGGTACCTGGCGGCGGGTGCAGAGCTGGAACAACAGGGTGCCCACACCGGCGCCAAGCAGGGCCATGGAGGGGTTCAGTCCGGTGAGCAGGGGCACCAGAACCATGGCACCGAAGGCGACAAACAGGATTTGCAGCCCGGCGACACTTTGCTTGACTAAGGAAAACATGGATGTCCTTAATTTTTTGATAACTGATGGGGATATTTATCACTTTTCAGTTATCACAAGACTTTTCCAAGGCACAAAATGAACACAAATGCGTCACTTGTTACCTTTTACTGCTTGGGAAGGGCATGAAACTGGCTTTTTAGGCGGGATTCGTTGCTACAAGCATCGAGTATGCGATTTTACGCATTATTGTGACGAACGCCAATCGTTTTTCCATCATGTTTATTGTGTTCATAGTCAAAAATGCCGCCGCTTGGGGGCGCTCTATACTGGATCCTGTGAATCAAGATGGACAAGGAGTCCCCATGTCACAGCCCTCATTCAAGGCCAGCCAGCGCAGATTGCTTATTGGCTCGGCCATCGCACTCGCCCTGTTTGCGAACCCGTTCAGTTATGATTTCGCCCACAATGAGTGGCAAATGAATCAGGCCTATGCCAAGTCCTGCTTTATCGCCGGCACTCGCATCACGATGGCCGATGGTTCCACCCGCCCCATAGAAACGCTCCGGGTCGGTGAACAGGTGCTGGATCAGCACGGCGGCAGTAACCGGATCCTGGCGGTCGAACGGGTCATACTGGGCAAGCGCAGACTCTATGGGATCAATGATCTGCCCCCGTTCTTTACCGCAGAGCACCCTCTGCTGACCACTCGGGGCTGGGCGGCCATCTCACCGGCCATGACCCGAACCGAAAACCCGCAACTGGCGGTGCTGCCGCTATTTACCGGCATGCAGATAATGTGTCGCCCGGCACCTGCCATGGTGACGGGCAATCTGGCCCTGCAACCCCAGCCGGAATTACTGCTGGTTGAGTCACTCTGCTGGATCGAGGCATCTCCCACTACCGCACTCTTCAATCTGCTGCTCGATGGCAGCCACAGCTACATCGCCAATGAGCTGATCGTTCACAACAAAGATGGCGATGGTGGCAGCAGTGGTGGAGGCAGCAACAACGGTGGTGGCAGCAACAGCGGCGGCGGCAGCAACAGCGGTGGTGGCAGCGACAGCGGCGGAGGCAGCGACAGCGGCGGAGGCAGCAACAGCGGTGGTGGCAGCAACAGCGGCGGAGGCAGCGACAGCGGCGGTGGCAGCGACAGCGATGGGGGCAGCGATGACAGTGGCGGCCAAGGCGAGCATGCCGGCGGAGATCAGCATGGTGGAGGTGAACGGCATGCTGGTGGAGAAAAACATGCAGGGGGAGAACGCCATGGGGGTGGCCGCGGATTTGGCAATGGCGTTGATGACAACGGTGTGGATGCCGTCGATGCCAACGGGAACAAGCTCAGAGGTGACGGCACAGTCGATGACAACGGTGTAGATGCCGTCGATGCCAATGGCAACAAGCTCAGAGGCGATGGCACAGTCGATGACAACGGTGTGGATGCCGTCGATGCCAACGGCAATAAGCTCAGGGGTGATGGCACAGTCGATGACAACGGCGTGGATGCCGTCGATGCCAACGGCAACAAGCTCAGGGGTGATGGTACCATCGATGACAACGGCGTGGATGCCGTCGATGCCAATGGCAACAAACTCAGGGGCGATGGCACGGTCGATGACAACGGTGTGGATGCTGTCGATGCCAATGGCAACAAACTAAGAGGTGACGGCACGGTCGATGATCGCCAGCAAGTGCTTACCGATGAGCAGGAGCGGGCGCTGCTCAACAACGGTTTTCGCCAACAGGGGCAACCATGATGCGTTATCTGTTACCACTCCTCCTGCTCGGCCTCACTGGCTGCGCCACGGTCGACACTCCGCCGCTTTACCATCAGATGGATAAGGCAGATGTTCAACTGGCCAATCAGGCCCTTGCCAAAGCGCTGGAAACCCGCACCAAAGGGCAGAGCCTCACCTGGTTCAATCCGGCTAATCGTCACTCGGGTAGCGTCACGCCGCTTCGCACCTTCCGCCATACCAGCGGGGAGTGGTGTCGCGACTATCGCGAGCAACTCTATATCGGCAAGGCGAGCCAGCAGTGGCAGGATACCGCCTGTCGCAATCAGCAAGGGCGCTGGCGGCCATTGCGAACTTAGTGCATACCACGGGGTAAACGAAAGGGGGTAGCAGCGCTACCCCCTTGTCATCTTTAGCGACCCGTTATCCGAGCGGTGAATATGCGGTTATACCCGACGATAGGGCAGGTAAACCGGCTCCCACATGTGGTTGAGGATATGCTGCTGCAGATCCTGACCGATCAGTGGGTGGGAGGGATCCCGGCGCACGATATCCTTGAGCACGGCGGTCGCCACATGCACCGAGATGCTGCGCAGCTCGCGAATGCGGGGATAAACGGCCCCTTTCGCCAGGTCCACCTCACTCACGCACTCAGCCAGCGCAAAGGCGGCGGTCGTGAAGACATCGGGTGTGATCTCGCGGATCTGGCTGACGATGGCCGCCAGACCTACACCGGGGAAGATAAAGACGTTGTTGCCCTGCCCGACCCGGAACTCCTGCCCCTCGTAGCTCACATCCTTGAACGGACTACCGGTTGCAACGATGGCTTTGCCCTTGCTCCAGCGGTAGATATCTTCCGGCAGCGCTTCACAGTTGGCGGTCGGGTTGGAGAGCGGGAACACCATGGGGCGCTCGCAATGCTGCAGCATCAGCTGGATATGCTCTTCCTGGAAGGCTCCGCCCGAGCCGCTGGTACCCAACAACACGGTAATGGGCACATGACGCAGCACATCGGCCAGATTGGCCTTGCCGGGCACCTCGGTGTCCCAACCGGCCAGCAGCAGCCCCGGCTTGGCGTAGCGACGCTTGTACTCATCGAGCCCGTCCCGGTTGTCGCACACCAGCCCCTGGGTATCCAGAATGTAGATGCGATCGCGGGCCGCCTGCGGATCCATCCCCTCGCGGATCATCCCCGCGCAGATCTGATCCGCGACGCCAACCCCGCCGGCGCCAGCGCCATAGACCAGATAGTTCTGCTGGCCCAGGGTCTCCCCCTTGACCTTGACCGCGCCGATAATACCGGCCAGCACCACGGCACCGGTGCCCTGAATGTCATCGTTGAATGACGGCAGTGCCTGCTGGTAGCGGGCCAGATTGTTGAAAGCATTGGATTTGCTGAAGTCTTCCCACTGCAGCACGGCGTTGGGGAAGTGGCGCTTGACCCCCTGCACGAACTTGTCGATGAACTCTTCATACTCCTTGCCGCGAATACGCTTGTGCGGGCGGCCCAGATACATGGGATCATCGAGCAGTTTCTGATTGTCGGTGCCCACATCCAGCGCGATGGGCATGCAGCAGGCGGGGTGAATACCGGCCCCTAGGGTATAGAGCGCCAGCTTGCCGATAGGGATCCCCATGCCGCCAACACCCTGGTCGCCGATCCCCAGAATGCCCTGGCTGTCGGTGACGACTATGATGCGGATCGATTTGGCATCGAAGTGACGGGCCTGACTGCCCATGTCATCCACGTTGTCCGGGGTGATGTAGAGGCCGCGCGGCTTCTGGAAGCGGTGGCTGAACTCCTGGCACGCCTTGCCCACGGTCGGGGTATAGATGTAGGGAGTCATCTCCTCTACATGGCGTGACAACAGGGCATAGAAGAGAGTCTCGTTGCGATCCTGCAGGGCACGCAGGTTCTGGTACTTCTCGATATCGCTGCAAGCGCTCTTGAACCCCTCATACACTCGCTCGAGCTGGGCTTCAAAAGTTTGCACCTGAGGCGGCAGCAAACCATCGAGATCAAAATCGGCCCGCTCCTGTTCGGTGAAGGCCGTGCCCTTGTTGAGGTATCGATTGTTAAGCAGATCAGTGCCGGTCAGTGCAACGGGGCGAAAATCCTGTCCCTGTGCATCTTTCCACAGCAGATATTGTCCGGTAGCCATAGTCATTCTCTTTGATTTACGTGAAATTGCCGTTCGGCAGGAGAGCAAGACTCATAATGAAATCAATCATATGACGTTTACTCGATCGGTTTTGTGAGCTTGGGCATACCCTGCGGCCAAAATAGGCGTCTGGCGGCCCCGGCGAGACAAATTTCCACGGCAAGGAATGAGACTCATGTTAGCATTGCGGGCAACCCAGCCCCTTTCACCGCATCACAGCCGGGAGTGACCTGATGCCCTCGCCTCTGCCAGCCTGCGTCCCCTTCTTTCTGCCATGCGCTTGATCCCGCTGCTTGCTCTGTGGCTATTTCTGACCTGCCAGTCGGCTCTCGCCGCACCGGGCCGGGTGCTCAACATCATCGTGGGTGAATGGCCCCCTTTTGTCTCCGAGCAGTCAAAACAGCACGGGCCAGTGGCCCACCTCATCAGCGATCTGTTCAAGGAGGCGGGCTATGAGGTGAAGTTCCACTTCGCCCCCTGGGGTCGGGTCTATTCGCTGGCGGCCAACAGCCAGCTCTACGACGCCACCGCCGTCTGGATGCACAAACCGGAGCGGGAGCAGGATTTTCTGTTCAGCGAAGCGGTGCTGCAGGAGCAGTTTGTCTTCTTCTCCCTCAAATCACGGCAACTGCAAGCCGAGCGCCTTGAGCAGATCATCGGCATGCGGTTGGGGGGCGATATCGCCTATAGCTACGGGCCCGAGCTGGACAAGATGGTGGCCGATGGCAAGGTAACCCAACAGAAAGTCACCGACGTGAAACAGAATTTCGGCAAGCTGCTGCGCGGGCGGATCGACCTCTATCCGCAAGAGCTGCGAGTCGGTCTGGCCGAGTTGCAGAGCCAGCTCGATCCCGCCAGCGCGGCACTCATCACCCACAGTCAGACCCCTTTTCTGCGCAACGACAGCTTCGTGATGTTCCCGCGCAAGATGCCGGATTCAGCCAAACTGCGGGATCAGTTCAATCAGCTGTTGCAGCAGGCCATCGCCAGCGGACGTTATCAGCGCTACTTCGAGCGGCTGGCCCGGGGGGAATATTGACCTTGGCGAGGCAAAAACAGAGGGGATAAAACAACGGTGGCGGCCCTTTGTGGCCACCACCTCTGTGATGCTTGTCAGCGGCCGGCATTAGCCGCTGATGCCCACCTCCAGCTTGAACGACGTCTTGGCCTTGCTGCTCTCGGCAGCCCCCATCTGGTAGACCCGAATGGTATAAGTGCCCTTGGCAGGCAGGGTTGCCTCAAAGTTGTTCCCGTCACGCGAGCCAACAAAGATCGCCTCCCCCTTGCTGCCCGGCGGCAAAATATTGAAGTAGGGCTTGCCGGTCAGGATCACCACCATGCTCTGGCCCTTGTTGGCCGTCAGCTTGTAATCGAGGGTCTGGCTACCTTGAATAGTGCCGTTGATAGTCGCCCCTGACTCCCCCTTCTTGAACTGCACCTGCTGGGTCTTGATCCCGTCAGCCGCCTGCGCCACGCCCGCAATACCACCGAAGAGCGCAGATGCACATACCGCTGCCAGCCATGCTTTTCTCATCATTTGTCATCCCTTGTGTGAATGGAACCCCTGTTACTGTTGCTCAAGGTGGCCCAAAAAACCATCGCCGTTTGCGGCATCGTTCAATCAATTTGCCATCACCATCGACCCGCCATCAAAAGGGGCGCCGCAGCGCCCCTTCTCTTTATTCTTTGTCGACCATCAGCTTGATTTCCCCGCCTTGGGCTCATCGAGGGTGTGCTTCACCTCTTCATACCAGAGGTCGTGGTGCTCCTTGGCCCAGGTCTCGTCCACCTCGCCGGTCACCATCCCCTCCAGCGCCCCTTCCAGCTGGAACAGGCCCATGTAGATATGGAAGATAAAGCCGCAGATAAGGATCAAGGCGCCTACGATATGGATAAAACTGGCCCACTCCATCTGGCGGCGCAGCTGGCCGAAGATGGGGAAATCGAGGAACAACCCGGTCGCCACCACAATGCCGCCAAACCAGATCAGCAACCAGAAGATCGCCTTCTCGCCACCGTTGGAGAAGCCCGCCGAGGGGTGGCTTCCCTTGTGCTTGCCGAGCATGCCGCCAAACTTCATGAACCACTGCACATCCACCATGTTGACGATGTTGTGGCGGAACCACTTGATGAGCACCCCCATCAGGCAGAGGAAGAAGAGCGGCCCCACATAGTTGTGGAACACCTTGGCAAACCAGATCCAGTTCTCCCACACCCCGAGGCTCACCACCGGCTTGATGAAGTACTTGCCGTAGATGATGGCCAGCCCCGACCCGGAGAGGGTCAGGAACATGGCCGCCGTGGTCCAATGCAGCGCCCGATCCAGCCTGCTCCAGCGCTTGAGCTTGCGCCCGGTGCGCGGTTTGGAGAGCTTGGTCTGCCCCACCACCAGGTACATCAGACCGCACATGGCCAAGGAGCCGAAGATGGCGATGGCACCGAGCGGCGACACCCACTTGGTCTTCACCTCGAACCAGAGTTGGCCCGGCACCGAGATAAGTACCCCGTGCTCCGGCGAGCGGGAGGTGGTCACCCCCTCCTGCCCATCCTTCACCGCCCGCCAGTAATCGGCGCCGGCAAAGCCGACCGCCTCTTTCTCGGCATCGGCGAAACTTGCGGTACTCACCAGCAGCAGGGCAGCAAACAGGGCCATTAGCCAGGTTTTCATGCCGCCCCTCCCTGCTTGTTCAGCTTGCTGGCATCGTGGAACAGCTCATCGCCATTACCCCAAGCCGCATCCTTGGCACCACGATAGGCAACCCGCTCGCGGAAGATGTCGGAGATCACCTGCGCATCCCCTGCCAGCAGTGCCTTGGTGGAGCAAAGCTCGGCACACATGGGCAGCTTGCCCTCGGCAATGCGGTTGGCACCGTACTTCTGGCGCTCCGCCTCGCTGTGATCCTCTTCCGGGCCGCCGGCGCAGAAGGTGCACTTGTCCATCTTGCCCCGATCGCCAAAGGCGGCGGTCTTCGGGAACTGGGGCGCCCCGAACGGGCAGGCAAACAGGCAGTAGCCGCAACCGATGCAGAGATCCTTGTTGTGCAGCACTATGCCATCGTCGGTGTGATAGAAGCAGTCGGCCGGGCAGACCGCCATGCAGGGGGCATCGGTGCAATGCATGCAGGCGACCGAGATGGAGGTCTCACCCGGCAGGCCGTCGTTGAGGGTTACCACCCGGCGGCGCTGGATGCCCCACTCGAGGGCATCGTCGTTCTCGTTCTTGCACGCCGTCACACAGCCGTTGCACTCGATGCAGCGCTTGGTGTCACACATGAATTTCATTCTGGCCATGGGATCAGGCTCCTACTTTGCGAAAACGGCACAGGGTGACCTTGGTCTCCTGCATCTGGGTGACCGGGTCATAACCATAGGTGGTGACTATGTTGACCGACTCCCCCAGCACATAGGGGTCAGACCCTTCCGGATATTTGGATCGCAGATCCTTGCCCTCGAAGTGGCCGCCGAAGTGGAACGGCATAAAGGCGAGCCCCGGCTTGACCCGCGGGGTCACCAGCGCCTTCACCTTGACCCGGCCCCCTTCCGGCCCCTCGACCCACACGTCCTGACCGTCGCGCACGCCGACATCGTTGGCATCCGCCGGGTTCATCTCGACGAACATCTCCTGCTGCAGTTCAGCCAGCCAGGGGTTGGAGCGGGTCTCGTCGCCGCCCCCCTCGTACTCCACCAGACGGCCGGAGGTGAGGATGATGGGGAACTCCTTGCTGACATCCTTCTCCTGCACCGAGGCGTACTGGGTCGGCAGGCGCCACAGGCTCTTCGAATCAGGCCAGGTGGCGTAGTCGGCCAGCAAGTCGCGGCGCGGGGTGTAGAGCGGCTCGCGGTGCTTGGGCACCTGATCCGGGAAGGTCCACACCACGCAGCGCGCCTTGGCGTTGCCGTAGGGGACGAAGCCATGCTTGATGGCGACCCGCTGGATACCGCCGGAGAGATCGGTCTTCCAGTTCTTGCCCTCGGCCTCTTTCTTCTCGGCCTCGGTCAGTTCATCCCACCAGCCAAGCTGTTTCATCAGGTCGGCAGTGATCTCGGGATAGCCATCCTCCACCTCACTCCCCTTCGGCCAGGAGTCTTCGGCCAGCAGCGAAACGCCCTGATACTCGATGCCGAAACGGGCACGGAAACCGCCGCCCCCTTCCGACACCGGAATGCTGGTGTCATAGAGGATGTGGCTGCCGGGGTGTTTCATCTCAGGGGTGCCCCAGCAGGGCCACGGCAGACCGTACACTTCGCCACTGACCGGGCCACCTTCGGCCTTGAGGTTGGTCTTGTGGAAGGTGTGCCAGTTCTGCTGGTGCGCCTTGAGCCGCTCCGGGCTCTGGCCGGTGTAGCCCACACTCCACATACCGCGGTTGTACTCGCGGGTGATGTCTTCCAAGAGCGGCTGGTTGTTCTCTACCTTGATGTGCTTGAACAGCTGCTCGGCAAAACCGAGCTTCTTGCTCAGGAGATACATGATCTCGTGGTCGACCTTGGATTCGAACAGGGGTTCTATCACCTTGTCGCGCCACTGCATGGAGCGGTTGGTGGCGGTGACGGAACCATAGGTCTCGAACTGGGTGGTGGCCGGCAGCAGGTAGACGCCGTCGGTACGGTCGTTCATGACGGCAGCGACTGTGGGATACGGGTCGACAATCACCATCATGTCGAGCTTTTGCATCGCCTTCTTCATTTCCGGGCCGCGGGTCTGGGAGTTGACCGCATGGCCCCAGTAGAACATGGCGCGGATGTTGGAGCCCTGCTCGATGAGATCGGCGTTCTCCAGCACCCCGTCCACCCAGCGGGAGACCGGAATGCCGTTGTTGTTCATCGGCAGCTTGCCGTTGTAGACCTTGTTGTCGAAGCGGGCCTTGATCCACTCGTAATCCACATCCCACACTCGGGCCCAGTGCTTCCAGGAGCCCTCTTCCAACCCGTAGTAACCGGGCAGGGAATCGGAGGTGACGCCAAAGTCAGTGGCGCCCTGCACGTTGTCGTGACCACGGAAGATGTTGGTGCCCGCTCCGCTCTTGCCCACGTTGCCGAGGGCCAGTTCGAGGATGCAGTAGGCACGGGTATTGTTGTTGCCGGTGGTGTGCTGGGTACCGCCCATACACCAGACCACGCAGCCGGGGCGGTTGTCGGCCAGCAGTTTGGCGGCGCCATAGACCTGCTGTTCGTTGAGGCCGGTCACCCGCTCCACTTCGGCCGGGGTCCAACGCGCCACCTCTTTTTGCACCTCGTCCATGCCGTAGACGCGGGTGCGGATGAACTCCTTATCTTCCCAACCGTTCTTGAAGATGTGCCACAGCATGCCCCAGATAAAGGCGACGTCGGTGCCCGGGCGCAATGAGAGGTACATGTCCGCCTTGGCGGCGGTGCGGGTACGGCGCGGGTCAACCACCAGGATCTTGCAGCCGTTGCGCTCTTTCGCCAGCAGGATGTGCTGCATGGCGACCGGGTGGGCCTCCGCCGGGTTGGAGCCGATAAACATGATCGACTTGCTGTTGTGCATGTCGTTCAGGCTGTTGGTCATGGCACCGTAGCCCCAGGTGTTGGCTACACCCGCGACCGTGGTGGAGTGGCAGATCCGCGCCTGGTGATCCACGTTGTTGGTGCCCCAAAGCGACGCCATCTTGCGAAACAGGTAGGCCTGCTCGTTGGAGTGCTTGGCAGAGCCGAGCCAGTAGACGCTGTCGGGGCCGGACTCCTTACGCAGGCGCAGCACCTCGTTGCCCACCTCTTCGATGGCCTGATCCCAGCTGATGCGCTGCCACTTGCCACCCACCAGCTTCATCGGGTACTTGAGGCGACGCTCACCGTGGCCGTGCTCGCGCAGGGCCGCCCCCTTGGCGCAGTGACCGCCAAGGTTGAAGGGGTGATCAAACGCCGGCTCCTGACCGGTCCAGACGCCGTTTTGCACCTCGGCATAGACGCCGCAGCCCACCGAGCAGTGGGAACAGATGGTGCGCTTCACCTCGACCGGCACGTCGGCCGCCACGGTTTTGGCCTCGGCCCGCTGCATCATGGCTGGCGCCAGCCAACCGGCGGCCACGGCGCCACCGGCCACCAGACCGGAGTTGACCATAAAGGCGCGACGGGTCAGCCCCTGACCGCGAATGGCCTCATTGCCCTGCTCGCCCACTTGGGGCTGCTCGGCACGTTTTGTCAGTTTCATGAGTTCTCCTTCACTGATCCGGCTCAGTCGGTGCCGCGCAGGGTGCGATAAAAGTCGTGAACATGGGGGGTCTCCCGATAGCCCTTGTCAGGCTCGGTGTCGTAGGTCAGCACCTCTTTGCCCACCACCCGGCCGGTGGCACCGGCCAATACGCCTATGGTGGCGACCACGCCAACTCCCTTGATCAGATTGCGGCGGGACGGGTCTTTCAGCTGTTCATCGCTCATTCTTGTGACCTCTGTTGTTGTTCTTGCCGGCGCCTGCGCGCCAGCTTCGCGTCCAATGGGATATCTCGTCTGCTCGTTTATGCGCAGCTCTTGTTATGCGCAGATAGGGGCGTTCAGCCCGGCACCACGCAGGCGCCAAACGGCAGGCGCAATTCGTTTTCCAGCTTGAAGAAATCTTCGGCAAGGGCGCCGACCGCCCGGTAGAAGCTGCCCCCTTTCGCCTGTTGCTGATCGCGGCAGCAGGCGAGTACCCAGGGGGCAAGGTGGCGCTCATAGAAGCGGTTGCGCTCCGGGTGCTGCTCGCCAATCAGTACCGCCATCACCTCACAGAGGGCGGCGAGATGATCTTCCGGCTCGCACACTCCGCTCTGGCGCTCAAAACCGAGGGACTGCAGATCTGCGCGCAGCACCGCCAGCGGCAGCTCCATCAAAGAGCCGGTGAGATACCAGGAGGCAAACGGCACGATCTCCCCGCGCCCCAGCCCGATAAAGAGATCCTGATACTCCTCGGCAAGCTCGTTTTCGTGGTGGCTGCTAGCCGCCAGCTGCACCAGCCCCAGCCCTCTGGCAAAGGGGCCCGGCATCGGCTGCAACCCTTGCAGCCAGGCGAGCTGTTCGCCACGGGGAGCGGCGCGCCAGAGACTCGCCAGCAGGGCGTAGAGATCGGCGCTGCTCTGTTCCAGTTCGGTCATGGTCAGTTCGCCAGCCTTTTCGTTATGTTGTTCACTCATCACTGGCCCTCACACCTTGAGCTGGGAGACGGGATCCGCCGCCAGCGCCGCAAACACATCCTTGACCCGACACTCCTCGCACATCAGCAGCCGCTGGGCGGCCTCGTTCTGGAAGTGGGAGTGACCGGCCAGTTTTTGCTGGATGCGGCGGATCATCGAGGCGGGCGCGAACGGCTTGGAGCAGCGAATGCAGCAGGCCGCCTCTTCCGATTTCAAACTCTGCACGGCGCGGCGCGCCTCGGGCACAGGTTGCAGACGGGGCACCAGTACGATGGCCTGCTCGGGGCACGCCTTTTCGCACATGCCGCACTGGATGCAGTCCTGCTCGATAAAGTTGAGGCCGGGCGCATGACCCACCGCATGCAGGGCGCGGCTCGGGCAGACCGCCACGCAGCCCATGCAGAGGGTGCAGTCTGCTTCTTTCAGCTCCACGCTGCCGTAAGGGGCGCCGTGGGGCACCGCCAGTGGCTCGCGGCCGCCATTGTTGGCTTGCCAGAGGGCATCGAAGGCGGCAAACAGGTTCTCCCGTTTGTCTCCTTTCAGCGGCTTGTCCAACAGGGCAACGGCTGACTGCGCGTAAAGAGACTCATCCATTTCGGCATCGCCGTTAAACAGAGCAATACGATTGGCAGCAAGACCAGCGCCCGCCAACAGCACGGCGGCGCTCGCCAGCTCTCGCTCAACCAGCGCACGGACACTGGCGGGAGCATCGTCGCCCAGCGCAATGCGCACCGCGCTGGCGCCATAGACGAGGGCGGCAAACCAGCTCTCGATGCCTAAACTCGCGCTCTCCTCCATCCAGACTGGCAGCCAGTTGGCGGGCAGGCGGGTGAGTTCGGCTTCCACCCATTCGCGCTCGTTTTCACCAGCGATGAGCAGCTGCGGCGCGTCGCCGCCCGCCTCCCGATAGTGCTTGAGCAGGCGGAACAGGTAGTCGCCGCTGGTGTTGGCATCGGGCTGGTGATAGGCAATAGCCCCGGTCGGACAGGCAGAGGCACAGCTGCCAAAGCCCTGACAGAGATGGGGATCGATCTGGATGCGACCATTGATGGGCTTGAGGGCATCGGTCGGACAGACATCGAGGCAGCGGCTGCAACCGGGCACGCCGCGGGCGGTAAAGGCGCAGGCCTCGGGGTCGAGGCGAAAATAGCGCGGCTTGTCGAAGATACCGGTGAGGGCACAGAGCTCGGCAAGCCGTTCGGCAAGCCCTTGGTCATCAAAGAGATGCAGATAACCGACCGGCGGGCGCTCCAGCGCAAAAAGCGGAGCGCGGCCCAGATCGGCTACCAGATCAAAGCGCGGTTCGCCATTTTCCGCAGCCTGCTGAGTAAAACAGATCGCCGCCAGAGAAATACGCTCCCCCTGACCATTGAGGCCAGTGAGCTGGAACTGCCCCAGATAGCCTGTCAGGCTCGGTTCGCGCAGGGTCAAGGCCGCGAGGGATGCGGTGGCATCGAAAATGGTTTCGAGATCTGCTGCCTCGGCATCGTGGACCACTTCGGTCACCAGCAGGGTGGGCTTCACCCCGGCGGGCAGCAGGCTGGCAGCGCGGCGAATGCGATCTTCCGGGCCGACCAGCAGCAGGCGCCCCTGACTCTGGTAAGAGACAGTGGCCGGGATCAGGTTGTCGGTCTTGACCGTATGCTGCAGGGCATAGGCGCGAGCGCGCGCGTTATGCTCGGCCGCCCCCGCCCCATGGGCAAGATTGGAGGCCAGATTTGGGGTCAGATTTGGCAATGTTTGTTCAGTGCTCACATACGCTCCTGTGCGCGCCACCTCATGGGATGGGCGCTTGTTGGTAAGCCGAGAGAGCAAGAGGCGAGCCAACTCCCCCGGAAAAAAAGTGACTGACAGGGAGTCAGGATCCTGAGGGTTCCATTCCCCCACCTTTGGTTGGGACATTTTGTCCACCAGAGGAAACCAAAATGTCCCGATCGTCGGTGTGGGTTTGAGAATGGTTATCAGCCAGCTCGGGCGGCTCGGCGGCAGGTTCGCTGACAAGCGCCAGCGGTTCAGAGGATCCGCTGGCCGGATTGGCCGATTCGCTCTCCGGGGCGGTTACCTGATCTACCAGCCAGTTGCGCAGCCCGGCGGTCAGGGCCGCAGGCAACAATTCGGGCTGGCTGAAATCCTGGGTGTAGTCGTCGAGCCCATCCGGCTTATGGCTGCGAAACATGGCCCGCAGCGCCTCCTTGTCGGGGAGTTTTGCCTTGCCCGGCTGGGCTGTTGTTAGCTGCGGTTCGCCACTCTCGGCCCCCTCAACGGCAAGGGGTTCACAGCTCCCCTTGTCAGTGCTGACTACGGGGCTATCCAGCGATGTATCTGGAGTTTTACCTTCGCCACTGCCTTCGATGGGGGCGGCAACCGCCACGGGAATGGCCTCTTCCCGTGGCTGCAATGCCTGATGCTTGCGCGCCTCACTCTTGCGTGACGACCAGCGTTTGAGGAACTCACTCATGGGCGCGATTTCCGCTGTCACTGCCACGCTCGCGGCCATCGGGGCCGGTGGCTTTAACGGCGCCACAGCTGGCTTGATCTACCGTATCTCTTGATGTCGCTACAGCCGTATCGAGGCCCAGCTGATCCTGCGCCCGCCCCTTGCCCTTCTTGCCCTTGCGACGGGCCTCCAGCAGCTCGCCGTGGCGGCCGATAAAGGCCTCCACCCAGGCTTGCAGCGCTTCGGGCAGCGGGCAGGAGAGCACCTGCCGCTCGCCATCCATATAGGCGGCAGCCACGGTCTGGCTCAGGGTGAGGCCATCGGCCACAAAGCCACTGTCCACGCGGCTTCCGGTGACAAAGAGGCGGGGCGAGCCGGAGCTCAAATTGAAGCGATAATCCCCTCGTTCATCGCGAAACAGGGTAAGGGGCAAGGCACCGGCAGCCTCGGGCTCGGCGGGATGAAGCGCCGCAATCTCGAAACGGCGGCTCTGCCAGCGGCCAATCTGGCTGTCGATGGCCTTTAACTCCAGTTGCAGCCAGCGCTGCGGGGGCAAGGTATTGGTTGTCTCTTGCACTGTCACGGCTCCCATCAGAAGGTCTCTGCCGGGCCGCCCTCCCCCGTGATCCACCCAATTCGAGGCAGATCAGAGCAGGAGATTTATGGCGGCCACGGCCATCAATGGGATAAGACATAGCAAGAGTGGGGCCAAGGCCGGTCTGGTGGCCGATGGGGTTTGATGCGGGTTGGGTCGTCGTGCGGGATATAGGTTGGCGCGGGCGTAGGTTGGTGCAGAGCGCAGCGAAGCCCAACATGCGGCGTAAGACCAATCCGCCAGAACCTAATCAGCAGGGATGACGATAATCGAATAACACCGAATTATCCGATTATTGCCTTGATAAGAATGTTTGCGGTAAACGTTGGGCTTCACTTCGTTCAACGCCAACCTATTATTTAGCCCAAGATGCGAGATGATGGTGCTTCCCAGTAATTAACTCTTTGTCCGCATATCTAATCAGAACTGAATTTAGTGAAACTCAGCAGTAATAACTGTCTATTTAAATTACTCACACCAAACATCACATTTTTCTTGCATTCTTAAATTAAGTAATGTTGCACTTACACAAACACCATAGGGACTTCCATCAATAAAAATGACTTCATCTCCTTTTTCCCATCCTAAGCAATATGTCTGTGCTTCAAACTTCTCTCCGTTTATAATGAATAACTCATCATTGTGAGCCACTTCAATTTCATAACTATTATATTTTCCCCCTCGGTTCATAGTCCTAGGTGGTTGCGGAGGAACACTAGCAGATTTTTGTGGGATAGATTGAATTCCATGTAATGCTGCCGACTCTCTCTGAGCACATGAAATAAATAGACTCGGGCCAAGAGAAGGACTGCAAACACTTAGCAACCACTGACGCTGCTTTTCATTCAAAGATGAAATATCGAGACTAGCATTAGATACAGCAGTGCTTTCTCGGATAAGACAATTGATTGTCAAAGATGGCCCAAGAGAATCAGGGCAGCTACTTGTTATCCAAGTACGAATATCTGGTTGAAAATGTCCAAGATTAGGTTTTCCTTGCGATGCTGCAGATGCTTCACGTACAACGCAACTTGACCAAAGAGACGGACCTAAACTACTAGGACATGAACGATTGACCCAGTCGCGCATCTCTTGTGAGAGATTGGATAGTGCTGCATCTGGTGTTTGAGCAATGCACCAATGGGCCGTTAAAGCAATAAAAGCTGTTAATAACTGAATGAATTTACGCACATCAAACCCTTTTATCAGAGTTAACTGATATTTAATTTACAAAAATATCTATAGCGAATATTTTCATACCCTAATACCGATTTGTCTAGCAATTTCATGGTGAAATAGAGCATTCCGTATAATAACTACAGTTCATCAAACCCATGAGGCTCCCCTTCCGAATAAACAATCTGGAACAAAACTTGCTGTATCCCTTCCCTTAGATCCCGGCAACCGGTCGCGAGGGGCCCATGACACCGACCTTTATCAAAAGCAATGCTGCCGCCCAGCTCACCATGGCCGTCGAGGTGATGGATGAACAGGGCACAATGAACACCCGCCAAATAGCCTGTGAGCGGCCACTGACTGTCTACCTCAACTGGAAGGAGATAGTGACCCTGATGACGCTGGGGGCCCGCCCCGAGGCGCTGGTGCTGGGTTACCTTAAAAATCAGGGCTTTATCGAGGATATCTCGGCCATCGAGTCGGTGATCGTCGACTGGGAGAGCGAGGCCGCCGCCGTGGTGAGCAGCCAGCAGGCTGAAGATCTCGACAAATCGCTGGAGAAGAAGACGGTCACTTCCGGCTGTGGTCAGGGCACCATGTATGGCAGCGTGATGAAGAAGCTCGAAGGGGTGGTCTTGGCGGCGCCCGAGCTTAAACAGAGCACCCTCTACGCCCTGCTCAAGGCGCTGTCGGCCCATAACGAAACCTACAAGATGGCGGGTGCGGTGCATGGCTGCGCCATCTGCCGCGGCGCGGAGATCCTCTCCTTTGTCGAGGATGTGGGGCGCCACAATGCGGTGGATACCCTGGCGGGCGAGCTATGGATGCGCGGCGAGAGTGGCCACGACAAGATCTTCTACACCACCGGGCGACTCACCTCGGAGATGGTGATCAAGGTGGCGCAGATGGGCATTCCAGTGCTGTTGTCGCGCTCCGGCGTCACCCAGATGGGGCTGGATCTGGCCCGCCAGCTCGGCATCACCATGATTGCCCGCGCCAAGGGGCGCCATTTCGAGGTATTCAGCGGCCACGACCATATGGTGCTGGACGAGAAGCCGCCGGTGCTGGCGCCCAGTCCGGCTGGTCGCGGGATGCGGGATTAAGTCATGAACGAATTTATGAATGTGAAGCAGGTGGCGGAATACCTCGATCTCAACGAGAAGAAGGTCTACCAGCTCGCCAACGAGGCGCGCATCCCCGCCACCAAGGCGACCGGCAAGTGGCTGTTTCCCCGCTCCCTGCTCGACCGCTGGCTGCTCGGCAGTTGCCACGAGGGGGTGATGAACGACCGGCTGCTGCTGGCAGGCTCGGACGACGTGCTGCTGCACTACGCCAGCAGCTGCTTGGCCCAGCAGCTCGGCACCCAGGCACTGGTGGGCTACACCCCGTGCGGCACCCGTCAGGGGCTGGCGATGCTGGCGCGCGGCCATGTGGATCTCTGCGCCATCCACTGGGGGCAGGCCGAGGAGGCGCACCTGCGCCACCCGGCGCTGGTGCAGCAGTATCAGGGCCACCGGCAATGGGTGATCGTTCATGGATTTCGCCGGGTGCAGGGGCTGGTGCTGCGCCAGGGGTTGCAACCCAAGGAGGCGAAAGAGGCGCTCGACTGGCGCTGGGCCATGCGTCAGGAAGGCGCCGGCAGCCAGCGCGCCCTGCAGGAGTGGCTGCAAACCCAGGGGGAGTCGCTGACCCGGCTGGAACGCACCCTTGAGGTCAACAGCGAGCGGGAGCTGGCTGCCGCCATCAGCCGTGGCGATGCGGATGTCGGGCCCGGCGCCCAGAGCACCGCCACCGAGTTTGGCCTCGGCTTTATGCCCTTGTCGCAGGAGTGCTTCGATCTGGTGATGCCGCAGGGGGTCTTCTTTCGTACCCTGCTGCAACAGCTGATCGGCTGGCTGCAATCCCCAGAGGGGCGCGAGCTGGCGGCCCGCCTCGGCGGCTATGACCTGACCCAAAGCGGCAAGCTGGTGTGGAGTCCGCAGTAAATAACCACTCACCCACCGACAAAACAGCCCGCCAACCATGTTGACGGGCTGTTTTTATAACGGGCCTTTTTATAACAGCCTCAATCGCTTGTCTCACGCCCCTCGGCATTGAGCGCAATGCGCCACCCTTCCAGTTTCGCGGGCTCGCTGCCGCTGGGCAGCAGGGCGTGGCTGCGCAGCCGCACGGTAAAGCAGCTCCCCTGCCCCGGGGTGGAGTCCACCAAGAGCTCCCCACCCCAGCGACTGATGATGCGGTGGCTCAGGGCCAGACCCAGCCCGGTGCCGGTAGCGCGGGTGGTGAAGAAGGGGTCGAAGATCTTGTCGATAATCGCCGCTTCGATGCCGCTGCCGTTATCGATCACCCGCACCTCGGCCCCGCGCAACTGACCCAGTTCATCGACCCAGTCGCGGCTCTCGACCCGGATCTCCCCCTGCTCCCCCAGCGCGTGACTGGCGTTGACCAAGAGGTTTATCAGCACCTGCAACAGCTGCTGGCGATCCGCCTCGATGGGCTGCTGGGCCCTGAGATCGGCCACCAGCTCCACCTGCTGCTGGCGCAGGGCGGAACGCACCAGAGTCAGGCTCTCCTCAATGATGGGGTTGAGGTGCTGCCACACCGGCGCGGTCTCGTAATCGCCAGGGCGAGAGTATTGCAGCAAGCTGCGGGTGATGGCACGAATGCGCTCGATCTGGGCCAGCACCAGCGCCAGCTCTTCGCGCACCGGCTCGGCCGCTTCCCCCAGCTCCAGCTTCATCAGCTCCACATTGCCGAGGATCACCGCCAGCGGGTTGTTGATCTCGTGGGCCACACCGGCCGAAAGCTCGCCAAGGGCCGCCAGCTTCTCGCTGATCAGCAACTGCTGGCGCGCCTCGGTCAGCATATGGATATGATCTTCCAGCTCGGCAGTCTTGAGCTCGAGGCTTTGGGTACGCTCGGCCACCTTCTGCTCCAGTTCGTCGGCGCTGCGAGCCATCTGCTGCTGGTGCGCTTCTTGCCTGTCCAGCATGGCGTCAAACTGGCGACCGAGTTGGGCCAGCTCGTGATCGGGGTCGAGGGCCAGCGGGCCGATGCGGGCCGACTCCCCGGCCTGCACCTGCCGCACCACCTTGTGCATCCGCTCGATGGGGGTGAAGAGATCCCGCGCGCCGCGATAGACCAGCAGGCCGGAGAGCAGCAACAGCAGCACTACGCCGGAGCCCAGCTCCACCAGATTGGTGAGGTAGGTGCGGATGATGGGCCACTCGAGAAAGCCGACATAGAGCATGCCGAGCCGTTCGCCCCTAGCTCCCAGCAGCGGCTCGTAGCCAGAGACATACCAGGCGTCGTGGACGAAAGCGCGGTCTATCCAGATATCCCCCTGCCCCAGCACCTGTTCGCGCACCGGGGGCGAGACCCGGGTGCCCACCGCCCGGCCAACCTGACGGCTGCTGCTGACCGGCACATTGGTGCTCACCCGCAGATCATCGAGAAACAGGGTGACCGTACCTATGCTCCCCTCTGGCAGGGTGTTTTTGGCAAACACCTGACCCTTGATCTCATCCACCAGCCGGGTGCTGCCGTTAATCAGCTCCCCCCCCTCCAGCGCGGCCCAAAGGGATCCGTCGCGCCCCATCACAGGCGTCAATGACAGACTGATCAGCCCCCGGCTCTCCACCGCTTTGGTGCCATCCCGCTGCCACAGCACGGCTCGCTTGGCCAGTTGCGGGGAGAGGGCGAGCATCTCCTGCTGCGACCAGACCACGAAGTGACTGACGCTGCGTCCGGCATTCAGGGTCGTCAGCTCCTGCGCCGTCAGAGCCTGAAGCTCGGCGCCGCTACGCAGGCGCAGAAAATCGAGACCATAGTTGGCAGCCAGCGGCATCACCCACTCGTCCAGCCGGGTTGGTGACTCACGCAGCCGCAGCTGAAAAGCCCAGGCATCCCGAAGATGTTCGAGGTGCTCGGCCTGACGCTGCTGCTGCACGCTGACCGCATGATGGGCGACGCCAAGGTCGCTGCGCACCGTGGTGAGCAGGTTCTGCCAGCTGTAGGTGAGGGTCCAGTAGAGGGTGAGCGCAATCATGCCCACCAGGGTGAGCATGATGGGTACCGAGGTGAGCAACAGCAGGCGCCAGCGCACTTTGGTTCGCACGCAGCGGGGGAGCAGAGTCAGTTTCATCGCCACCCCATCCGATCACCCTTTATCATTCGATGGCCCACTCCTTGAACTTGCGATCCAGCGTCTTGCGCGCCACCCCGAGCACCCGGGAAGCGGCCGACTTGTTGCCATCATGGCTCGCCACCACTTGCAGAATATGAGCCTTCTCCACCTCCGCCAATGGCCACGCCAGCGGGTAGCCCGCCTCGCTCCCGCCGGCTTCGGCAGGCTTGACGCTCTGCCAATATTCAGCGGGCGGCTTGCCCAGCAGCAGGCAGCGCTCAATGAGGTTGCGCAGCTCGCGTACGTTGCCGGGCCAGGGATAGGCCTGCATCGCCACCACATCCTCGTGGGTCCAGCTCAAGGAGCCCATCCCCATCTCGGCGGTGAGCTGGCGGGTAAAGTGGTGTACCAGCGCGGGGATGTCGTCAATGCGATCCCGCAAGGGTGCAACCGGCAGCGCCACCACGTTGAGGCGATAGAAGAGGTCCTCGCGAAAGCGGCCCGCCTCCACCTCGGCCTTGAGGTTGCGATTGGTGGCGGCGACGATGCGCACATCCACCGACAATTCGCGCTCGGCCCCCACCGGGCGGATGGCCTTCTGCTCCAGCGCCCGCAGCAGGGAAGCCTGCATGGCAAGGGGCATCTCGCCGATCTCGTCCAAGAAGAGCGTCCCCTGATGAGCGACCCGGAACAGGCCGTCACGCCCCTTGCGGGCGCCGGTAAAGGCCCCCTGCACATGGCCAAACAGCTCGCTTTCCAGAAGCTCCGGGGCGATAGAGGCGCAGTTGAGGGGCACAAAGGCCCCCACCCGGCCGGAGAGCTGATGCAGGGCGCGGGCCACCAGCTCCTTGCCGGTGCCGGATTCCCCCTCCACCAATACGGCGGCGTTGGAGGGGGCCACTCTGGCGATCAGGGTCTTGAGCTCGCGGGTCTTGGCGCTGTCGCCGATCAGAGTGGGCGGGAACAGCTTGCTCACCTCCCGACGCAACAGCAGGTTCTCCCGCTCCATCTGACGGCGCTCGATGACCCTGTCCACCGCTTGCACCATCTGCTCCAGGTTGAAAGGCTTGAGGATAAAGTCGCTGGCGCCGAGGCGCAGCGCCTTGAGGGCGGTCTCCATATCACCAAAACCGGTCATGAAGATGATGTCGCTGCGACGGGTGCCGGGCTCGATAGCCTCGTGCCACTCGATACCGGAGCGTCCCGGCATCCGGATATCGGCGATGATGAGATCGAAGTGAAGGCGGCAGCGCAAGGCTTCCGCCTCCTCCACACTGGCGGCTGTCTCTATCTGGGCGAAACGCTTGGCCAGCGCCTTGGCCAGAAAACTGCGCATGCCGGGCTCATCGTCAACGATAAGCAGGGAGAGGGCAGACCAGAGACCGGGAGAGGCTGTCATGGAAAAAAGTACCTCGAATACAGGTAAGGTCGAAGAATGTCCCGATAACCGGAACCTTTGTGGGACATTTTGTCCTTCCCGCAGCAAAATCACCAACACCAATTATTAAAAGCGATAACCGGCTCACCTAATTGCCACCATTAAACAACTGTTTTTTAAGGGCAAAGAGCTAATCTCTGTTATCAGAATCAGTTTGGCACCCCGCTTGCTTGGTCGTTTCCTCTCTCACCGACCCTGAAAGTTGCATCACGATGACGATTAAAACCAGCCTCAAACGTTTTGCCCTCTCCCTCGCTGCCAGCCTGCTGATCGCCGGTGCGGCCCACGCCGAAGCGGATACCAATGCCACAAAAGCGCCGATCCGCCTCGCCACCACCACCAGCACCGAGCAGTCCGGTCTGCTGGGCTGGCTGCTGCCCCAGTTCACCAAAGAGACCGGTTATCCGGTGCAGGTGATGGCGGCCGGTACCGGCCAGAGCCTGAAGATGGGCGAAAACGGCGACGCGGATCTGGTGATGACCCACGCACCGTCTGCCGAGAAGAAGTTCGTTGATGCGGGCTTTGGCATCGAGCCGGTGCACCTGATGTACAACGACTTCGTCATCGTTGGCCCGGCGAAAGATCCGGCGGGTCTCGGCAAACTGCACGACGCGGCCAAGGGGCTGCAAGCCATCAAGGAGCAGGGCCAGATCTTTATCTCCCGCGGTGACGAGTCCGGCACCCACATCAAGGAGAAGACCCTGTGGCAGGCGGCTGACGTCAAACCCGAGTTTGCCGGTTACAAGTCCATCGGCCAGGGGATGGGGCCGACCCTGACCATGGCCTCAGAGCTGGGTGCCTACACCCTGACCGACCGCGGCACCTGGCTCGCCTACCAGAGCAAGCTGGAGCTCGCCGTGCTGCTGGAGGGTGACAAGCGCCTGTTCAACCCCTATCAGGTGATCCTGGTCAACCCCAACCGCTACCCGGATCTCAACACCGAAGGGGCCCGCACCCTGAAGAACTGGCTGGTCTCCGAGCATGGCCAGAAGCTGATCGGTGACTTCAAGGTGGCGGGTCAGGCGCTGTTTGTAGCGGATGCCAACGGGAAATAATGGCAACCCTGACCCCTGCGATGACCTTGCTGGCCCTCCCCCGGTTCGCTGAGGGAGGCGCCTGATGCCGACCCTGCTCGACACGACCGTATTGACGGCCCTCGCCCTGCACGATGAGAGAGAGGTCTGATGCCGACATTGATCGACACGACATTGGCGGCTCTCGCCCTGCTGTTCAGTGGTGACACTGAACTGTGGCAGGTGGTGGGGGTCTCCTTCTCCGTCTCCTGCATCGCCCTGCTGCTGGTGCTGCTGCCCGCCTTGCTGCTGGGCTTTGCGCTGGCCTATCTGCCGCTGCCCGGCCGCTGGCTCTGGCTCTCCTGCATCAATACCCTGCAATCGGTGCCGACCGTGGTGATTGGCCTCTTGCTCTACATGCTGCTGTCGCGGGCCGGCCCTTTTGGCGACTGGAAGCTGCTCTTTACCCAGCAGGCGATGGTGGTGGGGCAGATGCTGATCGCCTTTCCGGTGATCGCCACCATGGCCCACGCGGCGTTTGTCCAGAGCGACCGGCGTGCCTGGGAGACCGCCCTGACCCTGGGGGTCTCCTGGCCCAAGGCGCTGATCGGCCTGATGCACGAGTGCCGCTTTGGCCTGCTGGCCGCCATCATCGGCGCCTTCAGCCGCATCGTCACCGAGGTGGGCTGCTCCATGATGGTGGGGGGCAATATCCTGCACTTTACCCGCAATATCCCCACCGCCATCGCGCTGGAGACCCAGAAAGGGGCCTTCACTCAGGGGGTGGCCCTCGGCATAGTGCTGCTCACCCTCGCCCTCTTGCTCAACCTGCTGCTGACGGCCTGTCGCGGCCACAGCTATCTGAAGAACTGACCATGCCCCCACTGTGTACCAACAGGAGTACCCCATGGCCCTGACCGCCCACCAGCTAACGATGCGCTTTGGCGAGCGCCAGCTGTTCGAGATTGACCGGCTCGCCATCGCACCGGGGGATGCCATCTGGCTGCATGGAGCCAACGGGGTGGGCAAGACCACCTTGCTCAAAATCCTGGCGGGGCTGCTGGCACCCACACGCGGCCACACCAATCTGCCGGGGCGCTGGCAACAGCGGCTCAACCGGTTGCTCAAGCGGGATCTGGGGCCGGGCCGGGTTACCTATCTGCACCAGACTCCCTATCTGTTCGATCGCACGGTGCACGATAACGTGGCCTGGGCGCTGGATAAACAACTCGGCAGCGAGATCCGGGTGTTCGAGGCGCTGCGCCGGGTCGAGCTGGAGGGGTTGGCGCGGGAGCACATCAGCATTTTGTCCGGTGGCGAACGGCAACGGCTGGCGATGGCCCGTGCCTGGGCACTGCAACCGGCCTTTCTGCTGATGGATGAGCCCACCGCCAATCTGGATACACATTCGGTTGCCCTGATGGCCGCATTGGCGCAAGATCTGCGGGAACATGGCAGCGGCCTGGTCGTCATCAGCCACCAGAGCAACGCATTGACCTCCCTGTGCGAGCGGCAATGGACCCTCGCCCGTGGCCAGCTGCAAGAGACGACCCCTTTAAAAATCATCGAGCGACATGACTTCAAAAAGCGACAGCCACTCTGATCCCGTTGCCGTATCAGCAGTGATCCTGGCAGGAGGCCGCGCCACCCGGATGGGGGGCGAAGACAAGGGATGGGTAGCACTGGCGGGACGCCCTCTTATCGACCACGTTCTGGCACGGCTGCGCCCCCAGGTGGATGAGGTACTGATCAACGCCAACCGCAGTCAGGCCCGCTATCAGGCGCTAGCCCCGGTCATCAGCGATGACAACAACGACTATCTCGGCCCGCTGGCGGGCATGCAGGCAGGTCTTGCTGCCGCCCGTCACGACTGGGTGCTGTTTGTCCCCTGCGATGGCCCCGCCCTGCCGCTGGATCTGATGAGCCGCTTTCGCGCCGCCCTGACCCCGGATACCGAGCTGGTAGTGGCCCACGATGGCGACTGGTTGCAACCCGTGGTGGCCCTGCTGCACAAATCCCTGCTCCCCTCCCTCACCGCTGCGTTGGCAGAGGGAGAGCGCAAAATCGATATCTGGTTTGCCCGCCACAATATGGCGGTGGTGAGCTTTGCCGATCAGCCGGATGCCTTTATCAATCTCAATAGCCCTGCCGAGCTGGCCGCCTACGAGGCCCGTCTGCTTGCCCCGGCTATCGACCCCCAACAAGGAGTCACCTCATGACCCCGGCCCCCACTCTTCCCCTGCTTGGCTTCGCCGCCTGGAGCGGCACCGGCAAGACCACCTTGCTGGAGCAGTTGATCCCCCTGTTGGTGGATCGCGGCCTGCGCATCGGGGTGCTCAAACACGCCCACCACGACTTTGATATCGACCAGCCGGGCAAAGACAGCCATCGCCTGCGCAAGGCGGGTGCCAAGCAGATGATGGTTGCCTCCCGCCGTCGTCATGCCCGTATGATTGAAACCGAGCTGGCCGAAGCGGACTTTCGCCAGCTGCTGGCCAGCTTCGATCAGACAGAGCTCGATCTGCTCTTGGTCGAGGGGTTCAAGCACGAACACTTCCCGAAAATCGAGCTGCACCGCGCCGAGATTGGCAAGCCGCTGCTCTTCCCCGAAGACAGCGACATCATCGCGCTGGCCAGCGATCAGCCCGCAGAGACCACCCTGCCGCAGCTCGATATCAACGACCTTGAGGCTATCGCCGACTTCGTCTGCAGTTGGCTTGACGGCTGCCAGAGCAAGGAGCCGGAGGCGGGCAAGGGCTTTCTCTCGGTCGAGGCGGCCCGCAATGCCATTCTGGCGGCCCTCACCCCGAGCACGGCCTGCAGCGACAAACCGCTGGCCCAATGCCACGGCGCCGTGCTGGCCGCCGATCTGATAAGCCCCATCAATGTGCCCCCCCATGCCAACTCGGCGATGGATGGTGTTGGCCTTCGTAGCGACGATCTCGCCGCCGGTCGCTGGCAACTGGTGGGGGAAGTGCTGGCGGGCCAGCAGCGCCACGAACCTGTGCTGGCCGGTCAGGCGGTGCAGATCATGACCGGCGCCCCGCTGCCCCCCGGGGTAGATACCGTGGTGATGCGTGAAGAGACGCTGATTGAAGGTGAGTGGGTTACGGTCACCGCACCGATCCGCGCAGGGCAGAATGTGCGCCTCGCCGGCGAAGATCTCGCCAAAGGCGCGGTCGCCATTCCGGCCGGTACCTGGCTTGGTGCCCCCCAGCTGGGGCTGGCGGCATCACTCGGTCAAGCCAGTCTCACGGTGCGCACCCCGCTGAAAGTGGCGCTGTTCAGTACCGGCGACGAGGTGCAGGCGCCGGGCGAGCAGCTCGCCCCCGGCCATATCTTCGACAGCAACCGCTTCACCCTGATGGCCCTTATCCGCGCCGCTGGTTGCGAGGTGATGGACCTTGGCATCATTCCCGATGACAAGACCATTCTGCGCCAACAGCTGGAGCAGGCCGCCGCCAGCGCCGATCTGGTGCTGAGCTCGGGCGGTGTCTCGGTGGGCAACGCCGACTTTATCAAGCTGGTGCTGGCGGAGCTCGGCCAGATCGATTTCTGGCGCATCCAGATGCGGCCGGGCCGCCCGCTCGCCTTTGGCAAGCTGGGGCAGACCCCCTTCTTCGGCCTACCCGGCAATCCGGTAGCCGCCATGGTCTGCTTCCTGCAATTTGTCGAGCCTGCCATCGCCCGCTTGCAAGGCAAGCGGTGGCAGCCGCTGCGCCTCTCGGCGCTGGCGGACGAGAAGATGAAGAGCCGCCCGGGGCGCACCGAGTTTCTGCGCGGCATCTTCCATCAGGACCGTAACGGCCAGCTGCGGGTGCGCACCACAGGGCCACAGGGCTCCGGCATTCTCAGCTCCATGGCCGATGCCAACTGCCTGATCGAAATCGTACCGGATCAACCCGGGATAGCCGTTGGCGAGCGGGTCTGGATCCACCCCCTGCAGGGACGACTGGCCTAAATCCCGACGGGGCGTTGGCCGGATGCACGGCGCCCCGTCACCCACCTGACAGGAGGCAGACCGTGCGTCTTGATGCCCCCCTCTCCCGACTCGATCTGCTGGTCTATGGCCGCTACCGGATCGTACATGGCCTGCGCATTGCGCTCGCCTTTATGCTCACCTTTCTGCTGACCCGCGAGCTGAAACTGCCGGAGAGCACCTGGCCGCTGATAACCTTGGTGGTGGTGATGGGCCCCATCTCGTTTTGGGGCAATGTGCTCTCCCGCGCCCTGCAGCGGGTGGTGGGCACCATCTTCGGCGCCAGTTGCGGGGTGGTGGCGCTCTATCTCGAGATCTACTCCCTGCCACTCACCCTGATCTGGTGCGGCTGCATCATGTTCCTCTGCGGCTATCTGGCCCTCGGCAAGCGCCCCTATGTGGGGCTGCTGATCGGCATCACGCTGGGGGTCACCATGGGGGCCATGCCGGGGGATATAGAGACGGCGCTGTGGCGCAGTGCCGACGTGATACTGGGCTCCCTGCTGGCACTGCTCTTTTGCAGCATCTACCCCCAGCGGGCCTACAGCCACTGGCGGCTGCAACTGCACCAGACCCTGCAGCAGTCGGGGCGGCTCTATCACACTCACCTCTCCCCCAATGTGCTGGAGCGCCCGCGCCTCAAGCACAATCTCTCCCAACTGCTGGCCCAGACCGGCAAACTGCGGGCCCTGCTGGCACCAGCAGCCAAGGAGACGCGCCACAGCGTCGCCCTGTTTGATGCGGTGCAGGTCACCATGCGCAACACCCTCTGCACTCTTGAGATGCTGGCCAACACCTACTGGAACGATCGGGAGAGCCACTTCCTGATGCAGAGCACGGCTGCGCTGCAAGCCTGCCATCTGGCCACCGAGGAGGCGATCAACCAGCTTGCCCTGATGATGCAAACCGGCGACGGTCGCGGCGCAGATGCCGCCATCGCCCGCCTGCACGAGGTGGCGACCCAGGTATCGCTGCCGCCCAACGCAGAGGCAGCCATCAATGGCTACCTCTGGCTCAACGTCCAGCTGACCGAACAGCTCACCCACCTGCGCCGCCTGCTGGGGCTGATCCTCACCCCGCTCCATCGCAAGCAGCCGGACTAGACCCAATGCAAAACGCCCCGCAGTTGCGGGGCGTTCTTGTCGGCATAGGCACTGATGATCAAGCCGCCGTGCGGGCGTTCTCGCTCATCTGCTCCAGCTCTGACCGGGTCAGGGTAGAAACAAACTTGCCATCAAAATAGATATCCATCAGCTCGCCACGCTTCTCGCCACGCATCATGCTGCGGCGGCCATCCATATAGTGCACCTCCATCTGGGCGGTACTCTCGTCCGGGTAGCTGATCTCCACCTCGCGCACCCCTTGCGGCAGCATGGCCAGCGGCACCGTCTTGAGGGCCGGATCCAGGTGCTGGTTCACCTTGATCACCGGATTGGCCTTCATGTCCACCACTGCCGGGGATTTGCCGGTGATGGGGTTCTTGCCAGACCAGAACTCGATGGTATTGAAAATGAACAGGTCAGCGGTCGCGGCCAGACCGTAGACAGGGGAAAGCAGCATAAAGACACCGGCCCGACCGTAGCGGTTATCCACCACGCTCAGGTTGCCCTTGGTCACCATGCCGGAAAGCCCCATCTGCCCCATACAGCCGCCCAGCCCCATGCTCGCGACCATAACCAGCAGGGCCATTGCCCGCCCCTTCTGTTGTAAAGCCATCTTGTTCTGTTCCTGCTCTGAAATAAATGAGGCGGCAAGCCTAATCAAGGGGCCAGAAGAGGACAATTCACAATGGCGGGACGATACAGGAGGGGTTCAGATTGGCATATCAAGTGCGCAATAAATAAGCACCGATGGGATTATCATCCGATCGGTGCCTCGTTCAACAACCAATAACCGTCAGGAGCCGATGGCCAGATTGGAGACTGTCTCGGTCACATTGATGGCGCCCTGCTCGATCTGCGCCATTACGCCACTCACCTCGCCGATCTGCTCCTTGCCACGCTGGGCACTGGTGGCCACCTCATTGATGTTGCCGGTGATCTGGGCCGTCAGTTCGCGGTTTTTCTGAACCACGCTGGCGATCTCGCCGGTCGAGAGGGAGGTGCGCGCAGCCAGCTGACGTACCTCGTCGGCCACCACCGCAAAGCCGCGCCCCTGATCGCCGGCCCGAGCAGCCTCGATGGCTGCGTTAAGGGCCAGCAGATTGGTCTGCTCGGCAATACTGCTGATGGTCGAGACGATGGCTTCAATGCTTTTCGACTGCTCATTGAGCTGGCCAATCAGGCCGGAAGTGCGACTCACCTGTTCGGAAATGGCGCTGGAGATGGCAACCGATGCCGCCAGCAGTTCAGACCCGGTTTCGGCAAAGCGGGTGGTCTCCTGCGAAATGGTCTGGGCTATGTTGGCCGCCTCGCTCACTGCCTGGGCGCGCTTGATCCGCTCTGTCACCTCACTGGCAAACTTGATCACCTTGACCACCTTGCCGCTCTCATCCTTGATGGGGTTGTAGGTAGCCTCCAGCCAGATCTCGTTACCGTGGCTGTCACGGCGACTGAACAGCCCCGACTTGAGCTGGCCGTGGGCCAGATCGTCCCAGAAGTGGGGTTGCTCGCGATAGAAGCTCTCATCGCAAAACAGCCTGTGATGCTGCCCCTTGAGCTGCGAAAGGGAGTAACCGACGCAGGAGAGGAAATTCTGATTGGCCGTCACAATCTCCCCCTTGGGGGTGAACTCGATAATGGCGAGCGCCCGATCGAGTGCCGAGATGATCGCTTTCTGACGACTCAACTGCTGATAACTCTCGGTAATATCTGAGGCTATCTTGACGACCCTGACCACCTTGCCCTCAACCTTGATCGGGAAGTAGGTAGCCTCCAGCCACAACTCCCTGCCATGTTTGTCAATGCGCTGGTAGATGCCACTGTGGGAATGCCCCTGACGCAACTGTTCCCAAAACTGGGCGTAGGAGGATGACTGGGCGTAGTGGGCATCACAAAAGATCCGGTGGTGTTTACCAATCACCTCCTGCTCGCTATAGCCCACCACACTCAGAAACAGCGGGTTCGCCTCGAGGATCTCGCCACCTGGTGTGAAACTGATGGTAGCGACACCGACTTTTACTGCATCAATGAATGCCTGGGCCTGGGCCAACTGCATTTGACACGCTTGTAATTCCGCTTTGAGTTTGAAGTTGAACATCTTGCCCTGCCCCTCTGTTACCTGTTTACAACTACATCACATCTGCATGAACTTTAGACGAGAAACCAGAAGGATAACGGGGTCCCATCGATTAAGGTGCCAGATCCCACTCCAGATAGGCCGGATTGGCGACAAAGCCGATCCGCTCATAGAGAGGGCACCCCTGCTCGCTGGCATGGAGCCACACCTTTCCCAGCTGACGCGCTCGGGCAAAGGCCGTTATGGCATCGAGCAGCGCCGTGGCGATCCCCTGCTGGCGCCATTGTGGCCGCGTATACATGTTGAGCAGATACCCCCCCATCCCCGCCAGATTGCCGGGATAGGGCGGCCGTACAAACAATGCCAGCGTCCCTGCCGCCACGATCTGTTTGCCGTCCTCCTGCGTATCGGCCTCAGCCAGCCAGGATAAAGCACTCTCTTCACTCATCGCCCGGGTAAAGTAGTCAAGGGTGGCCTGCCACAAGGCCGGGTCTGCCTGCGGCGTCACCAGCTCACCCACCTCACAAAACAGCTCCATGCGCAGCGCCACCATTGCGGGAATATCTGCGGCCTTTGCCTGACGAATAATCATTGGCTGCTCCTTTTCTCTCATGGGAAATTTCGCCGGCCGTCATTATGACAAAGAGCGCCTTGTGGCGCTCTTTGTCATTGGGGAAATCACTGATAAATCAATGGTTGCGACGTGTCAGCCAGTGATCCAGGCTCAGCACACCACCGCCCCAGATGATCAGGGTCAGCAGCATCCAGCCCCACAGCTGGTGATCGTAAAAGCCGCCCGCCCAGAGGGTCGGGTAGGAGATCACCGCCATGATATTGAAGCCAAACAGCAGTAAGGCGGCCGGGCGAGTAAAAAGCCCCGCCAGCAGGAAGAGCGGCAACAGCAGCTCGGTCGCCGTACCCAGATAAGCAGCCCACAACCAGGGCAGCAGGGGCACCTGATACTCGGATTCAAACAGATAGAGGGTGGAATCCCACGCCGTCAGCTTGAGCCAGCCTGAAGTGAAAAAAACCGAGGAGACCCAAAGCCGCGCCAGCAACAGCACACCAGCGCTGCTCCAGCGCGGCAAATCACCACTCGAGCTGGCCAGCGCCAGCCATTTGTTTGCCATCATGGCATTACCTCCATATCCACCAGCAGACCAAGGGTTATCAGGCGAGTGAGATGTTCACTGGCCGCAGGGTCGGCCGCAAGCAGATCGACCAGCGCCGTACCAGCGAGACAACCCTGTAGCAGCACCCACTCACCCGCCGTCAGGGGCAAGGGGGCAACCCGGCAATCCGGCTGTTTCTTCAATGCCAACCAGACGGGGGCATCAAGCACCTCCACCGCTTCACCACCGTGCAGCGCCATCTGCCACAGGGCCAGCACCGGATAATCGCTGGCAACCAGCAGCAGATCCGTGGCTGGCAAGAGTCGCAGCCGCTCCCATTGTTGCGGCGATAATGCGGCCAGACGCTCGGCTGGCCAGCAGCGTGATTCCAGCGGCAGCAGACTGGCACGCTCAAGCTGCCATTCGAACTGAGCCAGCGCCTCCAGCCAGGGCAGTCCGGTTGTAGTCGGCAAGCGGGCCAACCATTGACCAAATCCAGCGCCATAGTGCATGACGCTCCCTTCCCTGAGCGGCTCGGCCAATACGAAGCCACGGGCCGCCGCTGCAAAAAAGTCATCCCCGACCATAGCCTTGACGGCGGGATAACTGCTCGCCAGCACCTCGCCAAGGCTCAGGATGAAGTGGTTGCGATAGACCTGCAGCACAGACTCGGCAGAAAAGAGCCGGGAGCTGATGTGAGGGGAAATGGCGTCAGGCACCCCCAGCAGACCATCGGCAAAGTGCTGTTGCAGTTGTGCCAGTTCAGCCATGGGCTACCTCCCGTGGCGCACTCATGGCGCGCGCCTCATCCAGAATGGCACTGGCCTGCGCCGCCTCTGCCAGCAAGACCGGCAGCGGCGGGATCTCGAGGTCCCACTCAATCAGGGTGGAAATGGCCTGCTTGCGGCAGATCTGGCGATAGAGTTCCCAGACCGGCTCCACCACAGGGGCGCTGTGGGTATCGATATAGAGGGAGCCTTCCGGCAGCTGCTTCTCGGTATAACCGGCCAGATGGATCTCCCCGACGGTGGCGAGATCGATCGCCGCCAGATACTCATCGCAAGAGAAACCGTGATTGAAGGCACTGACATAGAGATTGTTGAGGTCGAGCAGGATGCCACATTCGCTGCGCTGCTGCAGCTCGGCCAGAAATTCCCACTCGCTCATCTCCCCGGGCAGTTGCAGATAGGAGGAGGGATTTTCAATCAACATGCGGCAACCCAGGGTCTGTTGTACCTGCTGGATCTTGTCGCTCATGTTGCGCAGGGAGGCGCGGGTATAGGGCACCGGCAGCAGATCGTTGAAGTAACGCCCGCCAATGCTGCCCCAGCTGAGATGTTCGGAGATCCGTACCGGTTTGATCGCCGCGGCCAGTGTCGACAACTGCTGCAGATGGTGCGGATCGAGCGGGTCGGCAGAACCGAGGGACATGCCAACGCCGTGAAGACTGACGGGGTAGTGCTGCGCCAGTTCGGCGAGCACCTGAAAACCGTGACTGTGCCGTTCGAAGTAATTTTCACTATGCACCTCCAGCCAACCGACTGCCGGCAGGGTTTGCCGGATCTCGTCGTAATGGGGAGTGCGTAATCCGATACCAATCAAAGAGTTCATCGCAAGACTCGCTTTCGCCAACCAGAGAAGATGCAGGGGGCGACCCATTGGCCATCCCCTGCCCGATGTCTCTTACTTGGGTTGCAGCGAACCGCCGACCAGCTTCTCGCACAGCCCTTTGGGCATCACCACAAAGGCATCACCCTGAGCATCTTCCTTGGCAGTACCGGCGCAGGAGCTGCTCTTGGTCGCACAGTCATTTTTGCTGGCCTTGACCACGCCGTAGCACTTCTCCTTTTCATCGGCAGCCATTGCTGGTGCCGCGATAAATTGGGCGCCCAGCGCCAGCAGACCGGTCATGGCGGAGGCGATAGCAGTGCTTTTTTTAACATTCATGTTCATGTTCCTTTTGATGTCGTTGGATGTTGCTGATATCCCCGATTTGTCGCAACCGGGTACCTGCAATAGAACCGGCAAACGGAATATTCCCTTTCAAAAAAACACAAAAAGAATTAAATAATCCAAATAAGAACAATCAAGCAATTGATTTTAAACAGCTATTTCATCATTGATAATTTCTCGACGACCACCCATTAATGAACGAGTAAAGTGCCATATGGTGCTTTCATCCCGTTAATCTTCTTTACAGCTTCCATCAAAAAAGATGCGTCAGACATAAAAAAGCCCCGCCAACAGGCAGGGCTGGATGCAACTTTAAAGAAACAAGAAATAAACAATCGGAGTGGTGTTGGGAGCCAGGAGTTGCGGCAAGCAGATAAAAAAAGAGACAGCTTTGGCTGTCTCTTTTTGCACATGGTGCGAATGGGGTTTAGTAGAAGATCCGCTCGCCACGCTCGCTCATTTTGAGCCAAACCGGTTTGGTGCTGGTTTTATTCCAGATCCGGTGCAGATAGCTGTAGAAGCGGGCACGATCGCTGCGAAACAGCATCACGGGGAAAGCCAGAATGCCCACCAGCAATACATAAATGCGACGAAGAATAATCTGAGTCAGGGAAAAGGGATGAAACATGATGTAACTCCTTACTGGTAAGACCACTGAACAAAGATTACCCCACTCCATGTAGGATTACTACATCACCAACGCATTTTTTTATAAAAAAATGGTGAAAAACGGGAAATACTGAAAACGGGTTACGTCATTAACCAACAGTTAACAAACTTGCGAAAATCGTGCGCTTTGCCACAGTTATCAGGGGAAAAACATGCAGTAGGGAGACACGCATGAAACTGCCGGAAGTGGCACTGCTGGTGCTGATGGTTGCCCTGACACGGGCACAACTGGAGGAGTGGCAACTGAATCGGGAAGATGCCATCGTGCTGGCCGAACGGGGCGTGCCCACCGTCAGCCTGTGGCAATGCGGCACACTGAAGCAACGGATTGCGGATCTCAACCAGCACAGTGCCGAGGTGCAGTTTCAATATCGGGGGCAAAACATGGCGGACGTGAGCCACTATCTCGAGCGCGAGTGGAAACAGGCTGGCTGCGAGCAGTTACTGGTACAGCAAGGATACTGACCAATGCTCATACTCGAAGAGTGATGATTGAGATGAACAGAGAGAATATGGAGGCACGTTCCGGAGTCGAACCGGACTAAACGGATTTGCAATCCGCTGCATAACCGCTTTGCTAACGCGCCATGCTGACAAGACTGGTCGTCTTGAAAGTGAATTCCATCGTTGGTGTGATGGAAAATTGGAGCGGGAAACGAGACTCGAACTCGCGACCCCGACCTTGGCAAGGTCGTGCTCTACCAACTGAGCTATTCCCGCGTTACTGCTTTCGTGCCAGTTGCCTGACAACGAGGCGCATTATACGTACCACGAGCGCCAGCACAACCCCTTTTTCGCAATTTAAGCCTTGATGCAGACTGTTTGCTCAGGGTTTAAACGCCTTGCTGCATTTTTCTCCAGCCAGCTGTGACCCACCAAGCGAATTTGGGATAAAGTCGTTGAAATGATTACGCTTTCGTTCGAGACTTGAGCGGCTTAATAACCGGATTCTCAATTGAAAATCACAAGATGAAATGGATCTTCACGCTTCGTGGGCTCAGGCCGCAGTTAATGCTGGCTTTTTTCATGTTGGGCATGGTGCCCTTTTTGGTCATCACCCTCTTCTTCCTATACAGCCACGGCAAGGATCTCACCACCCAGACCTCCAACCATCTGGTCTCCGTTCGTAATATCAAGAAGAGTCAGCTCGAGGATTACTTCAACAACCTCAAAGAGCAGATCATCAACTTCTCCCAGCAGGATTTTGCCGGCAACAGTATCGGCCGTTTCTATGGCTTTACCGGCGCCTTCGAGAAGCTGGGCACCACGCCGCAGGAGGCCCGCAGCCGCGCCCAGGCCCGCTATCTGCCCGGCTCCTGGGATCAACTGCGCAAACCGGACAGTCAGGTAGAGATCGAACCCTCCATCACGGCGCTTATCCTCGCCGACGAGATGTATGGCCGGGTGCACCAGCGTTTTCATCGCGGCTATGCCGACATGGTGCGCAAGTCCAACTACAGCGACATCTTTCTGGTGGACCTTAACGGTGATGTGGTCTATTCGGTCACCAAGCACCCTAACTTTGCCACCAATCTGCTCTCCGGCCCCTACCAGGGCAGTGGCTTGGGCCAGACCTTCGCCAAGATCAAACGCCGCCTTGATGGCGGCCAGAAACCGCAGCAGATCTTCGAGTTCACCGATTTTGGCCGCAACGAGCTGACCGGGCAGGTGGTCGCCTACATGGCAGCCCCCGTGATGCAGTACGACTATGTGCGCGGTGTGGTGATTTTCGAGCTGCTGCCGGACAAGCTCAACCAGATCATGGCGGAGCGGGAGGGGCTGGGCGAGACCGGCGAGACCATCCTGATCGGCCCCGACAAGCGGATGCGCGCCGATGCCTGGCTGGCGCCGGAGTTCAGCGTCGAGAACAGCTTCAGCCCCAACTTCCGGCCGCTGCAAACGCCCCTCATCACCAAGACGCTCTCCGGCGAGCAGGGGGTCGGGCTGTTCCACTCCTATCAGGATGACGAGGTGCTGGCCGCCTACACCCAGGTAAAGGTGTTCGATACCGAGTGGGCCTTTATCGCCGAGATCTCCACCCGGGAAGCCTATGCCCCGATCCGCCAGCTGGAGACTCTGGTGATTGTGCTGGGCGCGGGCTCGGTGCTGCTGCTGATCCTCTTCTCCCGCTGGCTCTCTCACTCCATCACGGCGCCGCTGCGCTCCCTGACCGAAGCGGCCGAGCAGGTGGCCGACGGCGCGCTGGATCACCCCATCGCCATCGAGCGCACCGGCGATGATATCGACCGGCTGGCCGAGGCGTTTCGCCATATGCAGCGCTCGGTGAAGGACAAGATCGAACTGATCGAACAGCAGACCCAGGAGCTGCAACAGCAGGTCAAGCTGACCCACAAGCAGAACCTCAGCCTGCAGCAAGCGGACAAGCTCAAGGATGAACTGCTGGCCAACACCTCCCACGAGCTGCGTACCCCCATTCACGGCATCAAGGGGATGGCCGAGTCGATGCTCGCCAGCCAGCAGGATTTGACCGAAGGGCAGCAAAAGCAGCTCGGCCTCATCATCAAGAGTGCAGACGGCCTGGCCCGTCTGGTTGACGATCTGCTGGACTACCACCAGATGCGCTACGGCCAGCTGGAGATCCACTCCCAGCCCGTCTCATCCAAGGGGGTTATCCGGCTGGTGCTGGACCTCTGCCAGCATCTGGTGCAGGCCAAACCCCTCACCCTGGTGGATATCAGCCCGGCCGAACTACCGCCGGTGCTGGCCGACGAGCAACGACTCGAACAGGTGCTCTACAACCTGGTGGGTAACGCCATCAAGTACACGCCGCAGGGCAAGGTGGTGCTCAGTGCCATCGTCGAGAACAACTTCCTGCGCATCAAGGTCACCGACACCGGCATCGGCATTGCCCCCGATCATCTGGAACACATCTTCGAGCCGCTGGTGCAGATGAGCCCGGAGGTAAGCAAGCAGGGGGCCGGCCTTGGTCTCTCCATCACCCGCCAGCTGGTGCACCTGATGGGGGGCGAGCTGTTTGTCGAGAGCGAGCCGAGCGTTGGCTCGACCTTCGCCTTTACCCTGCCCCTTGCCACCGGCAAAGCGGCCAATCTGACTCTCGACAGCCGCCAGATCGAGCATCAGCTGGTGCGCCAGCAACCGCTGATCCTGCCGAACTGGGAGAGCGACGATCTGCCCCCTCCCCCCGAGGATGCTCCGCTCATTCTGGTGGTGGATGACGAGCCCATCAACCTGCACATCCTGCGCCATCTGCTGCAGCCCTGCGGCTACCGCATCCTGCCCAGCAGTGACGGCCACGATGCGCTGGCCAAGCTGGCCGAGGTGCAGGTGGACCTCATCCTGCTCGATGTGATGATGCCGACCCTTTCCGGTTTTGACGTCTGCCGTCGCCTGCGCCAGCAACACCCGAAAGATATGCTGCCGGTGCTGCTGCTCACCGCCCTCAACCAGCCCAAGGATATCGAGGAGGGCTTCGGGGCCGGAGCCAACGACTATCTGGTCAAACCCTTCTGCAAAGAAGAGCTGTTTGCCCGGGTCAAGGCACTGCTGGAGGCCAAGGCCGGACGCGCCTCGCTGGTAGAGAACCGGCTATTGAAGCAGGAGATCGAACATCGCCTCACCCTGCAGGAACGACTGCATCAGGATCAGCAGCGCCTGCTGGCCCTGCTCGGCGAAGGGGCCGACCCCATGATCTTTATCGACGAGCAGGGCACAGTGCTGTTTGCCTCCCGGGTGATGGCACGCCTGCTGGGGCAGGAGCCGGAAGCCATGGAGGGGCAGCCCCTCAATGAGTGGCTCGCCACCCCGCTGCAACAGCAGTGGCCCGACCTTGCCAGCGAGCGGGAACACAATCTGGAGTTTCTGGTGGCCGGGCAAAAAGATGTGCTCAACGCCCGTGCCCTGCCCATCGCACTCGGAGGACAGGCCGCTTTCGCCCTCACTCTGAGTACCGAGCTGCGTCAGGATGAGAACCGGGTAATGGCGCTGGAGAACGCCCTCAAGAACCTCTCGCGGCAAGCCATCATCGAAGATGAACAGCTGCTGGGCGAGCTGAGCCGCCTGGGTGGCGAGTTCCGTTCGCTGGCCGACGACCTCATTCGCCAGCAGGATGACGAGCCGCTGCGTCGGGCGCTGGTAGAGACCATGCAGCTCACCCTGGATGCCTGGCAGCAGGGGACCGGCAAGGGCAAAATCGTGCTGGCGGAGAAGAGCAAGCTGTGGCGGGTCTATATGGACAGATCCAGCCCGCAGACCCGCACCCTCGACAAATACCTGAGTCTGGACACCCTGCCCAAGTCGCCACGCTGGAAGACGGTCGTGGCCACCACCGAGTATGTGCTGGGCCACTGCCCGCTCAATGACCACCAGCGCCAGCAGTTACAGCACAGCGCCCAGACCCTGCGTCAACTCGCCAACCGCAAGCCGTGACACGGCGCCCTAAACGGGCGCCGGATCACAATTGGCAATCTGGTTTCTTTTTATGCAAAACAAAGCCCCGCACGACCCCGAAACCGAGAGCGGATCCAATTCACAAATTTGTCATACACGCCATTTTCACAGCCACTTTTTACGCGAAAGCAAATAACGAAAAGCTATGATTTTAAAAAGATAAAAATCGATTTTGACGAGATTGACGTAACACCGTCAATTTTTACGAAAACAACGAAATCAATAGTTGTTGTTTTCCTGTTAATTCTGGTTTGCTTAGGGCGTTGGAAAACAGAACGACAAAGGTTAGACACCTGACCAACACAGAGGGCCGATTTCATCAGCATGCGAAACCGGTGCTCACACAAAACAAGGCGAACCCTCGGGAATGCCAAAAAATAAGAAAGGAAAACATATGCTTGCCAAAGTATCCAAAATCTCTACCGCTGTAATGCTGGGAACCATGATGCTTGCCGGTGCCGCCGGTAACGCCATGGCCGCAGAAAACAAAACCGTGTTGACCATGGTCGCACAGCAGGAAACCGCCTGGGTCAAGAACTTCAACCCCTTCCTGCAAGCGGGCTTGCTGCACACCACCCGTCACTTCATCTATGAGCCGCTGGTGATCTTCAACGATATGCAAGGGGGCAAACCCGTCTATCGTCTGGCCACCAACTATGCGTTCAGCGATGACCTGAAATCCGTCACCTTCGATCTGCGTGACGGCGTGAAGTGGTCTGACGGCGAAGCCTTTGATGCCGATGACATCATCTTCTCTTTCAATCTGGTCAAGGCCAACAAGGCGCTGGATGAGCGCTCAATCTGGACCCAGATCAAGAGCGTCGAGAAGCTGGCCCCCAACAAGGTCAAATTCGACCTGACCGAGGTCAACACCAACGTGGTGAATGATCTGGTGCTGGTACCCATAGTGCCGGAGCATCAGTGGAAATCGGTGAAAGATCCGGTTGCCTTCACCAACGACAAGCCGGTTGGTACTGGCCCCTTCACCGAAGTGGACAACTTCTCCGCCCAGCTCTACACCCAGTGCCGCAACCCGCACTATTGGGATAACGCCAACCTCGCTATCGACTGTATCCGCATGCCGCAGATGGCCACCAACGACCAGGTGCTGGCGGCTGTCATGAAGGGTGACATCGACTGGTTCGGCTCCTTCGTGCCGGATATCGAACGCCTCTACGTCGGCAACGATCCGAAGAACAACAAATACTGGTTCCCGGCCTCCGGTACCGTGGCGTTCAACGTCAACTTCCAGACCAAGAACCCGGGCAATAACGAAGCCTTCAACGACATCAACTTCCGCCGCGCCTTCTCCATGGCGATGGACCGCCAGTCCATGGTGGATATCGCGGGCTACGGCTACCCCACCGTCAACGAGTACCCGTCAGGTCTGGGCAAAGCCTTTGACTCCTGGAACAACCCGGAAGTGGACAAGAAGTACGGCAAGTACAACAAGTTCGATCTGGAAGGGGCCAAGGCCCTGCTGAAAGAGGCAGGCTACAAGGATTGTGACGGCGACAAGTTCCTCGACACCCCGAGCTGCAAAAAGATCGAGTTCAAGGTACTGGTACCGAACGGCTGGACCGACTGGGTCAACACAGTTCAGATTGGTGTAGAAGGGCTGCAGGCGCTGGGCCTGAACGCCAAGACCGCCACCCCGGAAGCAACCGTCTGGACCGAGAACCTGATCACCGGTGACTTCGATGTCGCCCTGCAGGGTTACTTTGCCGGTGCCAACCCGCACAAGTACTTCGAGACCGCGTTCCACTCCCGCAACATGGGCGACCGTGGCAACCGCTTCGCCGCGCCCCGTTACAAGGACCCCGAGCTCGACAAGCTGATCGATGACTTCACCCAGACCGCCGATGCGGCCAAGCAGAAGGAGATCATGTTCGCCATCCAGGATCGTGTTGGTGCCAACCAGACCATCATTCCGGTCTTCAACAACCCGACCTGGTATGAGTACAGCACCAAGCGCTTCAACGGCTGGTTCAGTGCTGATAACCCGGTAGCCAAACCTCAGCTCCACCCGGACACCCCTGAGCGTCTGCTGCACGTGTTGTCCCTCAAGCCAAACAGCTAAACAATCCCGGCCCCCTGCGGGGGGCCATCTTCCCCGTTAACCCCTTTCTTGCCCGGCACCGCCGGGGTTGGGGTAGCTATACCCGACGCGGGGCAGACTTGCAGTAAAAGGTACTATCATGGGATTCATACTGAGACGCTTTTCCTTCTATCTGGTTGCCTTTCTGGTAGCCGCCACCATCAACTTCCTGTTACCCCGTGCCATGCCAGGGGATCCTGTCTCCGTGATGTTTGCCCGCGCTGGCGCCATGATGGAACCCGCCGCCCTGGAAGCCCTCAAAGCCACCTTCGGCTTTGTCGACGGCCCCATCGGCACCCAGTTTCTCACCTATGTGAAGAGTGTCTTCACCTGGGATCTCGGCACCTCGGTGCGCTTCTACCCGCAGCAGGTCTCTGACGTGCTGGGCCGTGCCATCGGCTGGACCCTGTTTCTGGTTGGCACCTCCACCATCCTTAGCTTCTCCATCGGTTCCATCGTCGGCATCTTCGCCGCCTGGTATCGCGGCGGCCGGATGGACAGCATTCTCTCCCCGCTCACCCTGGTGATGCAGGCCATTCCGCCGGTGGTGGTCTCCCTGCTCGCCCTGTTCCTGTTCGGGGTCAGCCTCGAGTGGCTGCCCATCGGCTACGCCTACAGCCCGGAGATCAAGGCTGACTGGGGTTGGGAGCACATCAAGAGCATCATGACCCACGCCATCATGCCGGTGCTGACTCTGGCCGTGGTACAGGTGGGGGGCTTTCTCATCACCATGCGCAACAACATGATCAACCTGCTGGGCGAGGATTACATCACCATGGCCAAGGCCAAGGGGCTCTCCAGCAACCGGGTGATCTTCAACTACGGCGCCCGCAACGCCATTCTGCCCAGCGTCACCGCCCTCTCCATGGCGCTCGGTTTCGTTATTGGTGGCTCTCTCATCACCGAGGTGATCTTCAACTATCCCGGCCTGGGCCTGACCCTCTATCAGGGCATTCTGGCCCGCGACTACCCGCTCATTCAGGGGCAGCTGCTCATCATGACCATCACCATGCTCAGCTTCAACTTCCTGGCCGACGTGCTCTACGTCTTCCTGGATCCCCGTCTGCGTACAGGAGGCAAATAAGATGCGTATGCCGACCATTCTAAAAATCCTGCTGGGCAACAAGAAGGCTGCCTGTGGCCTCGCCATCGTGGTTGCCTTCGTACTGATGGCCATCTTTGCCCCCATTCTGGCCAGCAACGAGCCGACAAAGCGGGTGGCTCGCCCGCACCAGCCGCCCAGTGCCGAGTTCGTGATGGGGTCCACCCGCATGGGCCACGATATCTGGGCCCAGTTCACCAACGGCGCCCGTATCTCGCTGCTGGTGGGCTTTAGTGCAGGCCTGCTGGTCTGCACCCTGGCCGTCGCCATCGGCATCACCGCCGGCTACTTTGGCGGTCTGGTGGACGAGTGCCTCACCTTCCTGATGAACGTGGTGCTGGTGATCCCCAACCTCCCCTTGCTACTGGTACTGGCGAGCTTTATCGGGGAGGCGTCACCGGCGGTGATTGCCGTGATAATAGGATTGACCTCGTGGGCCTATGGCGCGCGGGTCATCCGTGCCCAGACCCTGGCGCTGCGCGAGAAGGAGTTCGTCATCGCCGCCGAAGTGCTGGGCGAGCCAGCCTGGCGCATCATTCTGGTGGAGATCCTGCCCAACCTCATCTCCATCATCGGGGTGAGCTTTATCGGCTCCATCATCTACGCCATCGTCACCGAAGCGACCCTGGAGTTCCTGGGGCTTGGCGACCCGACCGTGGTGAGCTGGGGCATAATGCTCTACAACGCCCAGACCTCCAGCGCCATTCTGGTCGGCGCCTGGTGGGAGATCCTGGCTCCCTGCTTTGCCATCGCCACCCTGGGTGCCGGTCTGGCCCTGCTCAACTTCGCCATCGACGAGATTGCCAACCCGCAGCTGCGCTCACACAAAGGGTTGAGCCGCTGGAAGAAACTGGCCACACCGGTAACCACACCGGTTGCCACAGCACAGGAGAAGACAGCATGAACAAGCATCCCCTGCTGTCAGTACGCAATCTTTGCGTCGACTACATCACCGAAAATGGCGACGTGCGCGCCGTCAACTCGGTGAGCTTCGATATCAGACAGGGCGAGATCTTCGGTCTCGCCGGTGAGTCGGGCTGCGGCAAATCCACCGTCGCCTTCTCGGTGGCCCGGCTGCACAAGCCGCCCGCCTATATCAGCGGTGGCGAGATCCTGTTCAAGGGGGAGAATATCCTCCACTACAACGACGAGCGGCTACGCTCCTACCGCTGGCAACAGGTGTCGGTGGTGTTCCAGTCCGCCATGAACGCCCTGAACCCTGTGCTGCGGATGGAGGAGCAGTTCTGCGACGTGCTGCTGGCCCACAACCCCGGCATGACCCGTTACGAGGCGATCAAGCGCGCCCAGGAGCTGCTCACCATTGTCGATATCCACCCGAGCCGGCTCAAGGACTACCCGCACCAGTTCTCCGGCGGCATGCGCCAGCGGCTGGTGATTGCCATCGCCATGGCGCTCAACCCCGAGCTGCTCATCATGGATGAGCCAACCACGGCGCTCGATGTGGTGGTACAGCGGGAGATCCTGCAGAAGGTCTATGCCCTGAAAGAGAAGTTCAACTTCTCCATTCTGTTCATCACCCACGACCTCTCCCTGATGGTGGAGTTCTGCGATCGCATCGGCATCATGTATGCCGGTGAACTGGTGGAAGTCGCCCCCTCCAAGGCGATCCTGACCGCACCGCTACACCCCTATACCAGAGGGCTGGGCAACTCCTTCCCGCCCCTGCACGGGCCGAAGAAGGTACTGGAGGGGATCCCGGGCACACCGCTCAACCTGCTGGAGGTGCCGGTCGGCTGCCGCTTTCAGGCCCGCTGCGGCAAGGTGCACGATCGCTGCCGTCAGGAGTACACCAGATTGGCCGAGATCCGCCCCGGGCAACAGACCGCCTGCCACCTCTATGAGGAGCAGGGACTGCAACAAGATTCCGTGATCTATCTGGACAAGGCCGCTGGCTGTTAAGGATGTCTGTCATGCAAATCGCCAAAACCGATGCACCCATCATCGAAGTCCAGCACCTCTACAAGGACTTCCCCATCAACTCCAATGCCATCAAGAGTGGCAAGATGCGGGCGCTCTCCGACATCACCTTCAACCTGCACCGGGGCCGCGCCCTGGCGGTGGTCGGGGAGTCGGGATCCGGCAAGAGCACCATCGCCAAGATCATCGCCAAGATGTACAAGCTCAGTGCCGGGCGCATTCTCTATCGCGGCCACGATCTGGAGGAGTTCAACAAAGGCACCGCCCTGCTGGACTATCGCCAGAGCGTGCAGATGGTGTGGCAAGATCCGTTCGGTTCGCTCAACCCGACCCACACCATCTATCACCACATCGCACGCCCCCTGCTGCTGCACAGCAAGGTGATCGACAAGAAAGAGCTGCCCGACATGGTCTACGCCCTGCTGGAGAAGGTCGGCCTGACCCCCGCCAAGGCAACGGCGGCCAAGTATCCGCACCAGCTCTCCGGCGGCCAGCGCCAGCGGGTCAACATCGCCCGCAATCTGGCGGTGGAGGCGGAAGTGGTGCTGGCGGACGAGCCGACTTCCATGCTCGACGTCTCCATTCGCATCGGCATCCTCAACCTGATGGAGCAGATGAAGAACGAGCTCGGCGTCTCCATGCTCTACATCACCCACGACATCGCCACCGCCCGCTATGTGGCGGAAGATCTGGCAGTCATGTATGTGGGACACATGGTGGAGTGGGGCGAGGTGGACGAGATCCTGCACCACCCGCAGCACCCCTACACCCAGCTGCTCATCTCGGCGGTGCCCGATCCGGAGAAGAGCATCCACGCCGAGCTGGAGGGTGGCCGCAAGGGGGAGATCCCGCTCTGGACGCCGGAGTCCTGCGGTTGCCCCTTTGCCGGGCGCTGCAATCAGGCAATGCCCCGCTGCAAGGAGGCGCTGCCCCCCATCACCAAGCTTGCCGACAACCACTTCGTGCGCTGCTACCTCTACGAGTGAGGGTGAACCTTGAACCGGCCGGACAACCCTGTCCGGTCATGCCTCGATACGGGGCGGCCACAGCCCCGTGATGTGCCTCACCGCCCGGCGGTGAACCACAGGAGTAATACCTTGATGGAACTCTTGATCAATCAGGTGGGCTACGAGTGCGACGGACACAAGGTCGCCCTGTTGCAAACCTCCCCCGCCCCTGATCTCGGCGGCTATGTCAGGCTGCAACGCCTTGATGATGGCCAGATCCTGTTTGAAACCCCGCTGCAACCGGCTGGCAGCGTCCCCGGCTGGCAGGGCCGCGCTTACTGGCGTGCCGACTTCTCCGCCTTCAAGGAGCCCGGCCACTATCGGCTGGAGGCGATCACAGCCCAAGGCATAGTCCGCTCCACCCGCTTTGCCATCGGCCAGGATCTGCTGGCCAGCCGCTGTCTCTCCGATGTCATCCACTACTTCAAGGGGCAGCGCGCCAGCGGCACCTTCGATCGGGCCGACCGCAGCGCCCGCCTGTTTGGCACCGACCAGCACAAAGATGTGCACGGCGGCTGGTTCGATGCCAGCGGCGACATGAGCAAGTACCTGAGCCACCTCTCCTACGCCAACTACCTCAACCCCCAGCAGACCCCCATGGTGGTGTGGGCTCTGCTCAAGTGCCGCGAACTGCTGGCCCCGCGCCGCGATATCGACGGGATAAACCTCTGCAAGCGGCTCAATGACGAGGCGCTGCACGGCGCCGATTTCCTCTGCCGGATGCAGGATGAGTCGGGCTTCTTCTACATGACCCTGTTCGACAAGTGGAGCAAGGACCCTGCCCAGCGCGAGCTGTGCGCCTATACCACCCAGCAGGGGATCAAGTCCGCCAACTGGCAGGCGGGTTTCCGCCAAGGGGGCGGCATGGCCATCGCCGCGCTGGCCCGCGCCGCCCGCGAGAGCGTCAGCGGCGACTTCGATGCCAGCCGCTACGCCGAGGCGGCCCGCCGCGGCTACCTGCATCTGCGTGAACACAACCTCTCCTATCTGGATGACGGGGTCGAAAACATCATCGACGACTACTGCGCCCTGTTGGCAGCGGTGGAGCTGACCCGCACCTTCGGCAACGAGTGGCTGAATGAGGCGAGAGCCCTCGCCAGCAAGCTCTGTGCCCGCCAGCGCCCCCATTCGGAGCTGGGTCACTACTGGTCGGCCAACGAGGATGGCTCGCGCCCCTACTACCACGCCGCCGAGGCGGGTCTGCCGGTGCTGGCGCTGCTGGAATATCTGGGCGTAGAGCCGGATCAGGGGCACCAGGCCCGGGTACAAACCGTAGTGGAGCAGGCACTGGCCGCCGAACTGGCACTGTGCGCACGGGCGGGCAACCCCTTCTCCCTCGCCCGCCAATATGTGAAAGGGGTGGATGAAGCGCCGCGCGTCAGCTTCTTTATGCCCCACAACAACGAGTCCGGTTACTGGTGGCAGGGGGAGAATGCCCGCCTCGCATCGTTGGCGACCATGGCCTTTGCTGGCGCCCGCCACTTCCCCCGCCAGAGCCAGCCGCTAATCACTTACGGCCAGCGCCAACTCGACTGGATCCTCGGGCAGAACCCCTTCAACGCCTGCATGCTGGCGGGCCACGGCATCAACAACCCCGCCTATACCGCCGGGTATCCCAATGCGCAGGGAGGTATCTGCAACGGCATCACCTCAGGGTTTGATGACGAAAATGAGGTGGCCTTTATTCCGGAGGAGTACAAGGATCGGCTGGATCAGAACTGGCGCTGGGGCGAGCAGTGGATCCCCCACGCCGCCTGGTTTGCCCTTGCCATCAGCTGGCAGAGTGCACTGGGTGATCGGAATGAGCAGGGGGGTCGCCATGATTGAGATGTACAGGAATCGGCACGATCATAACTGGCACAGGGAAGAACAGCGGATCCTCCATGCAGTCCGGTTTGCCCTGGCCATCAGCTGGCAGAGTGCTCTGAGTGATCGAAATGAGCAGGGAGGTCGCCATGATTGAGTTCTGGGTCGGCGTCGATGGCGGGGGCACCCACACCCGCGCCCGCATTCGGGATCGGGCGGGCAAGCTGCTCGGTGAAGGGCGCGCTGCTGGCTCCAATCTGGAGCTGGGCATCCCTCACGCTCATGCCAATGTGCTGGCCGCCATCGCCAGCGCCCGCCTTACGGCTGGACTGGGCATAGAGTGCGAACAACAGATGGGGGTCGGGCTGGCGCTCGCCTCCGCCGAGCTGGCCGACTGCTATCACGCCCTGCTCGAGATGCCCTTCCCCTTTGCCAGCGTCAGGCTCACCTCCGATGCCTTCGGTGCCTGCCTCGGCGCCTTTGGCGGCCGTGAGGGGGCCATTCTGATCGCAGGTACCGGCTCGGTGGGGCTGGTCTATCAGGAGGGGCAGATCCGCACCTGCTCCGGCCGCGGCTTCCCCATTTCAGACATAGGCAGCGGCGCCTGGCTGGGGCTGCGCGCCATCCAGCAATCCCTGCTCTGCCACGACGGCATTCTGCCCCCCAGCACCCTCGCCATCCGCTTGATGGATCGCTTCAAGCGGGATCAGGCCGAGGTGGTACGCTGGGCCGCCCGCGCCATTCCGGCGGACTATGGCCACTTTGCCCCCTGGGTATTTGATGCAGCCAGCGATGGCGACGAGCTCGCCAATCAGCTGCTGGACGAAACCTGCGAGCAGCTGCAGATCCTGCTGGAGGGGATGACCCAGCTCGGTGCCAGACAGATCGCCCTGCTGGGGGGGATTGGCACCCGCCTCGCTCCCCGTCTCGGCCAGCTCAACCTGATCCCCCCCCAGGCAGATGCGCTCGATGGCGCCATCCTGTTTGCCCAATCAGAGGATTTTCCATGTCTACACCCCTGATCCACACCCAGGTCGCCCGACGTGACGGCGAGGATGTCTGGTTCACTTTCACCCTCTCCCGCATGCCTGATACCAAGTGGAAGCTGCACTTCTGTCTGGCTCGCCATATCGACCCCGACTCCTTGCAAGGGGGCGAGCTGGAGCGCCAGAGCGGCAGCTACAAGGTGATTGTCCCGAACGCTGGCAGCTGCGAGCTGCGCTTTTGCTGCCGCCAGACCCCCATCAAGAAGCTCTCCGACATGCCGCAGGGCTTTTTCCTCAGCTTGCCGGAGGCGACTACGGGAGCCCAGCTGCTGCCGGTGACGCTGGCGGCGCAGGATCTCGGACTGGAGAACCCGCCGGTAACCCGCCCCGACCTGCCGGATGTCGAGCACCAGCCCGGCATAGTGCCACAACCGGCCCATCTGGTACTGCTGGAGGGGAACTTCCGGCTGGCAGAGCGGGCTCATGTCAGCGCCCCCCGCGATGTACCGAAGCTGCTGGCCCACTTCAACGAACTGACGTCGCTGGCGCTGGAGCAGGATCACGACGCTGAAATCCGGCTGACCGAGGCCAAACTGGCCCCCGAAGCCTACCAACTCACCATCACGCCGCAGGAGGTGGTGATTGCCGCCGCCGACGAAACGGGTTGGCGTCATGGGCTGGTGACTTTGGCCCAGTGGTATCTGCAACATGGGGAGAGCCTGCCCTGCGTCACGCTGGAGGATGCCCCGCGCTTTGGCTTTCGCGGCATTTTTCTCGACTGCGCCCGCCACTTCCACACTCCGGCAACCATCAAGCGTCTGCTCAAACTGATGAGCCTCTACAAGTTCAACCGCTTCCACTGGCACCTGACCGATGACGAGGGGTGGCGACTCGAGATAAAGGCCTTCCCGGAGCTGAGCGACGTGGGGGCCTGGCGCGGCCACGATCTGGCGATCGGCCCCCAGCTCAGCGGCGGTGCCGAACCCTATGGCGGCTACTACACCCAGAGCGAGGTGAAGGAGCTGGTGAGCTATGCCAGTGAGCTCGGCATCACCGTCATTCCCGAGATCGACATTCCGGGCCACTGCCACGCCGCCATCAAGGCGCTGCCCGAGTTGCTGATCGAAACGGCGGATCACTCCCGCTACCGCTCGGTTCAGCATTTCGATGACAACGTGCTCAACCCCGCCCTGCCCGGCACCTACCGCTTTCTGGAGGCGGTGCTGGACGAGGTATGCGAGCTCTTTCCCGGCCCGCAGATCCACATGGGGGGTGACGAGGTGCCGACCGGGGTCTGGACCGACAGCCCCGCCTGCCAGCAGCTGATGGTCGAGCAGGGCTACGCCGATTGCCGCGAGCTGCAGGGCCATCTGCTGCGCCACTGCCAGCGCTATCTGGCCGCCAGAGGCAAACAGATGATCGGCTGGGAGGAGATCCTGCATGGCGACAAGGTGAGCCGTAAAGCCGCCGTCTGTGCCTGGACCTGCTTTCAGGCGGGGCTGGATGCTGCCGCGGCCGGTTATCCGGTGGTGATGGCGCCCGCCCAGTTCCTCTATCTCGATCTCGCCTGGAGCGCCGATATTCATGAACCCGGCCTCTACTGGGCGGGTACCCTCAATCTGGAGCAGATCTACGCGTGTGACCCTGCCCCAGCCGATTTCCATGCCAACGATAACATCCTCGGGGTGCTGAGCCCCTTGTGGTCAGAATTGATCACCAGCCGTGATCGTCTCGACTACATGTTGTTCCCGCGTATGCTGGCCACGGCCGAGGTGGCCTGGAGCGATCCCGCCCACAAGGGCTGGGAGCACTTCGCCGCCCGCCTGCCGGGTCAGCTGCAGATCCTCGATCAGTTGCAGGTGCGCTACCGGATGCCACAGAGGTAATGTTGTCTCTACTTTGGCGGCCAATCGGCCGCCTTTTTTACGATTAGCCAACAAAACATCAACTTCCCCCTACCATTCATCCGCCATTATTGGCAAAATCCAGCCCCCAATGAAGCTGATCTGCCTCCTGCTGGCGCGAGCCTGCGGTCACCTCCAGATCTGCCACAATAACAACGACAACATTATCAACAAGAACATCGGAGCGTATTCCTATGGCCCGCAGAAACGTCCATACCCTGGATAGCGAAGTGGAGTTTCCTGCCGACGTACAACTGGTCTCAACCACTGACCTGCGCGGGGTGATCACCTACGCCAACCCGGCCTTCTGCGACATCGCAGGCTACTCGGTCGATGAACTGGTGGGACACAACCACAATCTGGTACGCCACCCCGACATGCCCAAGGCCGCCTTCGCCGATCTCTGGGCCCGCCTCAAGGAGGGCAAACCCTGGCGCGGTATGGTAAAAAACCGCTGCAAGGATGGCCGTTACTACTGGGTAGATGCCTATGTGACCCCCATCTATGAAGGCAACAGGATCAGCGGCTACCAGTCGGTACGCTGCAAGCCCGAGCCCCAATTCAAGCGCATCGCCGCTCAGACCTACCAGGCCCTGCTCAAAGCAGAGCGCGGCAACAGCAGCAACCTCCCCTCTCTTGCCAGAGTGCGCACCCCGGCCATTACCCTGCTGCTGCTCGGCCTGATGGGCTGGACCTTCGCTAGCCAAGGGGCCATGACCGCCCTGCTGATGCTGCTGCCCCTGTTGCTCATCGGCGGCGCCTACTGGCGCGAGATCTTCGCTCTGCCCCACTATCTACAGCAGTTGGGCCGTGAATATGACAGTCTGACCCGGCTGGTCTACTCCGGTGACAACCCCGGCGCCATTGCCGATTTTCATATCAAGATGCTGCAGGCCCGCATCCGAACCGTGTTGGGACGGATCAACGATGCCACGGCACCTCTGCAAACCCTGGCCATCAATCTGAAGCAGGCCTCTCATCAGGCCTGTCTCGATATCAACGAGCAAGATGCCCAGACCCAGCAGATGGCTACGGCTATGACTCAGATGGCCAACACAGCTCACGAGATCGCCCGCAACATTCAGGACTCCAACGGTCAGGTCAACGAAGCTCGCAATCGTTGTGAACAAACCAACCAGCAGTTGAACCAGACAGAGCAACAGATCGAACAGCTCGCCAAACAGGCAGAGCTGGCGTTCAACTCGGCGGTAGAGCTCGCCAGCGAATCCGAACGGATTGGCAGTGTCATGGGCGAGATCCAGGGCATCGCCGAGCAGACTAACCTGCTGGCCCTCAACGCCGCCATCGAAGCGGCTCGCGCCGGAGAGCAGGGCCGTGGTTTTGCGGTGGTCGCAGACGAGGTACGAACTCTATCGACCCGCACCCACAAGGCGACCGAGCAGATCCAGGGCAGCATCAAGCAGATCCAGCACACGCTGGGACGCTGGAAGGGGATGATGCAGGAGAACCTGCAACAGACCCGCGCATGTGCCGAGATGACCCGCCAGGGCGCCAGCAGCCTCCATACCGTGCTGGCAGAGATAGAGCTGGTCACCGAACACTCCACCCAGATCGCCACCGCTGCTGAGCAGCAACAAGCGGTAGTAGAGGAGATCAGCCGCAGCATCCACCAGATCTCCGAGTACTCCCACGCCAACAGTCAGAAGATGCTGGATGTCGATCACTCCAGTCAGGCTCTGCTGGAACGGGCCAAGCAACTGAAGGGGCTTAGCCAGACCTTCGGCTGAATCATTGCCAGCCCCATGACAGAAGCGCCACAATGGCGCTTCTGTTGTTTTTGACGAATCGGGTTTATGAGCATTGAATCAAGTCCATCCCCATTGAACAAAACTGCCCGTATCGAGGCGATCATCGCCCTCATCCCTGCCGGCAAGGTGGCCAGTTACGGTCAGGTGGCCGATCTGGCGGGGCTGCCCGGACGGGCAAGACTGGTAGGCAAGGTGCTGCGGGAGACCGACAAGGTACTGCCGTGGCATCGGGTGCTGGGCGCAGCAGGCACTATCTCCTTACCAAAAGGGTCGGCTGGCTTCGACAGACAGGCGGGATTGCTGCAGGAAGAGGGCGTGCCCGTGATTGGTGGGCGGGTCAGAATGAAGGAGTGGCAATGGCAGCCCGACCTGGCCGAGCTGCTTTTTCTACTGCCGTTTTGAGGGGGGCACTGCCAGATCACTCCAGCGGTGCCAGGATCTCCTCACTGCGCACCTGCACCGGTATAGTCTCGTCCTCGCGCTGCAGCAGCACAAGCAGGCTCTGTCGGTCCACCTCCAGCACATAGGCAGCCCCTTCCCGGGTCATGCAGCTCATGCCCGGCCGGATCTCGTTAATCTCCATCTCAACCTCCTTGTCTACTTCGCGATTGACGACAGCTGCACTCCTTGCAGCTGTCTCAGTATACCCTTATCCATAAGCAAAGAGGCCCCTGGTCGGGGCCTCTTTGTCATCAGGCTTTCTTCGCCTTCGGCAAACTCTCTTGCCAGGTACCGTTGTCGTAGTGAGCGGTCCAACCGGTCGCCTTGCCGTTGACCTCGCTCATCACGTACTGCTCCTTGGTCTTTCGACTGAAGCGCACGATGGCGGGGTTGCCGTCCGGATCGGTGAGCGGGGCTCCCGCCAGATACTTGTGCTTGGCGGAGATGCGATCCTTGAAGCGCTTGAGCTCTTCCACCAGCGGCGCGCGAGTCTCGCGGGATTTGGGGAAGTTGCTGGCTGCCAGGAACAGACCGGCAGCACCGTCACGCAGCACGAAGTGAGCATCGGACTGGGTGCACTTGAGCTCCGGCAACGGTACCGGATCTTCTTTCGGCGGCGCGATGTCGCCGTTTTTCAGGATCTTGCGGGTGTTCTTGCAAGTCTCGTTGGTGCAGCCCATGTACTTGCCGAAACGACCGTTCTTGAGCTGCATCTCGCTGCCGCAGCGGTCGCACTCGATACTCGGCCCTTCGTAGCCCTTGAGCTTGAACTGGCCCTTCTCGATTTCGTAGCCATCGCAGTCCGGGTTGCGACCACAGACGTGCAGCTTGCGGCTGTCATCGATGATGTAGGCATCCATCGCTGTGCCACAGACACCGCAACGGTGCTTGGCACGCAGCGCCTCGGTTTCCGCCTCTTCGCCGTCAGTGGCGGAGACAAACTCATCGGCAGAGACCAGGTTGATGGTCTTCTTGCAGCGCTCTTTCGGCGGCAGGGCATAGCCGGAGCAGCCGAGGAAGACGCCGGTGGTGGCGGTACGAATACCCATCTTGCGGCCACAATCCGGGCAGTCGATGTCGGTCATCACCATCTGGTTGGCACGCATGCCGCCCTCTTCGGGCGCCTTGTCGGCCTTCTCCAGCTCCTGGGTAAACTCGGCGTAGAAGCTGTCCAGCACCTTCTTCCACTCCAGGCTCCCTTCAGCGATGCCATCGAGCTTGTCTTCCATCTTGGCGGTGAACTCGTAGTTCATCAGCTCGACGAAGTTCTCCACCAGACGATCGGTGACGATCTCACCCATCTTCTCGGCGAAGAAACGGCGGCTCTCGACCCGCACATAACCACGATCAACGATGGTGGAGATGATGGAGGCGTAGGTAGAGGGACGGCCGATGCCGCGTTTTTCCAGCTCGCGCACCAGCGCAGCTTCGGTGAAACGGGCAGGCGGCTTGGTAAAGTGCTGGCGCGGATCCAGCTTGACCAGTTTCAGCACCTCGCCCACGGTGACCGCAGGCAGCTGGCTATCTTCACCCTTGCGACCCATCGGCGGCAGCGCCTTGGTCCAACCGGCGAAGCGCAGGGTACGACCACGGGCCTTGAGCTCGAACTCACCCGCCTTGACGGTCAGGGTGGAAGAGTCGTACTGAGCGGGGGTCATCTGGCAGGCAACGAACTGACGCCAGATGAGATCGTACAGACGCATGGCATCCGGCTCCATCCCTTCCAGCATCTCGGCAGTCACCTGTACGTTGGAGGGACGGATCGCTTCGTGCGCTTCCTGGGCATTGGCCTTGGCGCCATACAGATTCGGCTCGGCTGGCAGATAGGCCGCGCCATAATGCTCGCCGATATATTCACGCACCGCTTCAACCGCCTCTTTGCTGAGGTTGGTGGAGTCGGTACGCATATAGGTGATGTAACCCGCTTCATAGAGACGCTGGGCCATCATCATGGTCTTCTTGACCCCGAAGCTCAGACGGGTAGAGGCCGCCTGCTGCAGGGTGGAGGTGATAAACGGCGCGGACGGCTTGGAGCCGGTCGGCTTGTCTTCCCGGTTAACGACCTTGTAGTCGACCCCTTCCAAGGCTGCGACAGCGGCAAAGGTCTCGGCCTGGGTCACCGGCTTGAAGTCAGCCCCGTTGCGGCTGACCACTTCCATACGCAGATCGCTCTTGTCGGCAGTCAGCAGGTCGGCATTGAGATCCCAGAACTCGACCGGTACGAACGCCTTGATTTCGCGCTCTTTATCGACGATAAGACGCACCGCAACGGATTGCACTCGACCGGCGGAAAGACCGCGCGCCAGCTTCTTCCACAGCAGCGGGGAGACCATGTAACCCACCACGCGGTCGAGGAAACGACGAGCCTGCTGGGCATTAACGCGGTCAATATTGAGTTCGGACGGCTGGGCGAACGCCTCCTTGATGGCGCTCTTGGTGATCTCGTTGAACACCACGCGCTTGTAGCGGCTGTCGTCGCCACCAATGATCTCGCGCAGGTGCCAGGCGATCGCCTCTCCTTCTCTATCCAAATCGGTTGCGAGATAGATGGTGTCGGCTTTCTCGGCCAGACTTTGCAACTCGCTGACCACCTTCTCCTTGCCGGGCAAAATCTGGTAGTTAGCCTGCCAGCCAGCGGTCGGATTGATACCCATCCGGGCAAACAGGGCCTTGCGATCCTTGGCAGCCTTCTCGGATTCGCTCAACTTGATGCCGCGAATGACAGGTTTCTTGGGCTCGGTGCTGGCGCTGCCGCTGGTGGGCAGATCGCGAACATGACCCACGCTGGATTTCACCACGTAGTCCTTGCCCAGATATTTGTTGATCGTCTTGGCCTTGGCCGGAGACTCCACTATGACCAGTGATTTGCCCATGCTGTAACTATTATCCTCATTGCACCCGACGGGGTTGGTGTGCGGTTTTGTGGGGCTGTATAAGAGATTTGGCGCGAAAAAGCAATCTTGTGAGCAAATTTGCCTGACCAGCCCGAACCACACGGCTTCTTTTATTGCTTCTTTATTTATTAATGCGAAGGCAACAGGCCGGACGCAACCGCTTTTTCAATTTTCTGCCATACCGCCCCTCTTTTTATATCTGAAACGACATAAAAACGTCTGCTGGTTACCGGCTTGTTACAAAAACATAAAATCTCTTTATAATGGCCCAACCCCGACGCATTGCGCGCGGAAGGAACCGCTACCCATCATAAAAATCGAAAGGATGTACTCAATGAAGCACTTCGAGGTCAATTTCGACGGTCTGGTCGGCCCGACTCATAACTATGCTGGCCTCTCCTACGGCAACGTTGCCTCCCAGAGCAATGCCCAGGAGGCTTCCAATCCGAAAGAGGCCGCCAAACAGGGGCTGCGCAAGATGAAGGCGCTGACCGAGCTTGGCATGACCCAGGGGGTACTGGCGCCACAAGAGCGTCCCGATCTCGCCACCCTGCGCCGCCTAGGCTTCACCGGCAACGATGCCCGGGTGCTGGAGCAGGCCGCCAAACAGGCTCCCGCCGTACTGGCTGCCTGCTATTCGGCTTCCAGCATGTGGACTGCCAACGCCGCCACCGTCTCCCCCAGTGCCGATACCCAGGATGGCCGCATTCACTTCACCCCCGCCAACCTGACCAACAAGTTTCACCGCTCTCTGGAGCCGGACGTCACGGGCCGTATCCTACGAGCCGTGTTCAACAATGATCGCCACTTCAGCCACCACCTCCATCTGCCGGAGAATGACCACTTCGGCGACGAGGGGGCTGCCAACCACACCCGGCTCTGCCGTGCCTATGGCGAGGCGGGGGTCGAGCTGTTTGTCTATGGCCGCAGCGCCTTTGACTACTCCCGCCCGGCGCCGAAGCGCTATCCGGCCCGCCAGACTCTGGAGGCAAGCCAGGCCATCTCCCGTCTCCATGGCCTTGGCGAGGAGAGCGTGGTGTTTATTCAGCAAAACCCGGATGTGATCGATCAGGGGGTGTTCCACAACGACGTGATCGCGGTGGGCAACCAGAACGTGCTCTTCTTCCACCAACAAGCGTTCCTCAACACCGAAGCGGTGCTGACTGAAATCCGCGGCAAGTTTGGCGAGGGGGATTTGCACTTTATCGAAGTGCCAACTGCCGAGGTATCCGTGCTGGATGCGGTGAAATCCTACCTGTTCAACACCCAGATCCTCACCCTGCCGAGCGGTGAGATGGCCATCATCGCCCCCACCGAGTGCCGCGACAATCCGGCGGTGTCGGCCTATCTTGGCAAGCTGCTGACGCAGGAGACCCCGATCAAGGCGGTCCACTATATGGATGTGAAACAGAGCATGCGCAATGGCGGCGGCCCGGCCTGCCTGCGACTGCGGGTTGCCATGAACGATCAGGAACTCGCTGCGGTCAATCCGGCCTGCCTTATCAACGACAGCCAGTTTGCCCGCCTCGATGGCTGGGTCGATAGCCACTACCGCGACCGCCTGACCCTCGACGATCTGAGGGATCCGGCACTGGTGCAGGAGTCCCGCAGCGCACTGGACGAGCTGACCCAGATCCTGAAACTGGGTTCGGTCTACCCGTTCCAGCGCTAGATGTGATGCCCGGGAAGACCGCCGACGCTGGCGGTCTTCTGCTATTTCCCTTCTCTTCAGCGCGATCGCCAACTTGCACGGATGCTGTTTTGTGCAGAAAAGCAGCGCACAACTTGCTGATAAGCTTGAATTTTGAGCTGGATGTATCAAAAAATCGACGAACAGTCATTTTTTACTGCCAGATGCCTCATCAAGGGGTTCACAAAGCCTCTGGATCTGATAGTATGCGCCTCGCACTTGGGGAGGGGTTCCCGAGCGGCCAAAGGGATCAGACTGTAAATCTGACGGCTCTGCCTTCGAAGGTTCGAATCCTTCTCC
>NZ_JAAKOE010000018.1:0-102517 GCF_049171255.1 Aeromonas sp. 603757 | reverse complement strand
GAGAGTTATTGTTGCAAAGCCCGCAGGATTTGACGCAAGCGCGGGAAATGGTGCGTGAAGCGGTGGATATTTACAACATGGAGCGGCCGCATCATGCGTTGAAATACAGAACCCCCGATGCGGTACATAGGGGGTTCTGAGTAGAAAAATGCTAGTTGAAAATGTGTAAACCTATTTCAGGACTAGACATGTCATTCACGGTTTTACATCACGTTTTTCTTTCTCCCGTCCACGTTTTGTCCACTGTTTTACACGCGCTACAGTTTTCTCCATACAAAGTGACATGTGGGAGATCACTAGTTCTATAAATGGATTGTATGCCAACAAACCATGTCTTTATTCTACTATTTAAAGAGTGACGGTAAATCGATGAGACTCGCTTGATATAACAAAATGATTTGTAGGGAGAAAAGCCCACCTTAACTATGGTCAGCGAAGGGGCTTTTTTTGTATTATTCCCCTCTTGACCTTATTTAGCCTAAAGGCTCCTGTATCGGGAGTGGTGACGAGGAAGACATGCAACAGCTTGAAGAAGTAGTCGGCCAAGCCAGAGCCGAAATTGAGGGCGTGAGCGATATCGCGACCCTCGACGAAATCCGGGTCAAATATCTGGGTAAAAAGGGCTTTTTTACCGAGCAGATGAAGGGCCTGGGTGCCTTGTCTGCCGAAGAGCGTCCCGCCGCGGGCGCCGTGATCAACCAGGCCAAACAGCAGGTTCAGGATGCGCTGAACGAGCGTCGTGAAGCGCTCGAAGTTGCTGTGCTGAACCAGAAGCTGGCTGCCGAGACCATCGATGTCAGCCTGCCGGGCCGTCGCATCGAGAATGGCGGTCTGCACCCGGTAACCCGCACCATCGAGCGCATCGAGCGCCTGTTTGGCGAGATGGGCTTCAAGGTTGCCCGTGGTCCCGAGATTGAAGATGGCTTTCACAACTTCGATGCGCTGAATATTCCGGCTCATCACCCGGCGCGTACCGATCACGATACCTTCTACTTCAATCCTGATCTGATGCTGCGTACCCACACCTCCGGTGTGCAGATCCGCACCATGGAGCATCAGCAGCCGCCGATCCGCATCATTGCACCGGGCCGCGTCTATCGTAACGACTACGACATGACCCACACCCCGATGTTCCATCAGGTTGAAGGCCTGCTGGTTGACGAGCATGCCAGCTTTACCGAGCTGAAGGGCATTCTGCACGACTTCCTGCGCAACTACTTCGAGGAAGACCTGACCATTCGCTTCCGTCCTTCCTATTTCCCGTTCACCGAGCCGAGCGCTGAAGTGGACGTAATGGGCAAGAACGGCAAGTGGCTGGAAGTGCTGGGCTGCGGCATGGTTCACCCGAACGTACTGCGTTCGGTCGGCATCGATCCGGAAAAATACTCGGGCTTTGCCTTCGGCATGGGCGTTGAGCGCCTGACCATGCTGCGTTACGGGGTCAACGACCTGCGTGCCTTCTTCGAAAACGACCTGCGCTTCCTCAAGCAGTTCAAGTAAGGGCGAGAGAACATGAAATTCAGTAAATCCTGGGTGATGGAGTGGGTCCGCACCGAGTTGAGTGACAACGCGCTGGCCGAGCAGATCACCATGGCCGGTCTGGAAGTGGACGCCGTGGAAGCGGTGGCTGGCCAGTTCAACAATGTGGTGGTGGGTGAAGTGGTCGAGTGCGCCCAACATCCTGACGCCGACAAGCTGCGGGTGACCAAGGTCAACGTGGGTGAGGCCGAGTTGCTGGACATCGTCTGCGGCGCGCCAAACTGCCGTCAGGGCTTGAAAGTGTGTGTGGCCAAAGTAGGGGCGACCCTGCCGGGTGATTTAACCATCAAGAAAGCCAAACTGCGTGGTCAGCCGTCCCACGGCATGCTCTGCTCTTTCAGTGAGCTGGGTATCGACGTTGAAGCCGATGGCATCATCGAGCTGCCGGCCGATGCCCCCATCGGTACCGATATTCGTGACTACCTCAATCTGAACGACGTCTCCATCGATGTTGATCTGACTCCGAACCGTGCCGATTGTCTCGGTATCGCCGGTCTGGCCCGTGAAATCGGCGTGCTCAACAGCGTCGACGTGGTCGAGCCGACCTGGGCACCAGCTGTTGCCACTATTGATGCAACTTTCCCGATCCGGGTTGAAGCACCAGCTGATTGCCCCCGTTATCTGGGCCGCGTCATCAAGGGGCTGAACTTGCAGGCCCAGAGCCCGCTCTGGATGCAAGAGAAGCTGCGCCGTGGCGGCATTCGCTCCATCGACGCCATCGTCGACATCACCAACTATCTGCTGCTGGAATACGGTCAGCCGATGCACGCCTTCGATCTGGCTACCCTGGAAGGGGAACTGGTGGTACGTCGCGCCCACGCTGACGAGCCGATGACCCTGCTCGACGGCAACGAAGTGAAGCTCAAAGATACCACCCTGGTGATTGCCGATGCCAAAGGTCCTGCCTGCATGGCCGGTATCTTCGGCGGCAACCGCACTGGTGTATCCGAGACCACTACCGACATCCTGCTGGAGTGCGCCTTCTTCGCGCCGCTCTCCATCACCGGCCGTGCCCGTGCCTACGGTCTGCACACCGACTCTTCCCACCGCTTCGAGCGCGGGGTGGATCCGGAGTTGCAAGCCAAGGTGATGGACAGAGCCACCCGTCTGCTGTTGGAGATCTGCGGCGGCGAAGCGGGTCCGGTCATCGAGGTCAAATCCGATGCCCATCTGCCGAAAGCGGCCCCCATCAAGCTGCGTCGCAGTAAGCTCGACAAGGTGATCGGTATCAGAGTGGCTGACGCTCAGGTGGTCGAGATCCTGACCCGCCTCGGCATGCAGGTCACTGTGGATGCTGACGGTTGGACTGCGCTGGCACCCTCCTGGCGTTTCGATATCGCCATAGAGGAAGACCTCATTGAGGAAGTGGCTCGCATCTACGGCTACAACAACATCCCGAACCTGAAACCCGCCGCTTCTCTGGCGATGGTGGAGCAGGCAGAAGGGCAGGTGACCTTGAAGCGCGTGCGCGACCTGCTGGTTGACCGCGGTTTCCAGGAAGCGATCACCTACAGCTTCGTCGATCCCAAGACCCAGCAAACCCTGTTCCCGCAGAGCGATGCCATCGTGCTGCCGAACCCGATCTCGGTCGAAATGTCCGCGATGCGTGTCTCTCTGTTCCCGGGTCTGGTGCAAGCCGTTGTTTACAACCAGAATCGTCAGCAGCCGCGTGTGCGTCTGTTCGAGCAGGGTCTGCGTTTCATCAAGGATGAAAGCGCCGAGAACGGTATCCGTCAGGAGCCGATGCTGGCCGGTATCATCACTGGCAACCAGAGCGACGAACACTGGGATATCAAAACCCGCGCAGCCGACTTCTTTGATCTGAAAGGAGATCTGGAAGCGGTGCTGGACTTGACCGCCGAAGGGGCCACCTTTACCTTCGAGCGCACCGAGCACAGCGCCCTGCACCCGGGCCAGAGCGCAGCCATCCTGCGCAATGGCGAGATCATCGGCCACATCGGCGTGATCCACCCGAGCCTCGAGAAGAAGCTGGGCCTCAAGAGCCGCGCGGTGATGTTTGAGCTGGAGCTGGATAAGCTGACCCCTGCCAAGGTGCCGGTTGCGGCCGAAGTTTCCAAGTTCCCGGCGAACCGTCGCGACATTGCCGTGGTAGTCGATCGTCAGGTTCTGGCAGGTGATGTGCTTGCGGTAATTAAAAAAGTTGGCGGAAATCAGGTAGTTGGAATAAACTTGTTTGACGTATACCAGGGTGCTGGTATGGCAGAGGACAAGAAGAGCCTGGCCATCAGTCTTGTATTGCAAGACACCCAGCGCACCCTGGAGGAGAAAGAGATTGCCGAGACCGTAGACAATGTCGTGCGGGCCCTTGGTGAAGAGTTGAATGCATCCTTGAGGGATTGATCTATGGCGCTTACCAAAGCCGACATTGCAGAGCACCTGTTCACCCAGCTCGGGATGAGCAAGCGTGAAGCCAAAGATATGGTGGAAGCCTTCTTTGAGGAAATCCGACAGGCGCTTGAGCGTGGTGAACAAGTCAAGATTTCAGGCTTCGGTAACTTTGACCTTCGTGAGAAGAATCAGCGTCCCGGACGCAACCCCAAGACGGGCGAGGATATTCCTATCAGCGCCCGCCGCGTGGTGACCTTCCGGCCTGGCCAGAAGCTCAAGGCCAGGGTAGAAAATGTTGAACCCAACGAGTGATAAAAAGCCAGGCAGATGCCTGGCTTTTGTTTTCAGATGACCAAATTCCCCGTTTTTCTTCTGGGTGCCGTACTGGCACTGCCATTGCACGCCAAGCCTTTGCAGACCACAGTGCTGCCGTTGGCGCCGGCGACCCAAGCTTATGTAAATTCACTGAGTCAGCTCTCGCTCTGCTATCCTGCGACGCTTCCTCCACCATACCTGATGGCCGAGGGGGGTCTGCTCAAGGATCGTCTCGCCCGGTTGCAGGAGCTGTTCCCGGTTCCCCTCGTGCTCAAAGAGTTGCCCGATTGGCAGATATTGCGCAACGGGCTCGCAGAGGGTGACTGCGACATCATTCCCTATGTCGGAACCCGCAAGAAGGCCGTGGAGGGCATGCGGTTAAGTCGTCCGATGATGGAGACCGATGCCGCCATCCTCTACAAGGGTGAAAATCTCAAACAGGCACGCTTTCTGGTCTACTCGCTGGCAGACTCTGCCCGCCTGCTGCACGAGCTCTATCCACAGGCACGCATTATTTCCCTAAAAAGCGGAGAGAAGGTCTACGACGCGCTGCAGAGTGGCAAGGGTGATGCCTATCTGGGGGACTATCTGCAACTGCGCTATCTGATGCGCGAGTTTCCTGCCGATGGTTTGCGCCTGCGCCGCCTGTTTGGTGAGGATCGGATCATCAGCTATCGCTTGATGATGCGTGATCAGCCTGAGTTGGCCAATCTGGTGGACACCCTGATCCGTCATATGCCCGCCGGTACTATCTATACCGATCTGGCCCGTTATCTCGATCAGGGGTCGCTCTACGTCAACCAACCCCACTTCAGCGATACCGAGCAGGCCTGGTTATCCGGCCGCGGGCGCACCATTCGTCTTGTGGTCAATCCCGAGTTGATGCCCTATAGCGGTGTCAATGATCTGGGGGAGCCGAAAGGGTGGAGCGCGGATGTGCTGCGCTGGGTCACCCAGGAGACCGGCCTGAAATACAAGCTGGTACCTGCAGCCAGCAAGGCGGAGGCCGTAGAAAAGCTGCGCCTTGGTGAGGCGGATATGATGGCCGGCTTGCCGGAATCCCCGGCATTGACGGATCAGTTCATTTTCAGTCGGACGATCTCCACCAATCGGTTTGCCTTGATCAGCAAGCGCAAGTTGGCTGCCGATCGCATCACCCAGCTCAAGCGGCAGCGTATTCTGGTACCTGAATCCCTCTACGATCCCTCCTTGCTCGCCCTGCTTGGTGATCAGGAGTGGCTTCGCACCGACGGCCTCGAGCAGGGGTTAGCAGCGATCAAGCAAGGCAAGGCTGACGCCATGCTGAGCGAGCTATATCAGCTGCAATATCCCCAGCGTACCAACTTGCTGGAAGGGCTCGATATCGAGGAGCTGGAAGATCGTTTCGGCCTAGGCTTTGCCATCAACAAGAGTCAGACCGAGCTAGCCGGTGTGATGGACCGCAACCTGATGGCGCTGACCAGCACCCAGATCGACGAACTTAACCAGCGCTGGCGCCGCTTGCTCGTCGTGCAGCAACCCGGTGTGAGCTACGCCGCCTGGTTTGGCTCCATCGCCATGGCACTGCTGATCAGCGGTATTGTCATCGGCGGGATCTGGCGTTCCCGCCAGCAACTGGCAAGGGAAGTGGCCCAGCGTCACGCCGCCGAGAAGGCGCTGGCCATCGAGAGCGAGCTGCGGGAAACCATGTTTCAGGCGTTGCCGGTGCCCGTCTATCTGCGCAACAGCCAGGGCAAGGTGATCAAATCCAATAAACAGGGGCGACGTCTGGCCCTGCGCTACTCTCAGCAGTTGATGCTGCCGCCGGTTCAGCCGCAAAAGAGCGAAGGGGAGCTGGTGCTGGGGGAGCAGGTCTTCGCCTATGCCCAGCATCCGCTGCGGCTGGACAAGCAAGCACCTGCCACCGATCTCATCGCCCTGTCGGATATCAGTGTGCTGCGTGAGCAGGCCCGTTTTCTACGTCAGGCAGAGCGCCGCCTGCGTGCCCTGACCAATACAGTCCCCGGCGTGGTGCTGCAGTTTATGTTCGAGCGGGGACGGGTAGGGGCCATCGAGTTTATCAGCCGAGGCTGTTACGAGCTGCTGGGGCTGGCGAGCCAGCAGATCCGCCGTGAGCCCAAACGGGTGCTCATTATGCTTGAGCGCGAGGATCGCCGCCGGGTAAGCCGTGAGATGTTCGCCATGTTGCAGGCTGGCAAACCCTTCGCATTCACCCTGCGCTATCACCATCCGACCAAGGGTCTGCGCTGGTTGCAGCTCTATGGCCGTGGCCGCAGTCAACCGCATGGTTGGCGAATTTATGCGGTGATGCAGGATGCCACTGCCCGGGTCGAGCAGGATCAAGCATTGCAGCACTCCCATGAACAGGCGCAGCAGGCGGTGCAGGCCAAGGGCCGTTTCCTGGCGGCGATTAGCCACGAGATCCGTACACCGATGAACGCCATGCTCGGCTTGCTTGAGTGGCTGGCCAGCACCCCTTTGTCGAGAGAACAGGATTCGGCGCTGGCGCGGGTGCGTCAGGCGGGGGATGAGCTGCTCGGCCTGCTCAACGATGTACTCGACTTTAGTCGCAACGAAAACAGCAAACTCTCCCTCTCGCCCCAGCCCACCGATTTCGCCGAGCTGTGCGAGCACGTGGCGGCGGTGCACTGGAGCAAGGCCAGATCCAAACGGCTGCAATTACGATTGCGGCTTGACCCCGCCTTGCCAGCCTTGCTGACTCTCGATCCCCATCGGGTACGGCAAGTGCTCCACAATCTGCTCTCCAATGCCATCAAGTTCAGCCTGCGTGGGGAAGTGGTGCTGTGGGTCGAGGTAGTCGCATCGACCTTGCGCTTCGGGGTCGATGATGAAGGGCCGGGGATCACCGCCAAGATGCGTCCTACTCTCTTTATGCCATTCGAACAGTTTGCTGTTGAAGGGCAGTTGCGGGCGCCGGGCACCGGCCTTGGTCTGGCGATCTGCAAGCAGCTGCTCGAGCAGATGGGCGGGTTGATCGATGTCGAGGGACGCCCGGGCGGTGGTAGCCGCTTCTTCTGCGAGTTGCCGTTGCAACAGGTTCAGCAAGATATCGATTGGCAGCCAAGAGTACGCCAGTTATCCCTCTCACTGCCTCACGATGAGGTTTTGGGGGTCACGCCCTGGTTGTCCAGGCTCGGTATTCATGTTGCCAGTCGTGCGGTTGATCTGCTGCAGGCCGAGAGAGACGAGGATAGTCTGTATCACTGGTCATGGCAGGGGGAGTCCTGGGTGCCGGGCACCATGATCAGCCTGTTCCAGCCACGGATGACATCAGAGCAACCTGTGGGTGAGATGCAGCCCGGGCTTGGTATGCGGGTACTGCTTGTTGAGGATCACGATGTCAACCGGGAGCTGATCTGTATGCAACTGGGGCAACTCGGTGCAAGCGTAGTCAGTGCCGCCAATGGGCAGCTAGCGCTGGAGATGCTGGTGAAGCACCAGGTGGATCTTGTGTTGACAGACCTGCAGATGCCGGTGATGAACGGGGCCGAACTGTGCAGGCAATTGCGCCAATCCGCGCGTTGGGCCCGTCTTCCGGTCTATGTGATCACCGCAGATCTCAGTGAGCAAGCGGCAAGGGAGCTGCAATCCTGCGGTTGCGATGGTCATCTGGACAAGCCGGTCGCCCTCAAGGTGCTGGCGACCTTGCTGCGCCATATTGGCAAAGAGGGGAGCAATGCTGTCGCCCCGACGCCGGTTGCCTCGTTGCTGACCGATGAACTGGCTGCCCTTTATCTGAAGGCTACCCGTGATGATTTGGCCGAACTTGAACGCTGCTGCACAGAAGAAGATGAAGTTGGCGTGAATGCTGCTTTACACAAGCTGAAGGGGGCCGCCAGAATGGTAGGAGCCACGGCGCTGGTGACGGTGATTGACGAGTGGCAACAAGCCCCCCATCCAGCTCTACAGAGCAGTTTGAACCGGGCGTTGGATGAGTTCAGCCAGCATTTCTCGAAAAGGACCCAAGATGATCATTACTGATGAAGAACTGCTGGCATTGCTCGACTCGGAAGAGCACGAGGCGGCAGATTTTTGCCCTGTCTTGCTGTATGCGCTTGATCGGGCCTCCCATGAGCTGGCAAATAGCACGACACTCCCCTCTTATGTCACTTTGCAGCGCACCCAACCGGACGCCTGCTGGCAGTGGGAAGGGTTGTTTGCGGCCGGTGCCATTGCCCTTTACGATCCTGCCGCTCACCAGCAGGCGGACTATTTCCCCGAGTTGCAGCATCATCAGGGAATTTATGCCATTGGTGAAGATTGGCTGGGAGGACTTGCCGCCAGTTACCGTGACTGGAACAACTGGCTGGCGGCCAAGCGGGTACTGCTGCTAGAAGATCACCCGTTTCAGGGGATGCAGTTACAGCAAGCTATCGCCGAACTGGGGCTCTCCTGCCAGTGGGTGCAGGATGAAACTGCCTGTCTTGCTGCGTTGGAGGCTGGCGACATCAGTCTGCTGGTGTGTGATCTCAGTCTGGTGGAGCAGGATGCCATCAGCCTGCTGATGAGCCAGCCGCAAATTCAGCGCAGCGGGTTGCCGATCATTCTCTTGTCGGCGCACGAGCAGACATTGATCGACGGTGCCCGCCGTCTGCTGCACGATGCCGGTTTCAATGTGCTGGCTGCACTGGCCAAGCCACTCGATGGCAACGAGTTGCTCAGGTTGCTGCGCGGACTCTATCTGGGGCCTCTGCGTCAGCAGCGCTTGAGCGGCCAGCGCCGCTCCATCCGCCGTTGGCAGGGGGAGGTGCAGGGTCAGCTAGGGCTGCTCTCCAGTCCCGCGACCCCTCATCCGGTCTGGCTGGCGGTGACCGGCTTGCCCAGCCGCTGGGAGGCACTTAAAGAGTGGTTGACGGATCAGTCACGTAGCCCCACAGAGCTGACATTATTGATCCATCGTCGGGATCACCTGTTGAGCAATGGAGAGCGGTTTGCGCTGGTACTGCAAGCGAGTCTGGCGGGGAGCAAGCTGGCGTTGCTACTCGATAACAGCCAGCATTTGCCATTCGATCTGCTGGAGCGTTTGCCGTTGAGCGCTTTGCTGCTGGGGCAGGCGCTTTTACCCGAAATAGAGTCATTGGCCATGGACTCCCTGCTGGGACGCTTTATGGCCAGGGTTCGGGAGCTGGGGATCGCCGTCTATCTGGATGATCCTTACAACCTGCTCGACGTCGAGGTGTGGCGAGAGCGCGGTATGACGGGGCGCTGGTAAGCCATGCCGCGCTACCTCTGCTGGCCCATGCACCGGGAGCGCCTTGGCAAAGGGCTGGAGGGCTGGCCCCATCCGGTTTCCCGGGCCGCGCTGCCACTGGCGATGCAGGTCTCCGAGGTGCCGTGTTTGCTGCGTGAGCTGCATGGGGTGGCGCCTGCCCGCATGCTGGCTGCTTACGATGCATTGAGTGAAGAGAGCATCTATCTGCGCTTTATGCGTCCGAAACGGACACCGCCACCGGAACAGGTGGCCCAATTTCTCAATTACCATCCCGAACACCAGATCTCGCTGTTGCTGACCGATCTTGCCGGTGAGCCACTGGCTCAGGCCCAGTCCATCCGGCGTCGACTCCATCCGGAGCGTGCCGAATTTTCCTGCATCGTGGCGGATCATTTCCAGCACAAGGGGGCGGGACGGCGCATTCTGCTGGCGCTGGCACTGCTGGCCCGAGCTGAGGGGATCTGTGAGTGGACCGCGGAGGTGCTGGCCCAGAATCGTCCCATGCTCACTTTGCTCAAGCGCCTTGGTCTGCCGCTGACCCTGGTAACCGGGCGGGAGATGGTTTTTGTCAGGCTCGATCTGACCGTGCTGGATGAGTGGTTGCCCGCACAGCCACGCCAAGCTTTTAAGACCAAGGGCGAATAGTGGCGCTTTTTTCCCTGTGCTAAGGTCACACTATTATGCGGGGATAGACGGAGCAGCTTATGGCGCAGTCATACAAACATATCGTGATCCTGACCGGAGCGGGGATCTCTGCCGAATCCGGCATCAAGACTTTTCGTGCCTGCGACGGCTTGTGGGAAGAGCACAAGGTCGAGGACGTGGCGACCCCCGAGGGTTATACCCGTGATCCCGATCTGGTGCTGCGCTTTTACAACTCCCGCCGCAAACAGCTGCAACAGCCCCAGGTTCACCCCAATCCGGCCCACTATGCGTTGGCTCGTCTCGAGCGGCTTTTGCCCGGCACGGTCACCCTGGTGACCCAGAACATCGACAATCTGCACGAGAGTGCTGGCAGCAAGAACCTTATCCATATGCACGGCGAGCTGCTCAAGGCTCGCTGCCCGGAGTCCGGTCAGGTGATCGAGTGGCGCGGGGATCTCCATCAGGACGAGCTCTGCTCCTGCTGCCAGTTCCCCCAGCCGATGCGCCCCCACGTGGTCTGGTTTGGCGAGATGCCGCTCGGGCTGGATCGCATCTATAGTGCGCTGGCCCAGTGCGATCTGTTCATCTCCATCGGCACCTCGGGCGCCGTCTATCCGGCCGCCGGTTTCGTGCACGAAGCGGGATTGAACGGGGCCCACACCATAGAGCTCAATCTCGAGCCGAGCGAGGTGGGTAGCCAGTTTGACGAAAAACGCTATGGGCCGGCCTCCTTGCTGGTACCCGCCTATGTCGATGAGTTGCTGGAGGCGTGCGGCATTCATCAACCGAGGCAAGTCGAGGGGCACAACTGGATGGAGATGCGCGGTCCCTGAGCTAGTGTGCGATCGGGCAGTTGCAATGGATCGGTGAAATCGCCACACTGGCAGCCACAAAAAATGGGACGCAGTTGGCGCAAATTAGCATGAACGCAGTAAAGCAATGGATCGCTTTTTTTCTCTTGATGCTGGCCAGTGCCAGTGTATCGGCCTCCATTCCCCTGATGACCCTGGTACTGCCAGGCGGCCAGCAGGTGACCCTCGATGAGACGGCCCTTTCCGCCTTGCCACAGACCGAGTTCACCACCACTACCCCCTGGACCCAGGGCGCCCACCACTATCGCGGGCCGACCCTGTCAGCCGTGCTGGCGGCGCAAGGGATCCCGGATGCCCGCAAGATTGCCGTCTCGGCCCTCAACGGTTATCAGCAGGTGGTGGATCTGGCCCTGTTCGACGGCGTGCAGCTGACCCTGGTGCGTCAGGAGGACGGCAAACCGCTGACCCGGCGCAACAAAGGGCCGCTATGGCTGCTCATCCCGTTCACCACCTATCCCAAGCTGGACGTGCCTGCCATTCATAACTGCATGGTGTGGCAGGTGACCCGCATCGAGATCGTCGATTGATGGGGCTGTCCCGCCACAAACTGCTGTTGGTTGCGGTGTCGCTGCTGTTTCTGATCTCGTCGGGCAGCAGCCTCTATCTGCAGCATCGGCAGGAGCAGCTGGTCGATACCTTCTACCGCAATGTCCACTGGAACATCAGCCAGGTGATGCTCGAATCCCAGCGTTTCCTCTACGATCTGCAGCTCTATCGGGCCGGCAGAGTGACGATGGAGACCCTGAGCCTCGATTACGATCTGCTGTGGAACCGGCTCGACATCTTCCTCATCAGCAGCGAGACCGCCGAGATGCGCCAGCGGCACGGACTCGGCAAGGTGCTGGCCACCCTGTTCGAGCAGATCAAGCAGCTCGAACCCCAGATGGAGGCCGGTGCGCTGCGCGAGGGGGCTGAGCTTGCCCGCTTGCAGGAGGCGATCGCCAGCCAGACCCGTCTCATCGAACAGATAGGGGATCAGATCCTCTCCGGCCAGGAGCGGGAGCATTCGGTCAGCCAAATCCGCAACAGCCTGTTCTGGCTGCAGATCTGGCAACTGATCCTGCTACTGACCGGTGGCGCTCTGGTCGCTGCCCTCATTCGCGCCAATCTGGCGAACCGTCGGCTTGCCCTGCTCGATCCCCTGACCCAGCTTGGCAACCGCCGTGCCCTGCAGGAGCAGCTCTCTCGCGCTCTGCATGCCGATGATGTGAGCGCCCTGGTGGTGCTCGATCTCAAGCGCTTCAAGCAGGTCAATGATCTGCTGGGTTATCAGGTCGGTGATCGGTTGTTGCAGATGGTGGCCAACAAGCTGCAACAGGCTCATGGCAGTCACGCTTACCGCCTTGGTGGTGACGAATTTGCCGTGGTGCTGACCAAGGCAGATGATGCGCTGGAAACCGCCATTCATGAGTTGGTGGATCTGCTCCATTTCGAGTTCGTGACCCGTGAGTGCAGCTTCGATCTGGCCTGTCGGCTCGGGGTAGCCAAGGCGCAGCAACAGGATGCCGCCCGGTTGCTGGATCAGGCCATCCTGGCCCTTAACCAGGTCAAGCGTAGCCAGGAGGGGGCGATCAGCTGGTTTGAGCCAGCCATGCTGCAGCAGTTGCAGTTGAGTCAGCAGCAGCTTCATCAGCTACGAGAGTGGTTGGCGGGGCGCGAGCCAGCACCGCTGCGAGTGGCATTGCAGGCGCTGACGGACGGGCAGGGCAACGAGATGTGGCAATTGGCGCTTGAGTGGCGTGAGCAGGAAGTGCCCTGCCACATGCGCTGGCTGCAGGAGTGCGGTGTGCTGGGGCCCGTGTTGGCCCGTGTGCTGCAAGCGCACGAGGCGCAGTATGCCGATGGTCGGGCTCTGCTGGTCCCGCTCGACAACCAGGCCCAGCTGACCCATCTACTGGCCTATCTGCCTGGGGCTTCTCGTACGCCGCTGGTGTTGCAGGTGCCGATGCTGCAGCAAGATGGTGCCCTGCTGTCGGGATTGCGGCAGCAGGGTTGTACTCTGGCGTTCAGAGAGATTGGCAGTACCACCGCGGCGCAGCTGGCAGCAGGCTGGCCTGTCCGCTACTGGTTGCCGCAGGGTGATGAAGATGGCGAGTTGTTGCAGCCTCTGGCCAGACGATTGGGGCTGGTGCCACTGCAAGTGCTGGCAGCCAGGGAGACAAGGTCGCTGGCCTGAGGGCAAAAAGCGGTATTGCACGGCAGAGATAAAACGAAACAAGGCGACCTCGGGGTCGCCTTGTTCTTTTATTGCTCCTGAAAATCAGGGGCGAGGGGCGCAGGATTGTCTGATCACCAGGTCAGGGTCGACGGTGATCAAGTGGTTCTCCACCGCTTCGCCGTTGATGCGAGCTAACAGGCGGGTGACGGCGAGGCGCCCCAGCTCCTCTTTGGGCTGGTTGACGGTGGTGAGCGGCGGCGACATAAATTCGGCCAGCGCCACATTGTCATAGCCGACGATGGAGATATCCCGCGGGATCACCAGCCCCGCCTGATGGGCGGCACTGATGGCTCCCATCGCCATCATGTCGTTGCAGACAAAGAGGGCGGTGGGGCGCTCGGGCAATGCCAGTAGGCGGGTCATCGCCTGATGGCCGCTGGCGCAGTCAAAGTCCCCCTCCTGGATCCAGGCTTGATTGAGCGTGAGACCCGCCTCCTGCAACGCCTGTTCAAAACCAGCTTGGCGCTGGTTGGCGGGGGCGCGGCTGTGGGGGCCTGTGATGCAACCGATGGCGGTGTGGCCCAGCTCAATCAGATGACGGGTCGCCAGATAACCGCCGTGGAAGGAGTTGTCAGCGATAAGGTCAACATCCTCACTGACCAGCCCCCAATCCATCACTACCACCGGCAGGCTTTTGAGCCAGTCGAGCTGGTTGAACACCTCTTGCTGTCCTTCGCTGCACATGATCAGCAGGCCATCGACCCGCTTGCGCAGCATCATCTTGAGGTAGGAGAGAGCGGTTTCTGCCTGCCCCTCGGTGTTGCCCAGCATCAGGTTGTAGCCCTGCTCGAAGCAGTAGCGCTCAACCCCGCGCACCACCTCGGCAAAGAAGGGGTTGCTGGAGGTGGTGACCAGCATGCCAATACTGTTGGTCTCCTTCACCTTGAGGCTGCGGGCCACCAGACTCGGGGCATAGTTGAGCTCGCGCATGGCGGCGAAGACCCGCTCGCGGGTCTCCTCGGCCACAAAGCGGGTCTCGTTGATGACGTGGGAGACGGTGGTGGTCGATACCCCCGCCAGCGCCGCCACCTCCTTGATATTGGCCATCAGTGCCCCTGCGCAGTCTGCTCAAGCAGGAAGGTGTCGACCTCCTGCTTGCTCGGGATGGAGCTCTGGGCGCCGAACCGGGTGACGGAGAGTGCCGCCGCCCCGTGGGCAAAGCGCACTGCGCTGTGGAAATCGGCACCCGCCAGTTCCGCCGCCAGCAGAGCGCCGTTGAAGGTATCGCCCGCGGCAGTGGTATCCACCGCCTTGACCCTAAAGCCCGGGATCAGCTGTTGCTGCTGGGCGTTGCTGCAGTAAACCCCTTGTGCGCCCAGGGTGATCATCACGTCCGCAATCCCCATCTGGTGGAAGCGGGCGGCCGCCTCGCGTGCGCTCGCTTCGTCGGTGACTTTTACGCCAGTCAACAGCTCGGCCTCGGTCTGGTTGGGGGTGATAAGGTCGACCAGCGCCAGCAGCTCGCTTGAGAGCGGACGGGCGGGGGCGGGGTTGAGCACCACCCGGGTACCGTGGGCGCGGGCCAGCCGTGCAGCTTCATGGACGCTCTCGAGCGGCACTTCCAGCTGCAACAGCAGGGTGTGGGCGTCGGCGATCATCGCTTCGTGGTTTTTCACCACGGCAGGGGTGATGGCACCGTTGGCCTCGGCGGAGATACCTATGCTGTTCTCCCCCTCATCGCTCACATAGATGATGGCGATACCGGTCGGGAGCTTGGGATCGAGTTCGACAGCACTGACGTCGATACCGTCTTTGGCAAAACCGCTCTTCATCTGGTGGCCGATGGCGTCATCACCGATGCGGGCGATAAAGGAGACGGGAGCGCCGAGGCGGGCGGCAGCGACTGCCTGATTAGCCCCCTTGCCACCTGGGACCACCTGATAGCTGTGACCGGTCAGGGTTTCACCCGGGCGAGGAAAGTGGGGAACGCGCAGCACATGGTCTGCATTGACACTACCCAGAACGACGAGACGATTCATGTTGACTACTCCTGATGCATCTTGGCTTGAACACTGTGATGGCGTGAGCCCAAGCCGGGAGGCACTTGAACGAGAGGGAAAAGGGGAGGCGAGCCTCCCCTCGAGCACTTACTTGCTGACCACTTGCAGCGGTACCGGAATGGATTTCTCTACCGGTTGACCTTTCAGCACCTTGTCGGCAGTCTCGACGCCGATGGCACCAATCAGGGCAGGTTGCTGGGCCACGGTGGCGGCCAGTTTACCCTTGGCAACGGCGGCTTTGCCATCGTCAGTGCCGTCGAAGCCGACAATCATCACCTCTTTACCGGCAGCCTGCACGGCGCGGATGGCACCCAGCGCCATCTCGTCGTTCTGGGCAAAGACGGCTTGAACGGTCGGGTGGGCAGCCAGCAGGTTTTCCATGACGTTCAGACCCTTGGTGCGGTCAAAGTCGGCAGGCTGGGAAGCCAGCACCTGCAGCTTGTTGGCCGCCACGGCCAGGGCAAAACCTTCGCCACGGTCGCGGGCGGCGGAGGTACCGGCAATCCCTTCCAGCTGGATCACCTTGGCACCGGTGCCCAGTTTCTCGGTGATAAAGTCACCGGCCAGCTTGCCGCCCGCCACGTTGTCGGAGGCAATGTGGGCCTTAACCTCACCCTGCGCAGCGCCGCGGTCCAGGGTCAGTACCGGAATGCTGGCGCGGTTGGCCAGACGGATAGCGTTGCCGACCGCTTCGGAGTCGGTGGGGTTGATCAGGATGGCGCCGACCTTGCGTACGGTGAGATCTTCCATGTTGGAGAGCTCTTTGGCCGGGTCATTCTGGGAGTCCAGTACCACCAGCTCGTAGCCAAGCTCTTTGGCCTTGGCTTCGGCACCCTCTTTCATGGTGACGAAGAAGGGGTTGTTGAGGGTGGAGACCACCATGGCCAGGGTTTGATCGGCGGCCTGGGCAGTGCCCAGCACGGACATGATGGCGGCAGCGAGCAGGGTATTGAGCTTTTTCATCATTTCATTCCTTGTGTGTGGCTTGTCTTATCAACGATTGCTTTTGTTATCGATCATCACGGCAAGCAAGATCACGCTGGCCTTGGCGATCATCTGGTAATAGGAGGATACGTCGAGCAGGTTGAGGGCGTTATTCAGGAAGCCGATGATCAAGGCCCCTATCAGGGTGCCCATGATGCGCCCCTTGCCGCCCATCAGGCTGGTACCACCCAGCACCACTGCGGCGATGGCATCCAGCTCGTAACCCATGCCCGCCGTCGGCTGGGCAGAAGAGAGACGAGAGGTAACGATAAGCCCTGCCAGCGCCGAGAGCGCGCCGCACAGACCATACACCGCCAGCTTCACCCGATCCACATTGATGCCGGAGAGGCGGGTAGCCGATTCGTTGCCACCCAGCGCGTAGATGTAGCGACCGAGACGGGTGTGGTTGAGCATGAACCAGGCGAGCAGGAAGACGATGGCCATCAGCCAGATGGGCACTGGCAGACCGAACAGGTAACCGGTACCGAGCCAGGCGAAGTGATCGGCGCCGTCACTGAAACCGGTGGAGATGGGGCGCCCCTCGGTATAGACCATGGTGATACCGCGCAGAGCGGTCATGGTGACCAAGGTGGCGATAAATGCCTGCACCTTGCCCTTGGCAATGATGAGACCGCTGACGCCGCCCAGCAGGGCTCCGGCACCCAGAGTGAGGGGCACCACCAGCCAGATGGGCAACTCCATGGCGACCATGGTGGCAGCCAGCGCGCCGCACAGGGCCAGCACAGAGCCGACCGACAGATCGATACCGGCGGTGAGGATAACCAGCGTCATGCCGACCGCCATGATGGCGTTGACCGAGGTTTGGCGCAGGATGTTGAGCAGGTTGTCGGCGGTGAAGAAGTTGGGGCTCAGGAAGGAGACCACACCAATCAGGACCAGCAGCGCGACCAGGGATTTATTCTCGATCCACCACGCCTTGCTCATGACGCCACGGCGGGAAAGGGTTTGGGTTGTCATTGGGATGCCTCTTGCTCTGCTTGCCACTGTTTACCGACTGCCGCCGCCATCAGCTTCTCCTGATTGGCATCGCGGGTGTTGAACTCTGCGCTGATGCGCCCTTCGTGCATCACCATGATGCGATCACTCATGCCGAGCACTTCCGGCATCTCGGAGGAGACCAGAATGATGCTCATCCCCTCCTTCTTGAACTGGTTGATCAGCTGATAAATTTCCTTTTTCGCCCCCACGTCGACGCCGCGGGTCGGCTCGTCGAGGATCAGCACCTTGGGCCGGGTCAGCAGCCCCTTGGCGATGGCCACCTTCTGCTGGTTGCCGCCGGAGAGCAGCTTGATCAGCTGATCCTGACTCGGGGTCTTGATGTTGAACAGGCGCACATAGTCGCTCACCGCCTGCCATTCGGCCTTGCCGTCAATCTTGCCGTTGCTGATGAACTCGTCGAGGGCGCACAGACTCATGTTTTCGCGCACCGACAGCTCCAGCACCAGGCCATCTCCTTTTCGATCTTCGGAGATATAGGCGATGCCTGCGGCCAGACCATCGGCCGGGCTTTTGGGCACCAGCGCATGACCGTCAACTTGCACTTCACCGGCGCTGATGGGGCTGGCGCCATAGATAAGCTTCATCAGCTCGGTACGGCCGGAGCCCATCAGGCCGCTAAAGCCCAGAATTTCCCCCTGACGCAGGGAGAAGCTCACCCCGCGCACGCCGGGACCGGCCAGATCTTTCACCTGCAGGCTGACGGAGCCAAGCTCGCGCTCAAGACGCGGATACTGCTCTTCCAGCCGGCGACCCACCATCATCTCGATGATCTTGTCTTCATCCAGATCGCTCACCGCCTTCTCGCCAATCCACTTGCCATCGCGCAGCACAGTGACCCGATCGCAGATCTCGAAGATCTCCTTGAGGCGGTGGGAGATATAGACGATGCCGCAGCCTTGTTCGCGCAGCTCGCGGATAACCTTGAACAGCTGCTCGGTTTCGGTATCAGTCAACGCATCGGTCGGCTCGTCCATGATGATGACGCTGGCATCGAACGACAGCGCCTTGGCTATCTCCACCATCTGCTGTTCGCCGATGGAGAGATCCCCGAGTCGGGTATCCGGCCCATGCTTGACACCAAGTCGCGCCAGCAGGCCGCTTGCCCGTTCGCGCAGTTGTTTGTGGTCGATGCTGCCAAAACGGGTACGGGGTTCGCGACCGAGGAAGATGTTGGCGGCAATCGACAACTCCGGCAGCAGGTTCAGCTCCTGGTGGATGATGCTGATCCCCTGATCCTGAGAATCGCGGGGGCCCTTGAAGTGGACCGACTGACCGCGGTAGCTGACGCTGCCCGCATCGGCCTGATAGATACCGGTCAGCACCTTCATCAGGGTGGATTTGCCGGCGCCATTTTCACCGAGCAGGGCCATCACCTGGCCCGGATAGACCCGCAGACCCGCTTCGTCGAGGGCGCGCACACCGGGGAAGGTCTTGACGATCCCGGTCAGCTCCAGAATGGGTGAGAGGGGGGAGGTTGTGCTCATTTGCAGCTTCCTTGAAGAGGCCTTCTTTGAAGAATTCAGAACGCCACACCGGCGCAGAGGATCAGGTTGGCGTAGGGAGTCACCTCGCCGCTGCGCACGATCGCCTTGCTCTGGCGGGAGCGGGTTTTGAACTCCTCGTGCAGACAGTATTCGATGGCGATGGGCTTGCCCTGGGCGGCTGCGTGCGCTTCAAGCTGATCGACCAGCGCCTGATGGGCGGCGGGGCTGATCTGCTTGATCTCGCTTGCCATGATCGCTTTCTCCACCACCAGATCGGTGAGCAGGGCGGTCAGCACGGTTTCAAGGCTGGGTGTCCCCGCCATCAGCGCCAGATCGATCCGCTCCGGACCTGCCGGAATGGGCAAGCCTGCATCGCAGACGGTGATCTCGTCGGTGTGGCCCATCTGTGCCACCAGAGCACTCAGGGGAGCATTGAGCAGTACGCCTCGTTTCATACAGCACCTCATCAGGCCTTGGCCCGTCAATCTGTGAACCGCTAGGCAACCGGTTACGCAACCGGTTGCGTCATGGCGCAAAGATAGGCTTTTTACTAAGGAAGGGCCACGGCAAAACCACGGAAATGTGAAAACGATCTCAAAGGCGGGAGAAGAAGTGCAGGGGAGGAGGCAGGAAGGGTGTCAGCAGAGCCCTGACTCCCTTGTTATTTATCGAGCTATTGATTTTATGGTTAGTTGGCCAGTGCCTTGGCGACCGCCGGACGGCTCAGCATGCGCTGATAATGATCGGCAACCTTGGGGAATTCGCTGATCTCGACCCCATCGCTTTTCAGCCAGCCCGCGACCACGAACAGATAGATGTCCGCCACGCTGAACTGCTCGCCGAGCACCCAGGGGCCTGCCAGATAGTGCTGCTCAATCTGGGCAAAGCCATCGCGCATATTGCTGGCGACTTTCTGCTGCATGGCGGCAATGGCCTGCTCGTCATCGGCCCAGCGGCTGCCACGGCGACCGTGGGCGTGGGAGACATGCACGGTGGAGGCGAGGAAACTGTTGACCTCCTGCATGCGGGCCAGCTGGAACGGGTTGTCCAGCGGTGCCAGCTTGGCATCGGGGAAGCGCTGCGCCACATAGAGCAGCAGGGCCGGGGTCTCGGTCAGGGGGCCCTGCTCGGTGACAAGGGCTGGCACCCGTCCTTTGGGGTTGATGGCGAGGTATTCGGGCGAATGCTGCTCACCGGCTGCGAGATTGAGCTGGCGAGCAGTAAACGGGGCGCCGGTTTCCAGCAGTGCGATTTGGACAGCCACGGCGCAGGAGCCGGGGGCGAAGAAGAGGGTCAGATCGGACATGAATACTCCTGATTGGCTCAGGCCACCCGCGATATCGGCGAAAAATGTGTTTTCGTGATACCTCGAGGGGTCATGAAAAAAGAGAGGGGGCAACGTTTGCCCCCTCAACCAATCTACACCCCTTAGAGGTGATGAAAAAGCGCAGAATTAATCGGTTTGTTTGCCCATTTCATAAATTCCTCGGCTAAGGGCGCAAATCAGATGGTGTTGAACTTGATGGGATAGTTGATACCTGAGGATGGGCGGTTGGTACTGAAAGGACTGGGGCACAATAGCGTCCTTGGTTGTTCTCCCGCTCTTGCACGATATGATCGTCATCAGATATTCTAATTTTTGGGTCGTTACAATGAATCCTATCTAACAAGACTGATCTTCATTTAGATCATCAAACAGAAAACGGCCTTTTTAGATAACTTTTTGATGACTGCAATCGTTTGTGTTTGATACCATGTTCTTCTACAAACTTTCCACGGCTTTCATGGTGGCTGTAATGTTTTATCATGCTTTAATCCGGTTATAAAACAGCATGTAGGTAGTTGGAAATATATATGCAGTAGCCATGTTGTTTACTAAGAGAAGGGGAGTGAAACTCAGCGAAATTGAGAGTCTTAAGGAAAGGTAGGAAGTAGGTTAAGGAAAATAAAGAGGTGATCAATGGATGATGAAAAGGGAAACTCAAGCAATATCAAAAATAAAACCAAACTGATATCGGGTTTTGTAGCTTTGGCCGTGATAGGCGGAGGGTGGTACTGGTGGCTTAAAGAGCCCTATATTGAGCCAGAGATTAATCCCACCCCAACAGAATTGTTTACTATTCAGGGCGAGTTTCCTTTTGATAAGGGCTATCAATTAGCTGTTCATAGTACTTTCATTGCATCTAATAAAACTGACTCTACTTGCAGCAAAACTTTTTATGCGTTCGGTGTTATACCTGCAAATACTAGACTCAGGGGATGGCAAATAGATAACCCCATTAAGAAATATCAATCAAACAGATTCAGTGTAAAAGTGTCAAAAGACTATTTATTGCCTGACCGATGTAATTGGGTGTTAGATTCTGTTGGCTATTTTATAGTGAAGGCAGGTTCCGAGTTGGAGGCTAATTTGAAAGCTAACCCTTCAGATCAACATAATCGTCAAGGGTATTTTTTATCTTCAGCATACAGCAATTGGAGCGAGTTAAAACTGGGGAGTGTAAATATTTCATGCCGACCAGATGTTGGTCTTAACAAATTAAAAGGTGGTGTTGTTTGTAAGCGACTGAATCAAAGAGAAGTAAACACATATAGACGTAACTATAAAGTTCATAATAAACCGCTACCATCGATAGTTAATTTTAAATTCGTTATGGAGGACAAAATGTCAAGCACTGAACAAAATACTGTTTTAGAGAGTGCATATGGCGATCCACTAAATAATAATTTGTCCTATGAAAAGGGGGTATAAAGACTGTTAGTTAGATTAGCGAATCGTAATCGGACGTTAGCTGTTTCGATAAAATTGCACAGTTATTCCCCATAAACACATCCGTTTTGCCTATATCTCCACAGTGGGGTCGTATGAGTTCCTCCCTTCTAAATGGAGAAATACATCGCCCCCCCTCATATTTCCCTACAAATTTGCTCTGAAGCCGGCTGCAGTGGAGCACTTACAAAAATTGTGGTCTGTCTGGCTTAAAGATGACTATCTATATATTTTGCTGTTAATCGATGCGCGCCTGTGCCTCTCAGTGTCTATGACTGTTGTGCTTAAAAATTGCGCTGGTGGTTAAAAAGAGAAGGGGGCAAATATTGCCCCCTTTATCCATTAAGCCCGTCAGAGGGTCGATTAACCGCCGACTTAACCGGCCTTGGCCACTATGGCTTTCAGCTGCAGGAAGTACTGCTCGTAGAGGCGGGAGGCATCCCCCACATCGGACTGGAACTCGCCCTTGCGCTTGATCTCGTCGCTCGGGAAGACCATGGGGTTGTTGCGAAACGCCGGGGTGAGTAGGGGAATGGCATCCTTGACCGGGGTGGGGTAGCCGATCGCCTCGGCCACCTTGGCGGCGACATCGGGGCGCATCAGGAAGTTGATGAGGGCGTGGGCCTCTTTCACATGCTTGGCCTTGGCCGGGATGGCGAGGTTATCCATCCAGAGCACGGCGCCTTCTTCGGGGTAGGTCATCTGGATGGAGGGGTATTCGCGCTGGGCGCCGTAGGCCGAGCCGTTCCACAGCATACCGATATTGACCTCACCGGCGATAAAGGGGTCGGCCGGGTTGTCGGAGTTGAACGCCTTGACGTTGGGCATCAGCTTTTTCAGGTATTCGAACGCTTCGGCGATCTGCGCCTTGTCCTGGGTGTTGGGGCTGTAGCCCAGCTGCACCAGCGCGATATGGAACACCTCGCGGGCATCGTCCATCAGCAGCAGGCTCTCTTTCCACTCCGGTGCCCAGAGCTGCTTCCAGCTGGTAACCGGCTGTTCGATGATATCGGTGTTGGTGCCGATCCCGGTTGCGCCCCAGATATAGGGGATGGAGTAGCGGTTGTCCGGGTCGTACTCGTGGTTGAGCAGGGTGGGGTCGAGGTGCTTGAAGTTGGGCAGCTGGGCGCGATCCAGCGGCTGCAGCATCCCCTCTTTGGCCATTTTCGAGATGAAGTAGGTGCTGGGCACCACCACGTCATAGCCGTCGCCATGGGTTTTCAGCTTGGCGTAGAGGGTCTCGTTGGATTCGTAGGTGGAGTAGATCACCTTGATGCCGGTCTCTTGCTGGAACTGCTCCAGCAGACCGTCCGGCACATATTCCGACCAGTTGTAGAAGTAGACCACCTTGTCATCGGCCGCGTGAGCGCTCTGGCTCAGCAGCGGGGTGGTGAGGGTGAGGGCGGCTGCCAGCAGGGCGCCGGCCTTGTGTTGGATTGTCATTAACAACTCCTTGGGGTTATGGGGCCTTGCGGCCCACCGTGACAGAGTTCGCCAAAGGTGGCGGGGACGAAACGGGCAGGGTCACCCCTGCCGTTTACGCAGTAACAGTTGCGCCAGCAGCACCATCCCGAGGGAGGCGACCAGCATCAGGGTGGCCAGGGCGTTGACCTCGGGGGAGACCCCCACCTTGACCATGGAGTAGATCTTGAGCGGCAGGATCTCGTAGGCCGGGCCGGTCACAAAGGAGCTCACCACCACATCGTCCAGCGACAGGGTAAAGGAGAGCAGCCAGCCCGCCATCACCGCCGGCAGCGCCAACGGCAGTATGATGCGGCGCAGGATAATCCACTCGCCAGCCCCCAGATCCCGCGCTGCCTCCAGCATCCGCACATCAAAACCGCACAGCCGCGAGTAGACGGTGATCACCACGAACGGCAGGCAGAAGGTGATGTGGGCGATCAGTAGCGACCAGAAGCCCAGCGCAATGCCGGTCACCACAAACAGGGTCAGGAGCGAAATGGCCATCACGATATCGGGGGACATCATCACCACGAACAGCATGCCGCTCACGTACTGCTTACCGCGAAAACGGTAGCGAAACAGCGCCACGGCGGTGAGGGTGCCGATCAGGGTGGCCGCGGTGGCGGTGAGGGCGGCGATGGTCAGGGAGTGCTGGGCCGCCTGCATCAGACTGGCGCTGGCAAACAGCTTTTCATACCAGCCCAGGGTAAAGCCGTGCCAGTCGATGCCATATTTCGACAGGTTGAAGGAGTTGGCGATCAGCACCCCGATGGGCACATAGAGATAGCCAAACACCAGCAGCAGGAACAGAGCTTTCAGTGCGCGCATCATGCCAGCTCCCCCTTCTTGCTCAATAGCTTGCCTGCCCGCCAGTAGCAGTAGACCAACAGCGCCATCAGCACCGTCAGCATCACGCTGATGGCCGCACCAAAGGGCCAGTCACGGCTGTTGAGGAACTGGGTCTTGATCAGGTTGCCGATCAGCAGGTGCTTGGCGCCCCCCAGCAAGTCGGAGACATAGAACATCCCCATGGCGGGCAGGAACACCAGTAGACAACCGGCGATGATGCCGGGCAGGGTGAGGGGCAGAATGATCCGCACCAGCCGCTGCCAGCCGTTGGCGCCAAGATCACGCGCCGCCTCCAGCAAACGGCCATCCAGCTTCTCGATGCTGGAGTAGAGCGGCAGCACCATAAAGGGGAGCAGCACATAGACCAGCCCGATGATGACGGCCACCTCGGTATACATCATCTGCAGAGGTCGCTCGATAAGCCCCAGATCCAGCAGCCAGCCATTGATCAGCCCCCGGGTGCCGAGCAGCACTTTCAGCGCATAGGTGCGGATCAGGGAGTTGGTCCAGAACGGCACCACCACCAGAAACAGCAACAGCGGGCGGATACGCGCTGGCAGATGAGCCAGCAGCCAGGCAAAGGGGTAGCCCACCAGCAAGCAGATGGCGGTGGCGAGCAACGCCAGCCAGAGGGAGTGGAGCAGCACCTCGAAATAGAGGGGGTCCAGCAGGCGGCCATAGTTGCTCAGGGTAAAGAGCGGCGCGATAAGCTCGGACTCGTCACGGGTCAGGAAGCTGACGCCGATGATCATCAGGTTGGGCAGGAAGACAAACAGCGTCAGCCAGCCGAGGATCAGCGCGATGGCCCCGTTGCGAAAGCCATTGTGGGCAAAGCTGTGCGGTACCCGCAGATTAGTGAGGCTCATAGGGCAGCACCACCTCCCAGCTGTCGACCCAGTGGATCGCCACCTCCTGACCCAGACGGTAGTCAAAGTCGGGGTCATCCTCGTCGAAGAACTCGGAGATAAGCAGCTGTTTGCCGCTTTCGAGTTCGATCACCGAATCCAGCGTCGCCCCCTTGTAGTTGCGCTCGCGGATATTGCCCCGCAGCGCGCCGCTCTGATCGTCATCCTGATCGAGAATGCGCAGATCTTCCGGGCGCAGCAGCACCAGCACCTTGTCGTCTGGTTGGAACGGCAGTGTGGTATGAAGCAGGCATTCGCGCCCCTCCACCTCAGCCTGCCAGATACCGGGATCGCGCTGATTGATCAGCTTGCCATCCATCACATTGATCTCTCCGATAAAGCGGGCCACGAACAGGTTGGCTGGCGATTCGTAGATATCGCGCGGGGTGCCGCGCTGGATGATCTTGCCGCCCTCCATCACCAGGATGCGATCAGACATGGTGAGCGCCTCTTCCTGATCATGGGTAACGAAGACAAAGGTGATGCCAAGGCGACGCTGCAGCGCCTTGAGCTCGCTCTGCATCTGCTTGCGCAGCTTGTAGTCGAGCGCCGAGAGGGATTCATCGAGCAGCAGCAAGCGGGGCTTGTTGACCACGGCGCGGGCGATGGCGACCCGTTGCTGCTGGCCGCCGGAGAGCTGATCCGGGCGTCGGTTGGCCAGCTCGGTGAGCTGCACCATGGCGAGGGTCTCCTCGACCCGCTGGCGGATCTCGCTGGCCGGTACTTTCTGCATCTCGAGGCCAAAGGCGACGTTTTCAAACACCGTCATATGAGGGAAGAGCGCATAGCTCTGGAACACGGTGTTGATGTGCCTGTGTTCGGCGGGGATATGGGTGATCTCGTCACCGGCCAGATGGATGGTGCCGCCGTCGACCGATTCGAGCCCGGCCAGCAGGCGCAGCAGGGTGGTCTTGCCACAGCCGGAGGGGCCCAGCAGGGTAAGAAATTCACCGTCATAGATTTCAAGGTCAAGGTCACTCAGGATCACCTTGCAATCGTATTTTTTGCTGATCTTGTTCAGCGCGACAATTACCTGTGGATTGTTCATCATCCGCCAGTCTCACCCCAGCCAGTGGCCATCGTGTTGAAAGAGGGCCGCATTCTATGCAGCCGACACATGAAATTAAAGGCTTTTTGGCCCGAATTAGCCGCAAGTGTGCAGGAAAAACGGCTACGAATAGCAGACCAAATCGCTATAATGTGCCACCTGATTTGGTCGTTTTCGATATTGGATAGTCAATTGAGTAATAAAATGCGTATTGGCGGCTCCCTTGAGCAGTCTCTGAACCAGGGCTACCGCCTTGATCTGAAAGGGGTCATCCAGGAGGGATGGCAACAGACCCGCCGTACCGGATTTGGCCTGCTGCTGGCGATTGTCGGGGTGACGGCGATCTGGATCCTGCTCAGCAATGTGCTGCTGTTGCCCTATCTGGGGGATGACAGCCAGATGAATGTGGCCATGGTGCTGAGCCTGCTGATGACGGTGGTGATGGCCCCCATGACCAGCTCCCTCGATATGCTGGGGTTGCAGCAGTCGGTCGGGGTGCGCGCCCGTGCCAACCAGGTGTTCGACTTCTTCCGCCACTTTGTACGCCTCGGCATGTTGAGCCTGCTTGGCAGTCTGCTCACCAGCCTGTTTGGCCCGCTATTCGATCTGCTGGGATTGCCCGCCGTACTCTCATTCATTCCCTCGGCCCTGATCGGCATGGGGCTGCTCTTTACCGTACCTCTGGTGCTGGAGCGCGGCCTGACGCCGCCCCAGGCCATTCTGGTCTCTCTCAAGCTCTTTGCGCGCGGCTGGCCCAGCATTGTGTTGTTCCACGGCGTGATGACCGCGCTCTTCTTCCTGGCTCTGATCCCCATGGGGTTGGGGCTTATCTGGGTGGCACCGCTCTATTTCAACTGCAAGGGGATCCTCTATCGGGATCTCTGCGGGGTGGGGGTAGAGGTTAACGAGGTGACAGAAGGCCCCAACCATTTCAATGCATGATGCAAAAGGACGTTGAATGACCCGTCGATATGGAGTGACCAAGGTTTTGCGCCAGAGTCTGCTGGCCACGCTCTTGCTGCCAGGGCTGGCGCTGGCTGAGCCGGTGCTGGATCTGCAATACAGCACCTTCTACAGCCAGATGAAGACCTTTGCCAAAGGGGAGTTTGGTCACGCCAGACTGGGGTTTTATCTGACCGATCCGCAAAATGGTCAGCGCTGCGGCCTCACCTTTGCCCGGGTTGCAACCGACAGCAAGGAAGTGGCGGGCGAGGTAACGGTCGATAGCGAACTGCGCCTGCCTTTTGATGAGGATCTCAACCTCGACAAGGGGATCGTGACCGTCGGCTTGAAAGAAGAGCACGCCACTTGCGATATGACGGTACAGGTGATGGCCGACGCACCGAATGGCCCCGAACTGCCGCTGGCGGAGCTGGCGGCCCGTCAGCAGCAGATGCAGTCGCTGCTCGACAAGATGGCGGGCATGGTCGGCAAGCACTTCCTGCCGAAGATGGAAGGGGTACGCATTACCCTGGTGCAGCAGAGCGGCACTGCTTATCTGATTGATGGCGCCCGTCAGGAAGCGCTGCCCTGGCAGGAAGGCCACCTGCTGCTAAGCAATGAGCAACTGGCCGCGTTCGCTGCCGGGCAACTGCGCCTGCAGGGTGACGTGCTGCGACTGACCCCCTGGCTGCACAAGGACTGATGCCGATGGTGTTGTCACGTTGGTAACGCAGGTCAAGAAAGCAAAAAAGGAGCGATTATCGCTCCTTTTTTATTGTGTGGCGTTTGCCATGTGAGCGCGGCTTAGCGCACTTCAATCACATCCAGCATGTCCATCTCGTCGATATCCAGCAGCGGCGCCTTTGGCATATCGGGCGGATCAAAGGCCTTGTCGCCGCCATCGATGATGCCGGAGTCGCGGTTGATGCTCTTGAAGTCAAACAGCTTGTGGTCGAGCAGGTGGCTCGGGATCACGTCCTGAATGGCGGTGAACATGGTTTCGATACGACCGGGGAAGCGGCGATCCCAATCCTGCATCATCTGTTTGATGGCCTGACGCTGCAGGTTCTCCTGCGAGCCGCACAGGTTGCACGGAATGATGGGGAAGGCTTTGACGTCGGCGTAGCGGATCAGATCCTTCTCTTTGCAGTAGGCCAGCGGGCGGATCACCACGTTCTTGCCATCGTCGCTCACCAGCTTGGGCGGCATGGACTTGAGCTTGCCACCGTAGAACATGTTGAGGAACAGGGTCTCGAGGATGTCGTCGCGGTGGTGGCCAAGGGCAATCTTGGTGCAACCCAGCTCTTGGGCGGTGCGGTAGAGAATACCGCGGCGCAGCCGTGAGCAAAGAGAGCAGGTAGTTTTGCCTTCCGGTACCTTCTCCTTGACGATGGAGTAGGTATCCTCTTCAACAATCTTGTACTCGATGCCGAGGGAATCCAGATACTCGGGCAGCACATGCTCGGGGAAACCGGGCTGCTTCTGATCCAGGTTGACGGCAACCAGATCGAAATGGATGGGGGCGCTGGCTTTGAGGCTCATCAGTATGTCGAGCATACCGAAGCTGTCCTTGCCGCCTGAGAGGCAGACCATGACCTTGTCGCCCTCTTCAATCATGTTGAAGTCGGCAATGGCCTGACCCACGTTGCGCCGCAGGCGCTTCTGCAGTTTGTTAAAACTGTATTTTTCTTTGGCGTTCAGCTCTTCTAGCATGCTCGTAAAACCCGGGACACAAATAAGCGCGTTATTATAGCCATGTCCCGGGGGAGGGCAAGGTGCCAGGCACCTTATGATTGATTGCGACGACTGTCGACCGGGCAGCTGTAGTCCGCCGGTTTGAGGATCAGGATGTCGCAGGAGAGGCGGTCAATCACATGTTCGGCGGTATTGCCGAGCAAAGCTGCAGAAAGCCCGGTACGGCCGACGCAGCCCATGATCATCAGGGTCGCCTTGAGCTCTTCGGCCATATCCGGCAACACCTCTTCCGGTAGCCCCTCTGCAACCCGGGTCCAGAGATGACCGATACCGAACTTGTCGGCATGGCTTAGCAGCAGGCTTTCGTGGTGCTTGCGGATAGCTTCGTTGTAGGCGTTGGGATCAAACTCTGGCAGCTCGATGGCCACGTTGACCGGGGTGCCCGGGTAGGTGTTGACCAGATAGAGATTGGAGCCCAGCAGCTCGGCGATGTCGCTTCCCTCCTGGGTGATCCGTTCGTTGAGCAGTTTCTGATCCGGATCGTCACTTGAGCAGTTGATGGCGGCGATGATGTTGCCGCCCCGTTGCCAGTGACCCTCTTTGACCAGCAGCACCGGACAGGGGCATTTGCGCAGCAGGTGCCAGTCGGTGGGGGTAAAGATGAAGGTTTGCAGGAAGCTGTGATGGTGAGTGGCTTTGACCACCAGATCGTGGCGCTGCTCCAGCACCTCCTGGATCACGCACTCGAAGGGACGATTGTGCCAGACCACTTTCACTTCGCACTCGATCCCCTGTGCCCGATAGGGGGTCAGGATCTCGTCCAGCCACTCACGTCGCTGTGAAATGACGCCGTCGCGCATCTCTTGCCGCTCGTCCACCGAGAGCATGGCGGTCATTTCATACGAGAAGTCATAGATGGTGAGCAGCAGGGTCAGATGGGCGTTTTCGTCCAGCTCGGCGACTTTGACTGCCCGTTCGAGGGCGATTTGGCGCTCCTCTTCTGGATTGATAACCACCAGAATATTCTGATATTTGACCATCTTCTCCTCCTTGGAAAAGTCCAATGACAGCAGAATCTTAGCCATTACAGCTTAGCGCAGGAGGAGGGTATGGGGAACGTACCGGATCACATTCCAGAGGAAAGGATCCGGCAGGGAAAGCAGGAAAAAAGTGAGAGGGTAAGCGGAAAAATCAGCCGCAGGGCGGGCGAGTTGCACCGGCCATCATGCCCAGCGCGACCTGATCCAGTACGGTAATGTATTTGCCTTTAACGCTGATGAGACCGGACTTCTGGAAACGGCCGAGCAGACGACTGATGGTCTCAACGGTCAGCCCCAGATAGTTGCCAATGTCACCACGGGTCATGGATAGACGGAACTCCTTGGCGGAGAAGCCGCGTTCGGAGAAGCGTACCGACAGATTGTGCAGGAAGGCGGCGAGGCGCTCTTCGGCATTCTTCTTGGAGAGCAGCAGGATCATCTCCTGATCGCCCATGATTTCGTTGCTCATCAGACGCATGATCTGCTGGCGCAGCTTGGGCATCTTGCCGGAGAGATCATCCAGCACTTCAAAGGGGATCTCGCACACCATGGCGGTTTCCAGCGCCTGGGCGAAGGAGGGGTGTGCTTGTTTGTGGATGGCATCAAAACCGACCAGATCGCCAGCGAGGTGGAACGCGGTGATCTGCTCATCCCCTTGCTCGGTGATGGTGTAAGACTTGATGGTCCCGGAACGGATGGCATAGAGCGATTTGAACTCATCGCCAGCCTTGAACAGCTCTTCACCCTTCTGGATCGGCTTCTTGCGCTCGATGATGCTGTCCAGCTGATCAAGCTCGTTGTCGTTCAGAGTGAAGGGAATACAGAGCTGACTGATGCTGCAATCCTGGCAATGAATTGCACAGCCACCGCTCTGGATACGTCTGCCAGGTTTCTTTTCCGGGATCATAGGCTCATACGAATAATTGATTTATATCAAACAAGTTTACCATCAACTCATCCGTTTTGGATAGGGTTTCAAAAGGAAGCAATGCCAATCCAGAAGGTATGCACCCCGAACAAAATGAGCAGCAGGGCACCGCCAAGGCGCAAACTGCGCAGGGTGAGCCAGTATCTCAGGCGATCGGCGAGCCCGCCCAACGCAAACAGGGTGGGCAGGGTGCCGAGGCCAAAAAATAGCATGATGAGCGCCCCGCCACTGGCCGAACCCGCCGCTGCGCTCCAGGTCAGCATGGAGTAGACCAGCCCGCAGGGGAGCCAACCCCACACCATGCCAAAGGGCAGTGCCTGCACAGGTGAGGTGAAGGGGATAAATTTGCCCGCCAGCGGTTTGATACGTGGCCAAAATCTGGCGCCGAGCCGCTCCAGCAGCAAGATCCCTTGCCACCAGCCCGCCAGATAGAGACCAAGCGCAATCATCAATAGCGCTGCCACGAGACGCAAGCCGGCAATAGCGTGTTTGCCAGCGCCCAGCTCACTGGTGGTGGCGAGCAGGCCGCCCACCAGTGCACCTGCAATGACATAGCTCAGGATCCGGCCGAGGTTGTAGTTGAGCAGATAGGCGAGCCGCCCCCAGAAGTGTTGTTTGTTGGCGGGGATTGCCATGGAGAGCGCGGCGGAGACGCCACCACACATGCCGATGCAGTGGGCGGAGCCTGCCAGTCCGACCAGCAGGGCGCCGGCCAGATCAAGGTTGTGGGTCATGGTCAGCAGGCTTTGCGGGTTTGTGGGTGGGTTGCTCTTCGTCAAACAGGATGTTGGAACCCTGCCGGTCGAGATCTTCAAACTGCTCGGAGCGAATGGCCCAGAAGAAGACGACCCCGGCGATGATCACAAACAGGATGGCGATGGGGATCAGGACAAAAATTATATTCATGAGAGGTACCTTGGCGTTCTTCCTTGGCAAGCGTCCCCTATGGTAACCCTGTTCGGGCAGGGGGCCAGCCGCTATCAATTAGAAATGTGGCCTGCATCGAAGGCAGGCCACATTTTCAGCTATTTTCCGCCACCAGCCTCATCGGTTGAGGCGCATGGAGTTGGTTACCACGATGAGTGAGCTGAGCGACATGCCCGCCGCCGCCAGATAGGGGGGCAGCCAGCCGCAGGCCGCCAGCGGCAACACCAGCAGGTTGTAACCGATGGACCAGGCGAAGTTCTCGATGATGATCTTGCGGGTACGCATTGCCAGCACTCTGGCCTCGAGCAGTCGGCTCAGGTCATCGGCCAGCAGGATGGCATCGGCGCTGTTTTTCGCCAGATCGGTGCCACCAGCCATGGCAAACGAGGCGTGCGCTCCGGCCAGTACCGGGGCGTCGTTGATGCCATCGCCCACCATGATGCTGATATCCCCCTGGGCTTCCCGGGCCTTGAGGTAGGTCAGCTTGCCATCGGGTGAGACCCCCTTGACCAGCTCATCCACGCCCAGCTCGCGGGCAATCTCGTCTGCCTGAAAAGAGCTGTCGCCAGTCAGCACGGTAGTTTGCAGACCTGCCGCCTTGAATGCCGCGATCAGCGCCCTGGCATCGGGGCGCAGGGTATCTTCCAGATTGAAGCGGGCCAAGACCTGCTGCTCGTCGGCCAGATAGATAGCCAGACCGCGGCCGCATTCTTGCGCCGGATCCAGCCCAAGCCAGCGGGCACTGCCGATGCGGTAACGTACGCCATCCACCAGCGCCGTGATGCCGTGACCGATGACCGGGGTGATCTCGCGAACGGATGGCAACACGGCGATGCTGTCGGCGGGCAGTCGGAAGGCGCGGGCAATGGGATGTTCGGATTGCGCCTCCATGGCCCGAGCGATGGCGAGGCAGTGGGCCACGTCAAGGTCGGCCAACGCTTGAGTCTGCGTCAGACTGATCTCGCCAGTAGTCAGGGTACCGGTCTTGTCCATCACGATCCGGTTGGCCTTGGTCAGCACGTCCAGCACATGACCACGGCGCAGCAGAATGCCGTTACGGGTCAGATTGGCGGTGGCCGAGGTTAGCGCCGTCGGGGTGGCCAGCGACAGGGCACAGGGGCAAGTGGCAACCAGCACGGCGAGGGTGACCCAGAACGCCTGATCCGGTTGATGGAAGTGCCAGAAGGTCCAGACGGCGGCGGCAATGATCAGCAGCACCAGAATAAAGTGGCGCGACAGCTGATCCGCCATCTGGGCGATGGCTGGTTTGTCATCGAGGGCATGATCCTGCAGCCGCATGATCTGGGCGATCCGAGACTCTTCGATACGGTGGCTGACCCGGATCTGCAGCGGGGCATCGGTGTTGATGGTGCCGGCATAGACCTGATCACCACGCTGTTTGAGCAGGGGCAGCTGTTCACCGGTCAGCATGGATTCGTTGAGGCTGGCTTGCCCTTCGACAATGATGCCGTCAGCTGGCAAGGTTGCTCCGGCCAGCACACGTACCCGATCGCCGACCTGCAAGGTCTTGGCCGCTACCTCATGCTCCCCTTCATCATCGATGCGGGTCGCCATGATGGGCACCAGTCTGGCCAGGTTGGAGCTCGATTCCGACGCCTTGCGCCGGGCCCGCAACTCGAGAAAGCGCCCCAGCAGCAGGAAGAAGACGAACATGGTGATGGAGTCGTAATAGACCTCACCGGTATTGAACACGGTGGCCCACATGGAGGCGATAAAAGCCCCGATCAGCGCCAGCGACACCGACACATCCATCGACAAGTGACCCTGTTTCAGGCTGCGCCAGGCACCCACATAAAAGGGCTGGGCCGAGTAGATCATGATGGGGGTGGAGAGCAACAGGCTTATCCACTTGAAGTAGACCATGAACTCATCTTCAACGCTGATGAAGAGATCCATGTAGAGGGCCACGGCGCACATCATCACCTGCATCGAGCCCAGCCCCGCCAGTGCCAGCCGGAACATATAGCTGCGCACCTCTTTGGCGTAGAGCGCCTCCTGTTGATGGGTCTGGAACGGATAGGCGCGATAGCCGATCTGGGCAAATCCCTTGAGGATGTCACTCAGGGAGAGCAGGTCCGGATCCCACTTGATGCGGGCCCGGTGGGTGGTGGTGTTGACGTTGATGTAGCGCAGGCCCGTCAGTGTCATCAAGTGGCGTTCGATAAGCCAGGCACAGGCGGCGCAGGTTAGCCCTTCTACTGTCAGCTGGATTTCGCGAAGGGTACCGCTGTCGGTGACAAAATCCTGTTGCACCTCTGCCAGATCGTAGTGGGTGAGGGCGGCTAGCTCCTCGGGTACCAGATCCCCCTTGGTACCGGGGGCGGTGCGGTGATCGTAGTAACTGGCGAGGCCGCACTCCATAATGGTTTCCGCCACCGCCTGACAACCGGGGCAGCACATGGGGCGAACAATCCCCTTTATCTCGAGGGCATAGCCACTATTGGCGGGTACCGGCTCGCCACAGTGAAAACAGGGGGTCATGCGTTATGCCCCCCTGAATGCAGAATGCAAGCAGCAGGGGCGCTGGCGAACACCGGCTCGCCACAGTGAGAACAGCCGGTCATGGCTTAGCGTCCTTTCGGGTCGAGTTCGACAGGGGCCAGGGTGGGCAGCTGGACGGTCTCTTGCAATCGCCACTGGTGATCGAAGGCATCGACCCGAATGTGCCACTTGCCGACCAGCGGCTTGTCGAAATGGAGGCGATAGGTGCCGCTCGCATCGGCGGTGATCATGTGTTCGCTGTCCTGACCGGCCAAGGTCGGGTGGAACAATGAGAGATAGAGAGCTTGCCCGGCAGGAATATCGCCGCTGATGGGTTTGAGGGTCAGCTCGTTGCCGTCAACTTCCAGCCCAAAGCGGATATTGAGGGCTTCGGAGCGGTCAAACTTGCTCAAGTCCTGATTGATCTCTTTCCCTTGTTTGTAATAGTCCTCGGCCACCAGATTGACCCCATCCTTGCTGGCGATGATGGCGGTGGCGATGCTGCCAACAACGGCGGCAGTGGGGAGGGCGATGATAAACCAGGGCCAGAATTGGCGATACCACGGTTTGGATAGAGGTTGGGTCATGATTGCTACTGCCATGAAACGAATGATTAACGTGGAAGATGGTTTTTACGCAACACAAGATAACAAAAAGCCTCGAGGAGTCGAGGCTTTTTGCTGTGTAATCACGTGTTTATCACATGTTACAACGTTACGGGCGAACCTTATTTGGCAGACTGTTGATGAGACAGGCTGTAAACGTAGGAGGCCAGCAGGTGAACCTTGTCCTCACCCAGAATATCTTTCCAGGCTGGCATCACGCCGTGACGACCGTGGGTGATGGTTTGCACCACCACTTCGCGGGAGCCACCGTAGAGCCAGGTGTTGTTGGTTAGATCTGGCGCACCGACGGCAACACCGCCCTTGGCATCGGCCCCGTGGCAGGCAGCGCAGATGGCGAAGCGTGCTTCACCTTTCTTGGCTTCGACCAGGTCGACCTTGCGACCGGAGAGGCTCAGCACATAGGAGGCTACTTCCTGAACGCCATCTTTGCCGAGGATTTCACCCCAGGCAGCCATGATCCCCTGACGACCGCCCATGATGGTGGTCTTGATTTGATCAGGCTGGCCGCCCCATTGCCATTCGCTGTCGGTCAGGTTCGGGAAACCGCGACCACCGCGGGCGTCAGAGCCGTGGCACTGGGAGCAGTTCTGCAGGAACAGACGCTGACCCACTTTCAGGGCTTCCGGATCCTTGGCGATCTCGGTGATGGCACGATAGGTTTTGCCATCCGCTTCGTAGGTGAGTTCACGGAACTTGGCGCCGTAGATCTCGTCAGCCTTGGCGACCTCACGGTCATACTCCACCGCGCGACCTTCAGCCTTGGCCGATTCGGTTGCAGCTTTGGACTCGGCCAGCGAGCGCACGTCCTGGTTGGAACTTTGCCAGCCCAGCAGGCCTTTGAAGTTGCCAAGCCCCGGGAAGGCGATCAAATAAACCAGACCGGTGACGATGAAGAAGAGGAACATGTAAGTCCACCACTTCGGCAGCGGGTTGTTGATCTCCTCGATGCCATCGAAGGAGTGACCCATCGATTTGCCTTCTTCAACACCCATCTTGTCCTTGCGGCACCACATCAGCAGCAAGAAGCAGCCGAGGATGGTTCCCAGACTGATGACAGTCACAAAAATGCTAAACAGAGTGCTCATTATTGTTTCGCTCCTGCGTTCTTTTTATCAGCACCGGGTTGCTCATCATCGGCAAAAACCAGATTGGCAGCCTCGTCGAAAGAGGTCTTGCGGCGTTTGCTGTAGGCCCAGACGATGATGCCAATCATGATGGCCATCAACAGCAAGGTATACAGACCGCGAAATGTGCCGTAGTCCATTTTCGCCTCCTTATTTCAGGGCATGACCCAGTGATTGCAGATAGGCCACCAGCGCATCCAGCTCGGTTTTGCCCTTGACGGCTTCGCCAGCACCCTGAATATCTGCGTCGGTATAGGGCACACCGAAGTGATCGCGGAACAGCGCCAGTTTTTTGCCGGTCATCTCGCCAGTCAGCACATTGGTATCAAGCCAAGGGTAGGCGGGCATGTTGGATTCCGGTACCACATCGCGCGGGTTGATCAGGTGAACCTTGTGCCACTCGTCGGAGTACCGGCCACCGACACGGGCCAAGTCCGGACCAGTACGCTTGGAGCCCCACAGGAAGGGGTGCTCCCAGACGCTCTCACCGGCGACCGAGTAGTGACCGTAACGCTCGGTTTCGGCACGGAACGGACGGATCATCTGGCTGTGGCAGTTGGTGCAGCCTTCGCGAATGAAGATGTCGCGTCCTTCCATCTGCAGAGCGGTGTAGGGCTTGAGGCCCTCCACCGGCTCGGTGGTTTGCTTTTGGAAGAACAGCGGAGTGATTTCAACCAGGCCCCCCAGACTGATGGCGAAGATGATGCCGACCACCAGCATGGGAACGCTTTTTTCAAATATTTCGTGACGGTTATTGTTGCTCATGGGTTGACCTCTTCAATCATGCTGGCTGGGCGACAGGTTCCAGAGAACCTTTGGGCGCAGTGATGGTGCGATAGGCGTTGTAAGCCATCAGCAACATGCCGGTGACGAAGAAGCAGCCACCCAGGAAGCGCACGAAATAGAAGGGATAGGATGCCTGCAACGCTTCAACGAAGCTGTAGGTCAGGGTGCCGTCTTCGTTGACTGCACGCCACATCAGGCCCTGCATCACGCCGGAAATCCACATGGCAACGATGTAGAGCACGGTGCCCACGGTCGCCAGCCAGAAGTGAACGTTGATCAGCTTGACGCTGTACATCCTGCCCTGGCCGAACAAGTTCGGGATCAGGTGATAGACAGCACCGATGGAGACCATGGCAACCCAGCCCAGCGCACCGGAGTGAACGTGACCAACGGTCCAGTCGGTGTAGTGGGAGAGGGCGTTGACGGTTTTGATCGCCATCATCGGGCCTTCGAAGGTCGACATGCCGTAGAAAGAGAGGGAGACGATCAGGAAGCGCAGGATGGGGTCATAACGCAGTTTGTGCCAGGCACCGGAGAGGGTCATGATGCCGTTGATCATGCCGCCCCAGGAGGGGACGAACAGGATCAGGGACATCACCATGCCCAGCGACTGAGCCCAGTCAGGCAGTGCGGTGTAGTGCAGGTGGTGCGGACCGGCCCAGATATAGAGGGAGATCAGCGCCCAGAAGTGGACGATGGAGAGGCGATAGGAGTAAACCGGACGACCCGCCTGCTTGGGCACGAAGTAGTACATCATCCCCAGGAAGCCGGCGGTCAGCAGGAAGCCTACCGCGTTGTGGCCATACCACCACTGCACCATGGCGTCCATGGCGCCGGAGTACATGGAGTAGGACTTCATGCCGGAGAGGGGCACTTCCATGTTGTTGACAATGTGCAGCACCGCAACGGTGATAATGAAGGCGCCGAAGAACCAGTTCGCCACATAGATGTGGGAGGTGGTGCGTTTCATCAGGGTGCCGAAGAAGACGATGGCATAGGCGACCCATACCACAGTGATGGCGATATCAATCGGCCACTCCAGCTCGGCATACTCTTTGGCGGAGGTGTAACCCAGCGGCAGAGAGATGGCGGCAGAGAGGATGATTGCTTGCCAGCCCCAGAAGACGAAGGTTGCCAGCGGGCCACCAAACAGTCTGGTTTGACAGGTGCGCTGCACCACGTAGAAGGAGGTGGCCATCAGTGCACTGACGCCGAAGGCGAAGATCACTGCGTTGGTATGGAGGGGCCGCAGACGACTGTAAGTCAGCCACGGGGTCTCGAAGTTGAGGGCAGGCCAGATCAACTGGGCTGCGATCAGTACGCCAACCGACATGCCGACAATTCCCCAGACAATCGTCATGACGGTAAACTGGCGAACAACGGTGTAGTTGTACTCAGGATGGTTAGTTGTATGGCTCATCGTTATATTCCGCTTCCGATGCTGCTGTTGTTTGGTTTTGTATCCGGAGAACCGGACTGGCTTCATCAGCCACCGCCGACCAGTTGTTAACATCTGTTAACGAAAGGAAAAGCAAAAGATGGCTAAATGAAAACTGCATGGGAATGATACTGAAGTGACAGGTAAAATAACAGTATAAACAGTGATATATTTGGCTCCGTCCGGTCTCGATATGGCAGTTTTTTACCTTGTTCGAGATCACAAAAAACTATTTTAATTGCATCTTAATCGGGCTGTTTTTGATGAAAGAGAGACTTACCGCACGTAAAGTTTTGCACCTCGTACTGGTATTGGCGCTGTTATTGGCGCTGATGGCCTATCGCACCTGGTTTTCGGTCGATAACAGCGTCTCTGCTGACCAGACAAAAGATCAGATTTGTGATCTTTCCCACACCCCTTGCAGCGCGCTGATTGGTGACAAGTCGCTGACGGTCGCCATCAAGGAATTACCGCTGCGCGCTGAATATGACTTTGTCATCGCTATTAGCGGCGGCGATCCGGCCATCAAACCGGTGAAAGCGACACTCGAAGGCAAAGATATGTTTATGGGCACCATTCCGGTGAACTTTGAACAAATAGACGGACAGTGGCAGGGGGTAACCCAGGTGGGGAGTTGTACATCACCCGTCATGATCTGGTTGTTAAATATCGAGTGGAGTAATGGTCAACGCCAGCAATTGGCGCTTTCCGTTGCCCGGGAATAACGGCGCAAGGAGCGGGGAGTGGAAAAAATATTTGAAATTTCCCGGCCAGGCGTTACCTTCCCCAAACCATCAGGGAGTGAAGTTCATTTAATCATGATTGAAAAACAACCATTTTATCGCACCCTCAACCAGCAGGCCAAGGCGCTGCTGGAGGGGGAAACCGATCTGATTGCCAATCTGGCCAACCTCTCCGCACTGCTGAATCAGGAGCTGGCGGAGATCAACTGGGTCGGTTTTTATCTGTTGCAGGGCGAGACCCTGGTATTGGGGCCATTTCAGGGCAAACCGGCCTGCGTGCGGATCCCGGTCGGCCGCGGGGTGTGTGGTACGGCAGTGGCAGAGGGGAGAACCCAGCTCATTGACGATGTCCACCAGTTCGATGGTCACATCGCTTGCGATGGCGCGAGCAACTCGGAAATCGTGATCCCGGTGCGCCGTGGTGGCGAGATCATCGGGGTACTCGATATCGACAGTCCGATTTTTAACCGTTTCGACCAGGAAGACCGGATTGGCCTCGAAGAAACGGTGCAAATTTTGGAAAGCATGCTCTAAGTCATTGCTAGATGGTTCGCAAAAGGCCCCAAGCTCTCTATAATGGGGCCTTTGTTGTGCTCGGGACGTGCCCGTGCGTTTATATGAAAGCCAAGGTTATACATGGAAAACACTGAGAAGCTGAAGAACAGTAAAGAGATCGTTGCCTACCTGGTCGAGAAATTCCCGGCCTGCTTCGTTGCTGAAGGAGAGGCCAAGCCGCTCAAGATTGGCATCTTCCAGGATTTGGCCGAGCGTCTTGCTGACGATGCCAGAGTCTCCAAGACCATGCTGCGTTCCGCACTGCGTCAATACACCTCCAGCTGGCGCTACCTGCACGGTCTCAAAGCTGGCCAGGCTCGCGTCGATCTGGATGGCAACCCGGGCGAGCTGTTGACCGAAGAGCACATCGAGCACGCCAAGCAAGCTCTGAAAGAGAGCAAAGAGCGCGTATTCGCCAGCCGTCGTACCAATACCAAAGAGAAGGATGAGAAGGTCAAGAAGCCACGTCGTCCTGCTGTGCGCAAAACCGAGAAAACTGATGTAGCTGCCAAGCCGAAAGCTACCGCCAAGGCACCGGTCGCTGACGCTCCGCTGGTTAAAGTGGATGCCGCTACGCTGAAAGTGGGCCAGGATGTGCGCGTCGTTATGGGTAAATTCCCGGTTCCGGCAACCATCAAGGAAGTAACCAAGGACGATGTACAGGTCCAACTGCAGACCGGCATGATGGTGCGGGTCAAATCAGAGCACTTGGTTCTCTAAGGAGACAAATGTTGAAGCATGGCGTAATTCGTTTTTCCCTCGTTGCCTGTAGCCTGGCGCTTGCCGGGCTTGCACAGGCCATCGAGCCGGTGCTCAAGGAGAGTGATTTGCCTGTGTTGGCTCAAGAGAGCCAACATGCTACGGCCAGCAAGCGAATTACCAATCTGTTTACCCGCTCGCACTACAAACAGTTCAAGCTGGACGATGCCTTTTCCTCCGTGATTTTCGATAAATATCTGGAGAATCTGGACTACAGCCGCAACCTGTTTTTGGCCTCTGATATCAGCCGTTTTGAAAAGTACCGTAACGGTTTTGACACCGACCTCGAAAGAGGCCGTCTGGCTCCCGCCTACGAGATGTTCAACCTGAGTCAGCAGCGGCGTTATGAGCGGTTCGAATACGCCCTCAAACTGCTTGATACTCCTTTCGATTTTACCCAGACCGACAACTATGTGTTTGATCGGGAAGGGGCGGCTTGGCCCAAAGATGAAGCAGAGCTCAACGAGCTGTGGCGTCAGCGGGTCAAGTTCGATGCCCTGAGTCTCAAGCTCAGCGGCAAGGAGTGGCCCGAGATCAAGGAGCTGCTTGGCAAGCGTTACAACAACGCCATCAAGCGGATGTCCCAGACCGAGAGCGAGGATGTCTTCCAGCTCTTCATGAACTCCTTCGCTCGCGCCATCGAACCCCACACCAGTTACCTCTCACCGCGCAGTGCCGATCGTTTCAACACCGAGATGAACCTCTCGCTGGAAGGGATTGGTGCCGTGTTGCAGGCGGAAGATGACTTTACAGTCATCCGCTCCCTGGTACCCGGTGGTCCTGCTGCCAAATCCAACCACCTCAAGCCTGATGACAAGATCACCGGGGTGGGACAGGAAGATGGCAAGATTATTGATGTGATCGGCTGGCGTCTCGATGACGTTGTCGAGCTCATCAAGGGACCCAAGGGGAGCAAGGTCAAGCTTGAAATTCAGCGCGGCAAGGGCGCTACCGCCAAGACCGAACAGATCGAGCTGACCCGTGACAAGGTGCGCCTTGAAGACCGGGCAGCCAAGTCCAAGGTGATCACCGCCGAAGGCAAGAAGATCGGTGTCATCGAGATCCCGAGTTTCTACGTCAATCTGCACGATGATGTGATCAAGGAGCTCTCCAGCCTCAACAAGCAGAAGATCGATGGTCTTATCATCGATCTGCGCGGAAACGGCGGCGGAGCCCTGACCGAAGCCTCTGCCCTGAGCGGTCTCTTCTTTGGCAGCGGTCCTGTGGTTCAGATCCGGGATCATATGGGTCGTATCACGGTCAACGGTGACGATGATGGCAACGTCTATTACGGCGGTCCCATGTCGGTGCTGATCGACAGATACAGTGCATCTGCCTCCGAGATCTTCGCCGCCGCCATGCAGGATTATGGTCGCGCCCTGATCCTGGGGGAAAACTCGTTCGGCAAGGGGACGGTGCAACAACATCGCAGCCTCGCCAAGGTCTATGACTTCTACGAGCAGCCGCTGGGTCACGTGCAGTACACCATCGCCAAGTTCTACCGGATCAATGGTGGCAGTACCCAGAACAAGGGCGTTGCGCCGGATATCAGCTTCCCGACACCGGTTGCGCCGGAAGAGACGGGCGAAAGCCGCGAGTTTAATGCGTTGCCTTGGGACAAGATAGCCTCAGCCAACTACGAGAAACTCGGCAATTTCACCAGTCTGCTGCCCAAGTTGCAGGCTGCCCACGATGCTCGGATCGCCAAGGATCCCGAGTTTGCCTATGTGATGCAGGACATCGCTGACTACAAGGAGGAGAAAGACAAGAAGTCGGTCTCCCTCAACGAGGCGGAGCGTGTTGCAGAGCAGGCGAAACAGGATGAGAAAGCGCTTAAACGTACCAATGAGCGCTTGGCACGTCTTGGCAAGCCGGCAGTCAAGAGCCTGGACGAACTGCCCGCTGATTTTGAAGCGCCCGATGAGTATCTCATCGAAGCGGCCAATATCACGGCGGATCTGGCTATGGACAGCAAACGCAGCTGACAGGCAACCCATCATGCACAAGGGCGACTGCGGTCGCCCTTTCTTTTTATCTGGCACATCTGACGTCATGCAAATCGTTTGACCCCGCCAGTTGGTTGTGACAGCCTCTTTCTCGCCTTTAACAAGCGTGGAAGCAGACAATAATGACCGATCACTCCCAGGCCATGACGGCCAAATATCGCCAGGATTATCAGGCGCCGCTCTACTGGATCGACACTATCGACCTCGATTTCCAATTGCAGGAACCACTGACCCAGGTCACTGCCATCACCCGCATTCGCCGCAACGGCGAGCACAATGCGCCGCTGGTCCTTGATGGCGAGCAGCTGACCCTCAAGAGCATTGCCATCGATGGCATTCCCTGTGACCACTACGAGCAAGGCGAGAGCAGTCTGACCCTGTTCAACCTGCCGGCCGAATGTGTGCTGACCATTGTCACCCTGCTGGATCCGGCCGCCAACACCGCACTCGAAGGGCTTTACAAGTCTGGCGATGCCTACTGCACCCAGTGTGAAGCTGAGGGCTTTCGTCGCATTACCTATTATCTGGATCGCCCCGACATTCTGGCGCGCTACAGCACCCGCATTACCGCCGACAAAGCCAAATATCCCTTCCTGCTATCCAATGGCAACAAGGTCGACAGCGGTGATCTGGATGGCAGCCGTCACTTCGTGCAGTGGCAGGATCCTTTCCCCAAACCGAGCTACCTGTTTGCACTGGTGGCCGGTGATTTCGATGTGGAGCGCAGCCACTACACCACCAAGAGCGGCCGCAAAGTGGCCCTCGAGATCTTCGTCGACAAGGGCAACCTCGATCGCGCCGGTTTTGCCATGGAGAGCCTCATCAACTCCATGCGCTGGGACGAGCAGCGTTTCGGCCTCGAGTACGATCTCGACATCTACATGATCGTCGCGGTGGACTTCTTCAACATGGGCGCCATGGAGAACAAGGGGCTAAACATCTTCAACTCCAAATTCGTGCTGGCCAATCCTGCCACCGCTACTGACAGCGACTACCACGGTATCGAACGGGTGATCGGTCACGAATATTTCCACAACTGGACCGGCAACCGCGTCACCTGCCGCGACTGGTTCCAGCTCAGCCTGAAAGAGGGGCTGACGGTATTCCGGGATCAGGAGTTCTCCTCCGATCTGGGCTCCCGCGGCGTCAACCGCATTAACAACGTGCGTACCGTGCGCGGCCCGCAGTTTGCCGAAGATGCCGGCCCCATGGCGCATCCGATCCGCCCGGATGTGGTGATCGAGATGAACAACTTCTACACCCTGACCGTCTATGAGAAGGGGTCGGAAGTGATCCGCATGATGCACACCCTGCTAGGTGAAGAGGCCTTCCAGGCCGGTATGCGCCTCTACTTCGAGCGTCACGACGGCTCGGCCGCCACCTGCGATGATTTCGTGCAGGCGATGGAGGATGCGTCCGGTGTCGATCTTGGCCGTTTCCGCCGCTGGTACAGTCAGTCCGGCACCCCCGAGCTGACCGTGACCGACGAGTATGATGCCGCCAGCGGTATCTATCGCCTTCATGTGAGCCAGCATACCCCGCCGACTCAGGATCAACCGCAAAAGCTGCCGCTGCATATCCCTCTCGACATCGAGCTTTATGACGAGCAGGGTGCTGTCATTGCGCTGCAGTATCGGGGCAAGGCCATCGGCAACGTGCTCGATGTGCTGGAAGCGGAGCAGACCTTCGTATTCGATCGGGTGCCGGTCAAGCCGGTTCCCTCCCTGCTGCGGGACTTTTCCGCGCCGGTCAAGCTGCACTATGACTACAGCGACGAAGCGCTCGCCTTCCTGATGCGCTTTGCCCGCAACGAGTTTGCCCGCTGGGATGCGGCCCAGATGCTGATCAACAAGGCGGTCATCGACGGGGTGGCACGGGTCCAGCATGGGCAGGGGGTTGAGCTCTCCCAAACCCTGTTGGCCGCCTTCGTCGCCATTCTGGACGACAGCGATCTCGATTTGGCCCTCAAGGCGGAGATCCTGGCGCTGCCCGGTGAAGCGACCCTGGCCGAGCTGTTCGAGGTGGCCGATATCGATGCCATCCATCAGGTACGAGACGCGATCCACACCCGTCTTGCCGAGGCCTTTGGCGCGCGCTTGGCGGCGACCTATCAGAGTCTGCGTCTGAATGGTTATCAGGTGGTGCATGCCGACATGGCCAAGCGGGCCCTCAAAGGGGTAGTGCTCGGCTATCTGGCTGCGCTGGATGCAGAGCATGCCGACGCGCTGGTGCGCGAGCAGTATGCAACTGCCGACAACATGACCGATACCCTGGCGGCGCTGCAGGTGGCCAACTGCTATCTGTTGCCATGCCGTGCCGCGCTGCTGGCCGATTTTGAAGGCAAGTGGGCCAAGGATGGACTGGTGCTGGACAACTGGCTGCGGCTGATTGGCAGCAAACCGGCTGCCGATGTGCTTAGCGAAGTGAAACAGGCGATGAATCACCCCACTTTCAGCATTCGCAATCCGAACCGGCTGCGGGCGCTGATCGGCAGCTTCGCCATGAGCAATCAGGTGCAGTTCCATGCGGTGGATGGCAGCGGTTACCGTTTCCTGACCGATCTGCTGATCGAGCTCAACGAGGTCAATCCGCAGGTGGCCTCCCGCCTCATCACTCCGCTTATCCAGTTCAAGCGACTGGATGAGGCGCGCAAGGCCCTGATCCGCGCCGAGTTGACCCGCCTTGCCAACCTTGAGGGGCTGGCACGGGATCTGTTCGAGAAGGTCAGCAAGGCGCTGCAGCAGTAAGTGTCGACGGGGCAGGGGCGTGAATGCGCCTGCCCCTATTGTGTGATTTGTTGTGTGATCAGGAGCAAGCGTGAAGCAGTTTACTTTTCGGCTCTCATTGAGCAGTGACGAGGTGATGCTGATGTATCAGGGCCATGCCAGACGGCTGGTGGTGCGCAGCGAACAGGGGTTGACCCTGGAGCTTGGCATAGAAAAAATACGACCCTTTGTCGCCATCAATGGTGTGCATGGCTATTTTCGGCTGAAAACCCAGGACGATTACCGCTTTATCAGTCTCGAACGCATAAATTAACAAAAATCGAACAGATTACCGACTGTTTATCTGCTTTGCGTCACTATCTATCCGGTAAACTGGCACAAAGGTAGTGGGAATTTCTGTATTTTTGGTTATTTGCAAAATTTCTCACAGTTTAAGCCGTGATCTGCACCTTGTTTTTAACATCTCGTTAGCACCTTTCCTCGCCTTCCCTTAGCCAAGCCATTACACTTCGCAACAACTCTGCACCAGCGGGTAACCAGGGTGGTTGCCTCTGCGTCGGTGGTTAATGTCGTCCGATAAGGAATATAAAAATGGCATTGAAAGACGCCCCTACCTCAGTTCTGCTCGAAAACGTTCTCAGTCTGATCCATCAGAAGTTGCCCAAAAACAGTGCCTCTCTGGTCGAGCGCTTCGTTGCCAAGTTCTACGGCAACATGGCGAGCTCCGACCTGCACGATCGCAATGACAGCGATCTCTATGGCGCGGCCCTGAGCCTGTGGAATGCCCTCAATCAGCGCAGCGGTACCGATCCCTACATCCGGGTCTACAATCCCGAACTGACCCGTCACGGCTGGCAATCGCCCCATACCATCGTCGAGGTGATCCTGCAGGACTCCCCCTTCCTGGTGGACTCCATCCGGATGGCGCTCAAGCGACTCAATATCACCGCCCACATGATGCTGCACCAACCGCTGCACCTCATTCGTGGAGCGGATGGCAAGATTGACGCCATTCTGGCGCTCGACAACACCGATGGGCAGACCTCGGTTGAAACGGCCTTCCTTATCGAGATCGATCACCTCACCAGCGAGGAGCAGATGGCCGCGCTGGCTGCCGAGCTCAACTCGGTGGCTGGTGAAGTGGCGCTGGCAGTGGGCGACTGGCAGCCCATGCTGGCCAAGCTCAATGAGATCATTGACGAACTGCCCAAGCGCAAGCACCCGGTCAGCAAGGAGGAGGTGGCCTCCTGCGTTGCCTTCCTCAAATGGGTGGCTGCCCACAACTTCACCCTGATGGGGTATCGCCGTTACGACGTCAAGGCAGTGGAGGGGGATCACGAGATCCTGCCGCAGGCGAGCTCCAGCCTTGGGCTGATGAAAAACTCCATCAAGGAGGTGGGTCAGCGCCTTGGCAATATGCCGGCCAGCGCCCGTCACGCCGCTCTGAGTTCTGACCTGCTGATCCTCACCAAATCCAACAGCAAGTCCCGGGTGCACCGTCCGGCTTATGTGGATTACATCGGCATCAAGCGCTTTGACGAGCATGGCAAGGTGATCGGGGAAGATCGCTTCATCGGCCTCTACGCCTCTTCCATCTACAACACCAGCGCGACCCAGATCCCGCTCATCAGCCATCGTCTCGAACGCATCATGGCCGCCTCCGGTCACGAGAAGGGCTCCCACGCCTACAAGGCGCTGCTGAACGTATTGGAAACCTATCCCCGCGATGAGTTGATCCAGGCTCGTGAAGAGGAGCTGCTGGCCACCGGTCTTGGGGTGCTGGAGATGCAGGAGCGGGACATGCTGCGACTGTTCGTGCGCCGCGATGTCTATGGTCGCTTCTTCTCCTGCATGGTCTATGTCACCAAGGAGCGCTACAACACGGCGCTGCGGATCAAGACCCAGCAAATTTTGCAGAAATATTTTGGCAGCAATGAAGAGGTGGAGTTCAACGTCTACTTCACCGAAGGCGTGCTGGCGCGGACCCACTACATAGTGCGGGTCAACAACAACAACGTGGATGTGGATGTGAACGAAGTACAGAACAACCTGATTGAAGCGGCCCGCAGCTGGGACGACAGACTCGACTCCGTGCTGCTTTCCCACTATGGCGAGGCTCGTGGCAACGAGCTGCGCCGCCGTTTCAGTACTGCATTCCCCCGCGCTTACAAGGAGGATGTGCTGCCTGGCTCTGCCGTGGCCGATATTATGGCGCTCGATAACCTGAGCGAAGCCGAGCCGCTGGGCATGCTGTTCTATCGCGCGCAGGAGGAGGAGAACGACCGTCGGGTACGGCTCAAGCTGTTCCATCGCACCGAGCCCATTCACCTCTCCGATGTGCTGCCGATGCTGGAGAACATGGGGCTGCGGGTGATCGGCGAGACCCCGTATCAGGTACGCACTCCGGCTGGCGATCTGTTCTGGATCCTCGACTTCTCCATGTTGCTGCACGGCGAGCAGCCCTTTGATCTGGCCCAGAGCCAGCAGCGCTTCCAGCAGGCGTTTGCCGCCATCTGGAACAAGCAGCTGGAAGATGACGGCTTCAACCGGCTGGTATTGGGGGCGGGACTTACCGGCCGTCAGGTGTCGGTGCTGCGCGCCTATGCCAAATACATGCGCCAGACCGGCGTCTCCTTCAGCCAGTCCTATATCGAAGAGACCCTGACCCGCTACCCGGATATTGCCCAACTGCTGTTTACCCTGTTCGAACAGCGCCTCGATCCTGCCGGCAAGCAAGATGCCAAGGTGCAGGCCAAGCTGCACGAGGAGCTTGCCGCCAAGCTGGATCAGGTGGCCAACCTGGATGACGATCGGATCATTCGTCGCTATGTGGAGATGATCGACGCTACCCTGCGCACCAACTACTACCAGTTGGACAAGGCGGGCAACATCAAGCCCTACATCTCCTTCAAGCTGGCGCCGTCCAGCATCACCGACATGCCGCTGCCGCTGCCCAAGTTCGAAATCTTTGTCTACTCACCGCGGGTGGAAGGGGTGCATCTGCGTTGGGGCAAGGTGGCCCGTGGTGGCTTGCGCTGGTCCGATCGAAAAGAGGACTTCCGCACCGAGGTATTGGGCTTGGTGAAAGCCCAGCAGGTCAAGAACACCGTCATTGTGCCAGTGGGGGCCAAGGGCGGTTTCTACTGCAAACAGATGCCGGTGGGGGCGCCCCGTGCCGTCATCCAGGAGGAGGGTAAGGCCTGTTATCGCCTGTTTATTCGTGGCCTGCTCGATGTGACCGACAACATCATCGGCGGCGAGGTGATCCCGCCCAAATCCGTGGTGCGTCACGATGAGGATGACTACTACCTGGTGGTCGCAGCCGACAAGGGCACAGCCACCTTCTCCGACATCGCCAACGAGATCAGCCTCGAATACGGTCACTGGCTCGGTGATGCATTCGCCTCCGGCGGCTCGGTCGGTTACGACCACAAGAAGATGGGCATCACCGCCCGCGGCGCCTGGGAGTCGGTCAAACGGCATTTTCGTGAAATTGGCGTCAACTGCCAGACCACCGACTTCACTTGCGTGGGGATTGGGGACATGGCCGGCGACGTGTTCGGCAACGGCATGCTGCTCTCCGAGCACACTCGGCTGGTGGGTGCGTTCAACCACATGCACATCTTCGTTGACCCTACTCCGGATGCGGCCAAGAGCTTTGTCGAGCGCCAGCGTCTGTTCGATTTGCCGGGTTCCAGCTGGGATGACTACAACCGCGAGCTGATATCACAAGGGGGCGGCATCTTCCTGCGCTCGGCCAAGTCCATCAAGTTGAGCCCCGAGATGCAGACCCTGCTTGGCACTGACAAGGCCAGCATGGCGCCGAACGAGCTGATCAAGGCGCTGCTTTGCCTCAATGTTGATCTGCTGTGGAACGGCGGCATCGGCACCTATGTGAAAAGCGCCCGTGAGAGCGATGGGGAAGTTGGGGATCGCAGCAACGACGCATTGCGAGTCAATGGTCGCGATCTGCGGGCCCGTATCGTGGGCGAGGGGGGCAACCTCGGCTTTACCCAGCTCGGTCGGGTGGAGTACGCCAGTCAGGGCGGTCGCATCAACACCGATTTTACCGACAACGTGGGCGGGGTGGATTGCTCTGATAACGAGGTGAACATCAAGATCCTGCTCAACCAATTGGTGGCGGCAGGGGATCTGACACTCAAGCAGCGCAACCAGATGCTTTATGAGATGACCGACGATGTGGCGCAGATCGTGATCACCAACGCCTATCGCCAGTCCCAGTCTATCTCGGTCACCAGCTTCCGCGGCTCTGAACAACTCAAAGAGCAGCAGCGCTTTATTCAGGGACTGGAGCGGGAAGGCAAGCTCGACCGTGCGTTGGAGTTCCTGCCATCCGATGAGGAGCTTTCCGAGCGGATGGCGGCAGGGCAGGGACTGACCCGCCCCGAACTGGCAGTGCTGGTGGCTTACGGCAAGATGGTGCTGAAAGAGCAGCTCAACTGCCCGGAAGTGACCGACGAGCCCTTCCTCGCTAACATGCTGGTCACCAGCTTCCCGGCCAAGGTGCAGCAGCAGTTTGGTGCACAGCTGGCCGATCACCCGCTACGCGGCGAGATCATCGCTACCCGGGTGGCCAACATGTTGGTCAATGACATGGGGCTCAACTTCGCCAGCCGGATGAAGGACGAGACCGGAGCCTCGGTGGCGGAAGTGGCCTGCTGCTTTGCCATGGCCCGCGAAGTGTTTGGCATGAACCAGCTGTGGCGCGATATCGAAGGGTGCGACAACCTGGTGGATGCCCAGACTCAGCTCGAGCTGATGTTCTACAGCCGCCGCATCGTGCGCCGTGCCACCCGCTGGTTCCTGCGCGCCCGCAATCGCAGCTGGAGCATCAGCGAGAACATCGCCTTCTTCCGTCCGGCGTTCGAGACCTTAGGGAAGCACCTTTACGAGGTGATGGATGAGAGCGAAGTGGCCGAGCATCGTCAGGCTGTTGCCAAGTGGATGGAGAAACAGGTGCCTGAAGCCATTGCCCGTCAGGTCGCCCATATGAGCAGCCTCTTCTCCAGTCTGGATCTGGCGCAGATTGCCGCCGAGCACAAGACCGATATCCTGCGTGCCGCCAATGTTTACTATCGCCTCGGTGCCAAACTGGATCTGCACTGGTTCCTCGACCAGATCAACCATCAGCCGGTCGGCAACCACTGGCAGGCGATGGCGCGAGCCTCCTTCCGCGAAGATCTGGACTGGCAGCAGCGCAGTCTCACTTCTGTGGTACTGGAAGGGTGCAAAGATCAGGGAGAATGCGCTACCATACTGGCCGACTGGATTTCGGAGCATGAGCAACTCTTGTCCCGTTGGACCCACATGTTGGCCGACTTCAAGACCACCAGTACCCACGAGTTCGCCAAGTTCTCGGTGGCCTTGCGAGAGTTGAACCTGCTCCAGTTGAATTGTCGGGCACTTTAATTGCCAGATTAAGGCATGACACCGACATTACACCCAAAGCCCCGGCCAGTTGCCGGGGCTTTCTTTAAGGAGCAAAGATGTTGTACCCCATCGCCAGGCATTTCCTGTTCAAACTCAATCCGGAACAGGCTCACGATCTCTCCATGAAATATTTGCCCCGCCTTCTCGGTACGCCACTCGATTGTTTCTTCCGCCAGAATTTGCCGAAACGCCCCGTCACTGTCATGGGGCTTTCTTTTGCCAATCCGGTGGGATTGGCGGCCGGTCTGGATAAAGATGGTGAGTGCATTGACGCGCTGGGCGCCATGGGATTTGGCTTTATCGAAGTCGGTACCGTCACCCCCAGACCCCAAAGCGGCAATGACAAGCCCCGCCTGTTCCGGGTTATTCCGGCAGAGGGGATCATCAACCGGATGGGATTCAACAACAAGGGGGTTGATCATCTGGTGGCCAAGGTAAAAGAGGCCAAATATCAGGGGGTCATCGGCATTAATATCGGCAAGAACAAAGATACTCCCATCGAACAGGGTAAGGATGATTACCTGATCTGCATGGACAAGGTTTATGATCATGCCGGTTATATTGCCGTCAATATCTCTTCCCCCAACACCCCGGGTTTGCGTTCACTGCAATATGGCGAGGCGCTGGATGAATTGCTGGCCGCCCTCAAGGTGCGTCAGCAAGAGCTGGCCGCTCAATATAAAAAGTATGTGCCGCTGGCGGTTAAAATTGCCCCGGATTTAAGCCTTGAAGAAATAGATCAGGTGGCCGCTTCGCTGGTACGAAATGGTATTGATGGGGTTATCGCCACCAATACCACTCTCGAGCGCGAGATGATTTATGACATGCCCCACGCCGGTGAAGCGGGTGGCCTGAGTGGTCGTCCGCTGCAGCACAAGAGTACCAAGGTGATCCGTCATCTGGCCAAGGCGCTCAATGGTGCTCTGCCAATTATCGGGGTGGGTGGTATTGATAGTGCCATGGCCGCCCGTGAAAAATTGGCCGCCGGTGCCAGTCTGGTACAAATTTATAGCGGCTTTATTTATAAAGGGCCGGGGCTGGTCAAAGAGATTGTGACCAATATTTAAGAAATAGATGGCGGAGCCCTTTATTTGACGTTGCTGATTTCCTGCATATGGAATAAAGTCAACTGGTAATTATCAAGTAAGGGCTCCAACATGTTTATCCAACCGACCGATAGCTGGCAATGGCACTACGATGCCCAGAGTGACCGTCTGATGTTGGACCTGTCTGATAAAATGTTATTTGCGACCGAGTATAAAGGGCGACAATTGGTGCCCAGCTCGTTTGCGACCCAGCCTTTTTGTGTCGATGATGCCGCCCTCTATTATCAGTTGATGGATAAAGCAGCCGAACTTGAGTGGAGTATTCCGCATCAGGTTCAGTTGGTGCTTAATGCCATCGCGGTCAGTCGTTTTTATAAACCCCTGATGCCGCAAAGCTGGTTTTTTAGTGAACAACATCCGCAAGTGAGCCCGCAAAACGGTGATCTGGTCCTGATGAATACACCCCATGGTAACGGCGAATTTATGGTCATTGAGGCAGGGGAGCAGGCCAGCGTCTGTTTGAACCTCACTGCCGATCTGGTATTGACCACCAGTAAAGCTTTGCCGCGTTTCGGGGTGATCAAGGTGATGAATAACCGGATGAAACCGCGTATTACCGTGACCGAGCAATATCGTCAGGTTAGTTGATATATTTTCATCAATCGTTTTATCTCTGTGATTACACCGCTGCCTGTTTTTACTGTTGTCACCTCAATCGTGCCTCGTTTCTGATACTTCATTGATCCGCGAACATCTTGCCCATTCTGATTGATCTTCATAGTTGTGATCCAGCCTCTCTTGAGGCTTGTTACATCCACTTGCACCACGCAGTATCTTGGTATTCCGTGCTGTAAGCATGGTGCCTCCCTCTAGTTTCGTTCTGCTTGCGTAGTGCCTTCACCTCGCTATCAACACATCACTCACTGCTGCGATTTTCTACATACGACATTTTATGCTTGAAACGAGAGCTATTCTCACTTACATTTTGTTATAACATAACAAAATGGAGTTGCTATGAAGCCTCATATTCATCCTGATTATCGTTTGGTGCTGTTCCATGACACGGCGGCAGATGCCTTTTTCCTGGTAGGTTCAACCATCAAGAGCGATCGCCGCTATACGTGGCAAGATGGGAAGGAGTATCCCTACGTATCGCTCGATGTTTCCAGCCAGTCGCACTCGTTCTATACCGGCAAGCAGAAGCAGGTATCGAGCGAGGGGAGTGTGGCCCGTTTCAACAAGCGCTTTGGCGCATTTTCAAGCAAGAAGGAGTCCTGAATGCAGGTCGTCTGTTCACTCAAATCCGCACGGGCGCGTCATCCCGATTGTCAGTTGGTGCGCCGTCGGGGCAAATTGTTCGTGATTTGCAAAAGCAATCCCCGTTTCAAGGCTCGTATGAAGTGATCCGCTAAATGATGTCTGGCCCCATGATCTCGCCATCGGGTAGTCATGGGGCCTTTTACCTTTTCGCCACCTATCAATCTGTTTCCATCCTGCTGTTTGCGCCGACTTTTGCATGCTCCAGCCCGCCTGATGAGGTATAATGCGGCACTATTTTTATGGGTTCCCCGTGAGCGTGATGAAAGAATTTTTTGCAACCTGCCCCAAGGGGCTGGAAAACCTGTTGGCCGACGAGCTGACCAATCTTGGCGCAGAGCAGGTCCGTGAGACCGTGGCTGGCGTCCATTTCAAAGGCGAACTGGCGATTGGCTACAAGGCCTGCCTGTGGAGCCGTTTTGCCTCCCGTATCGTGCTGGTGCTCTCCGAATTCCAGATGAACGACGATCTGGATCTCTATCTGGGCGCCCACACCATCCCCTGGGAAGAGCACTTCTCCGGTACCTCTACCATCGCGGTGGACTTTACCGGTACCAACCCTGCCATTCGCAATACCCAATATGGCGCGCTGAAAATCAAGGATGCCATCGTCGACCGCTTCACCAAGCGCGGTCACGTGCGTCCGGACGTGGACAAAAAGTCGCCGGATATTCGCATCATGGCGCACCTGGGCAAAGGCAAGGCCAATATCACGCTGGACTTGTCAGGCCCGGCGCTGCACCAGCGTTTCTATCGTCAGGGCACCGGTGAGGCGCCCCTCAAAGAGAACCTGGCCTGCGCCATGATTGCCCGTAGCGGCTGGGCCGGTGAGCCCATGATGGACCCGATGTGCGGTTCCGGTACCTTGCTGATTGAAGCGGCCTTTATCGCCGCCGACATGGCGCCGGCGCTGCGCCGCGAGCGCTTCGGTTTCGATCGCTGGCTGCAGCACGATAGTGAGCTGTGGCAGAGCCTGATGATGGAAGCGCAAGTGCGCGCCAAACGCGGTATGCAGCGTTGTGAAGTGAAGCTGTTTGGCTGTGATGCCGACCAGCGCGTGCTGCTCAAAGCTCGCGACAACGCCAAAGCGGCCGGTGTGGCCCACCTCATCACCTTCAAGCAGGCCGATGTCACCAAGCTGGAAAACCCACTGCCGATGCCGACTGTGGAAGGGGAGGCTCGCCAAGTCGGTATGCTGATCTCCAACCCGCCTTACGGCGAGCGTCTTGGCGAGTTCCCGGCGCTGCTGGAAGTGCATCAGGCCCTTGGCGATGCTCTGCGTCGCAGCTTCCAGGGTTGGAAAGTCTCCATTCTTTCCGCATCCCCCGAGCTGCTCAGCTGTCTGCGCCTGCGCGCCGACAAGCAATATCGCCTGTTCAACGGCGCCCTCGAGTGTCAGCTGCGTAACTACCAGATCGCACTGGACTCCGTGGCTTCCCAAAAAGAGGTGGCGCAGGACTTTGCCAACCGTCTGCGCAAGAATCTGAAAACCCTCGAGAAGTGGGCCAACAAAGAGGGCATCGATTGCTATCGCCTCTACGATGCCGACTTGCCGGAATACAACGCTGCCATCGACCGCTATCAGGACTATCTGGTGGTGCAGGAGTATGCCGCGCCCAAAGACATCCCCGCTCAGAAGACCCGTCAGCGTCTGCTCGACATGGTTCAGGCCGCCATCAAGGTGACCGGCATGGACGGCGAGAAGGTGATCCTGAAGGTGCGTGAGCGTCAGGAGGGCAAGCAGCAGTACCAGAAGCTATCCGAAGAGCAGCACCGGATGGAAGTGCAGGAGTACGGTGCCCGTCTGTGGGTCAACCTCTATGACTATCTGGATACCGGCCTGTTCCTTGACCATCGTCAGACTCGCCGCATGCTGGGTCAGATGGCCAAGGGAAAGCGCTTCCTGAACCTGTTTGCCTATACCGGCAGTGCCACCGTGCACGCAGGTCTTGGCGGTGCCAGCGAGACCACCACGGTGGACATGTCCCACACCTATCTGAACTGGGCGCAGGACAACATGCGTCTCAACTCGCTGGTGGGCCGTCAGCACAAGTTTGTCCAGGCAGATTGCCTGAAGTGGTTGTCTGAAGCCGATGAGCAGTACGACCTCATCTTCATCGATCCGCCCACCTTCTCCAACTCCAAGCGGATGGACGAGAGCTTCGACGTACAGCGCGATCACCTGTTGCTGATGCAGCACCTGAAGCGCCTGCTGGCGGCGGACGGCACTCTGGTCTTCTCCAACAACAAGCGTCACTTCAAGATGGATCTGGCCGGTCTCGAGGCCACTGGTCTCAAGGCCCAGAACATCACCCAGAAGACGCGACCTAAGGATTTCGAGCGCAACCAGCACATCCACAACTGCTGGATCATCACCCATGCACCGGAGCAAGGCGAGGCGTGATGCTGACCCTGTTTCATACCGACGGTTGCCACCTGTGCGAGCAGGCGTGGGTGCTGGTGGAGGAGGCAGGCCTTGCCGCTACCACCCGCCAGTGCGACATCATGGATGATGAGCAGTGGCTTGCCGCCTATCGGGTGCGCATTCCGGTGCTGCGTGACGAAGCAGGCCGCGAGCTCGGTTGGCCCTTCACACTGGTCGAGCTCAAAAGCTGGGCCGCCCGTCAGGGGTGAGAGTGATTTGACGATAAAACGGGGGCAGACCCAGTCTGCTGCCCGTTTTTTTCATATGAAATAAGGAACACACATGGCTCTTTTAACATTGCACGGCGCATGTCTGTCGTTCAGTGATTTCCCGCTGCTAGACAATGCCGAACTGACCATCGAGCGGGGCGAGCGCCTCTGTCTGGTTGGCCGCAACGGGGCGGGCAAGTCCACCCTGATGAAGGTCATTGCCAGTGAATTGCCGCTGGACGACGGCCGCCTGGTGCTGCAACAAGATTTGAAAGTAACCCGCCTTGAGCAGGATCCACCGGCCTCCAGCGAGCTGACGGTGTTTGACTATGCCGCCGAAGGACTGGCCGGGGTAGGGGAGCTGCTCAAGCAGTACCACCACATCTCCATGGAGCTGGCGAGCGATCCGTCAGACGCCAACATTCGCAAGATGAGCGAGTTGCAAGAGCAGCTCGACTATCAGAACGGCTGGCAGTTCGAGACCCGTATCAGTCAGGTGTTGACCCTGCTGGGGCTGGATCCTGACGTGACCCTCGATAGCCTCTCCGGTGGCTGGCTGCGCAAAGTGGCGCTGGCCCGTGCGCTGGCTTGCGATCCCGACTTGTTGCTGCTCGATGAGCCGACCAACCACCTGGATATCGAAGCCATCAACTGGCTGGAAGATTTCCTCAAGGATTTTCGCGGCGCCATCGTCTTTATCTCTCACGATCGGGAGTTCATCCACAAGCTGGCCACCCGGATCATCGATCTGGATCGCGGCGCCATCACCTCCTGGCCGGGCAACTACGACGAGTATCTGCAGGGGAAAGAGGAGTGGCTGAGGGTCGAAGAGCTGAAAAATGCCGAGTTCGACCGCAAACTGGCCCAGGAAGAGGTGTGGGTGCGTCAGGGTATCAAGGCTCGCCGTACCCGTAACGAAGGTCGGGTGCGCGCCCTTGAGGCGATGCGGATGGAGCGTTCCCAGCGCCGCGAGCTGCAGGGCAAGGCCAAGCTGCAACTGGACGAGGTCAATCGCTCCGGCAAGCTGGTGTTCGAGACCGAAGGGCTGGGGCTGGATTTTGGCGATCGCACCTTGTTCAAGGGGCTCGATCTGCAAGTGCTGCGTGGCGACAAGATTGCGCTGGTCGGCCCCAATGGCTGCGGCAAATCGACCCTGATCAAGCTGTTGCTGGGGCAGCTTGAGCCGACCCGTGGCACCGTCAAGGGGGGCACCAATCTGGAGGTGGCCTACTTCGATCAGTACCGCGAGCAGCTCGATCCCGAGCAGACCGTGGTGGACAACGTGGGGGAGGGTAAGCAGGAGGTGATGGTGCGTGGTCGCTCCCGTCATATCCTCGGTTACCTGCAGGACTTCCTGTTCGAGCCCAAGCGGGCCCGTACGCCGGTCAAGGCGCTCTCTGGTGGCGAGAAGAACCGGCTGCTGCTGGCCAAGCTGTTCCTCAAGCCGAGCAACCTGCTGATCCTCGATGAACCGACCAACGACCTCGACGTCGAGACTCTGGAGCTGCTGGAAGAGCTGCTTTCCGACTACCCCGGCACCCTGCTGCTGGTCAGTCACGATCGTCGCTTCATCGACAACACAGTGACCGGCTGCTGGCTGTTTGAAGGGGATGGCCGCATCAGCGATTACGTGGGCGGTTACGCCGACATGATGGCGACCCGCGAACAGCAGAATGCCCAGCAACAGGCCAGGAGTGCACCGGTCAAGGCGCCCGAGCCGGTCGTTGCCGCCGCGCCAGAAGCGCCGAAGAAAAGCAAGAAGCTCTCCTACAAGCTGCAGCTTGAACTGGAAGGGTTGCCTGCTCGTCTTGAGCACCTGGAAGCCGAGCTGGATGCGCTGCAAAGCGAGATCAACCAGCCAGGGTTCTTCTCGCTGCCGGCAGATAAAACCCAGCCGAAACTGGATGCGCTCAATGCCGCTGAAGCCGCGCTGGAGCAGGCATTTGCTCGCTGGGAAGAGCTGGAAGGACTCAAAAATCAGGAGTAAGTTCCCTGTAATTAAAACTTAATCCAGTTCAGTGCCTTGTGTCACATAGCCCGGTTAGGGTGGAAGTTTTTGTTTGACCGAGTGCGCTCGCAGGAGTAAAGATGAAAGCGACCGATGCAGAATTGGTCGCTTTTTTTGTTCCACGAAGAGGGTCGTAGATGATGAAGAGACAGAAGCGGGACCGTCTGGAAAGAGCTCGTGCTCGTGGTTATCAGGCTGGCGTGGTCGGCAAACAGAAAGAAGCGTGTCCGTATCAATGCCTGGATGCCCGAGGGCATTGGCTTGGTGGTTGGCGTGACGCCATGGAAGGGCGGGGCTCAGGCCTCTTCATGAAGTAGCAGCTACTTCATCACTCATTACAAAAGGAAAGGGGCCGTTGTGGCCCCTTTGCGTTAATGCTGTTTTACCACCAATCAGAGAGATCAGAATGCGGTGGTATCTTTGAACAGGCCCACTTTCAGGTCGGTGGCGCTGTAGATCGGACGACCGTCGACTTCGACCACACCATCAGCAATCCCCATCACCAGCTTGCGGTTGATGACGCGCTTGAATGTGATCTTGTAGGTCACTTTCTTGGCAGTCGGCAGGATCTGGCCGGTGAATTTCACTTCACCCACGCCCAGAGCACGACCCTTGCCGGGGCCACCTTTCCAGCCAAGGAAGAAGCCAACCAGCTGCCACATGGCGTCCAGACCGAGACAGCCAGGCATCACAGGATCACCCGGGAAGTGGCAATCGAAGAACCAGAGATCCGGAGTAATGTCGAGCTCAGCCAGGATCTCGCCCTTGCCGTGTTCGCCGCCGTTGTCATTGATCTTGACGATGCGGTCCATCATCAACATGTTGGGGGCAGGCAGCTGACTGTTACCCTCACCAAACAGTTCGCCACGGCTGCAAGCCAGCAGCTCTTCACGGGTAAAAGAGTTCTTGCCCTGTTCGCACAGGGAAAGGCGGGCTTCCATGGTGGTATTGTCTACGGTCACGCGGTATTTCCTTCAAATGGGTCAAATCCGGGCCAATTTAGCTTACAGTTGTTCGCTAAACAACTCCGATCACTTCATCAGCGGCCAAACAGGCGCCCCAGCAGGGATTGCAGCAGTCCGACTTTGGCAGTGGAGCCGTTCAACTCGTCCAACCGCTCCTGAATACGGCCAAACAGGGTATCGGGTATATCAGGCTCACCGGCGACACAGCCAGTCAGCAACTCGATGGCCTCTTCCACATGATCCACCGGGTGGATGTGGAACTGGCCCGCTTCAACCGCTGCAATCACCTCGTCAGAGAGGTTCAGCTGCTGGATGTTGGTGCCCGGCAAAATGATCCCTTGCTTGCCAGTGATGCCGTGGATTTTGCACACCCGGAAGAAGCCTTCAATCTTCTCGTTGACGCCACCAACGGCCTGCACATTGCCAAACTGATCGACCGCACCGGTCACGGCGAAGTGCTGATAGATAGGCTGGCGGGCGAGGGCAGAGAGTAGGGCACACAAGCCGGTCAGGGAGGCACTGTCGCCATCAATTTCGTGGTAAGACTGCTCGAACACCAGATTGGCCGACAGGGGGGAGGGGTTCTCTGCACCAAATTTGTTGGAGAGATAGCCGTGGATAATCATCATCGCCTTGGCGTGGATATGACCGGCCAGCTCCGCTTTGCGCTCGATATCCGCCACATCGCCATCACCAAGGTGTACGGTAGCAGTGAGGCGCACCGGTTCACCGAAGTCATAGGGGTGACCGGAGACCTGAATGACAGACAGGCCGTTGATCTGGCCAATCTCTTCGCCATCGGTTTGCAGCAGGATCTGGCCGTCGATAACCCCCTGATCGGACTGCTCAACCAGATAGTTGAGGCGGTAATCCTGCTCTTCCAGTGCGCCGCGAATATGCTCGTCGGTGACCACATCAGATTCCAGCTCCCGGGCCAGACTGTCAGCCATCCGCATGATGGCGGAGAGTTGCACTTCGGAGAGCGACAGCCACTCCTGATGGTCACAGAGGCGGCTGGCATGACGACAAATGGCGGCGAGGGCGGCTGGCGTGAAGTCCAGCAGGCTCCAGCGCTGGCGCAGCCAGGCCAGGTACTGCAGAAATTCCTGCAGATCCTCTTCAATATTCACCTCTGACACCAGATCCGCGCGCAGGAAGATGCGCTCGGACATATCCCGATCCAGCATCTGGAACTCGGCCACGTCGAGTCGGTCACCCACCAGGATCAGCTTGAGCTTGATGGGGGTCGCTTCAGGCGCGAAGAAGGGGGTCAGGGTTTTCCCTTCCTGATAGGCGTTCCAGTCCAGCTCGCCTTTTTGCATGGCATTTTTCAGTTTGAACCAGAGGTGCGGCTGATCCAGCAGCTCGTCCAGTTGCAAAATGAGGTAGCCGCCGTTGGCTTCGCGCAGCAAGCCAGGCTCCAGCAGGTGCTGGTTAGCATACACAGAGCCTTGCTCGGTCTGGTAGTTGATGGAGCCAAACAGGGTATCCCAGTTGAGATCACGGCCATAAATTACCGGCGCTTCCTGCGCTTCGTGGTGGATCAGCAAGTTGATCAGAATGGGGTGCTGGAATTCCAGACCCAATGCCACGTGAGCCGCCAGATCGGAGAGGAAATCATCGATTTTCGGATCATTGTTCTGCTTGCGCATGATGCGGGTCACGATGCGTTCGGCATCGAGATGGTGGCTCAACAGCTTGAGCAGCTCGCCAACCATTTCGCAAAACTCAACGCCGGTGCCTGGTTGCAGGCGCAGCCAGATAGGCTTGTAGGGGTTGTTCAGATTCTCGGTGTAGCAGAGATCAAACAGGTCACCATCCTTGCCATTGGAGTCGGCAATCAACGTTTGGCAAACGCCTTCGTAATCTGCGCCGGGGAACCCGTTGAGCAGCATGACCGGACAGTCACCATCAAAGCTGGCAAGACGTTTGATGCCGGAAATGGCTCTGGGTTGCAGCGCAGCAAAGGGGATAGGTTCAAGCTCGCTAAGCTTGGGGAACTGTTCAATCGCAAAAGCGGGTTTTAATTGTTCTGATGTTAATTCAGCCACTTAAGACATCCGGTCGAAGATAGGATCAATTGTTGCCATTATACACAGTTCAATAAGTGGTGACAGGAAACAAGATAATTGATTTAACATAATATGCATTATGCGCAATGACGGATGCAGGAGGACTGAATGAAGAGAACTGAGCAATGGAGCCGCTTTGATGTGGCTGACGGCTTGGCCACTGAGGCCGATATGGTTGCCTATCTGCAGGCAGCCCTTGAAGATGGTGATCCGGCGCTGCTGACTGCGGCGTTTGATGATGTGGAGCGTGCTCGTGCCAAACTGCGTGGCCAGCCGAGCTACACACTGAAAGAACTGTTGGCACACTGTGACCCCAATGCCGCGTCACCAGGTGAAATGGATTGGGGCCCAGATATGGGTTCAGAGAAATTGGAGTCGGATTAGTTGATAGCCGGTGAATTGAGTTTCTTCAGAAAGTCTTCAGAAACTTCACCCTGTTCGTTAGCGTTCTCGAAGACTTGGCTCATCACACTGAGGTCTTCAAGGAAGATTGGCGGCAAAGAACCCATCAATGCGTGCATGAACTGAGGATTATCAGCAAGCTCATCGGATATTGTGGCAATGAGACTTTGCTGGAATGACCTCAGGTTGTTCTCTGACCAGATGATATAAGAAGCAGCGGCGAGAGTTACGATCTCAATGAACTCAAAGGCCAACACATCATCTTCTTGGCCCTCAGCACAGAGCCCTGCGTACATTTCATCTATCAATGGTTTTACATAGGAAAATGAAGGGTCTGGTTGCGGCAATGACTGAAACACACGAATCTGGTCATCGTTTAATGTGTAATGAGTTGATTGTCGAGCTATGGACGCCTGCTTCGCTTTTCTAGCCTGCTTGGCTTTGAGTTTCGAGCGCTGAGCCCGTTTGTCCCTGCTTGCCATATAGTCCTTCATTAAGTAGAAAATGAGATTCGTATGATGCAACAAGCCAAGATAGCAGACAAGGTTAAGGCTAATGCCGATAACCCCATTTATCGGCATCATTGTGAGAGATAACAAGGCTTTATTCAGCCGGTTCTGCGGCACAATTCCTTCACCAATCCAGCACATGACGATGAACCGTCACGAATGCCGCTCTCGGCCAGCTTAAGAAGATCCTCACCCAAGTCAGCAAGACCTGCCATCCGGTTCCCCTGCTGTTTGGCAATGTAGAGGTCGGCCAACTTGGCCAACTGATCCGCCAAAGCCCCCTCGCCCACAACATCTACTCGCTCAACCAGGAAGTCGGGCGGTGCCTTTTCCTGGTTGAAGTAGTCATCCCAATGATCAGACATACCCCCTCCCCTTAGTCGATATTCTGAAACCACAAATGTCCCATTTTGAGACAAGAGTCCACTATTAGAGGCTGCCTTGACCTGGTTAAAGTAGTCGCCTTAATGGATGGACAGATCCCCTGCCCTTACTCAATATGCTAAAGATGCAAATTTCCCGTGTTGAATAGTTAACACTTACAAAAGTGCTGGATCACCAATGCCCTTGATGCAATAAGCGCTCCCTCCCCTCTTGGCTTTCGTGACTTTTATAATGGTGCATTTAACGTAACCATTTATATATTTTCGTTATGTTGTGTTTGGCTCCTGAGTGTTTTCGGTAGCCCACGATGATGACCATTCTTATAAGTCATCAAATCACCTTTTTAGACCTCGATGCACTCCACAGAGAGAATGAAAAAGACCCGCCTTTTGCGAGACGGGTCTTGTTCTTTCATTCCGGCTGATCAGGCTATTAGCCAATGTTTGCGTTTGGGTATGGGCGTTCGCGGATGGGATATGTGGACATTGCTGCACATATCCATGATTAACCTCTTCAGTTCATTCATATCGACAGAGTGAAGTGTTAACGACCAGAATGCTCTCGCCTGGCTGTAGTGCATGCCGTTGGTATAGAGCAGGGTGTCATTTTCAAAACGAAGTTGGCTACAGGGTGCCTCCATCTGCAATCCTGTTTCGGGAAACCAGATATTCAACGTGCCTGAGGGGATAAGGGTAAATTGCGCCATCAGATCGCCTTGTCCGACAATCTTGTAGGTCTTCTTGATGATGTCTATCGGCATAGGGGGTTGTCTCGATGTTTGAGCAAGCGATTTGGTTATTTTTCTCTCTGATACGGAATAAATATTGATCCCGCGGATGGCTACCTGCTCGTTCTTAACAGCCCTGCTGTTCCCTGAACCGGTTGCCATCCAGAGAAGTACAAAATAACGGCACCAGCTTGAATTAGACCTTAATGAATCACTTTTTTAGGTCACGATGCTCACCCGCCCTTTGAACGATTATCTCTCGTTTGTTGGCTCAATCTGTCTAGCGGTTTTTGTTGCGCGCTCTCATGTCGTTCGCTGTTGCTGGTGTGCAGGTATTTCGAAGTGGTGTCGATGCTGTCATGTCCTGCATCGGCTTGTACGTGGGAAAGCGGTCGACCATGCAGGTTGATGTCATGGGTGATCCCGGTGTGGCGGATCGCATGGGGAGAGAGTTGCCGCATCTCGGCCGCATCCTGGACAAATCCATCCTGCTCTGCCAATTCTGCGCCTTTACCGATGATCACCATGATCAAATCCCGTAGCTGGCGAATTCCAAGGTTGGCGTTGAGTTCCCCCTGATCGCGACCATGTGCTGCCGCTTTATGGCGAACGAACAGTGGTGTCTGTTCATCCGGTCTCGGCAAGGGAGAGAGACCGAGGAAACGGCGGTAGCGTTCGAGTGCCGCCAACAGCGCTTGGGATACCGCTACGGTACGCCGTTTGCCCCCCTTGCTTTGCGGAATAAAGTAGCCCCAGACGCCGGTTTTGCGATCCCGCCTGAACTGCCCCATCACAGGGGTAAAGCCCGGCCGGGCTGCAACCTCAGAGATCCGCAGATAGCAGGCGTACATCAGAATGGTGAGAAAACGGCTGCGCTCGTGTTGCTCCGGATGGTCGTTGGCAAGGGTATCGGCGGCCTGCATCACGTATGACCACTGCAATTCGCTGAAGGCCTGAACCTGATCATCGGCCTCCTGCTGTTGCGGCCGTTTGACCCGCAGCAGCAGAGCGGGATTCCTGTCCATGTACTCCTCCTGGATCAGGAACTGGAAGAAGGCCGACAGGATGGCGAGCTTGGTCTTCATCGCCTGCTCGCTAAGACGATAGGGCAAGGTGCGGCCCAGCTCCCGCTTGCCGAGAAACGGTCGCCATTGCGGATTGGGCAACCGCTCTCCCCACTCCTTGTCGAGGATGAACTGCGCTACGTTGCGATAGGCGATCAACTCGTCAGGGGGCGACTGACAGTAGTCGAGATAGCGGATCATGATGCGGCGAGTGAGATCTTTCGGGCTGATGGCCGCCTCGCGAAAGCACCAGTGTAAAAAAGTGGTCAGTTCGCTGCGATAGGTTTTGTAGTTGTTTTCGCTGTTGCGCTGCTCTAGCAGCCAATCGACCGCCAGTTCGTAAACCAGCCCGGCATCGGGCACATCATTGAGGCTGAGGTTGGCAAGGTACTGATTGACCTGCGGATTGCCAGCTTCCAGATAGATAAGGCTGTCAAACAGCGGCATGGCCGGCGGCAAGGATAATGGTTGTTGAGTCATGGTGATACTTATTGATGCTGAGATGAGTCGATATGAGCCTGTGAGCCGAGACGATAGAAAAGGGCTCGTGATAGATGAATGCGGCTTCTATTGGGATTGGTACTGCCTCTTGTTGTTGCTGATTAAAGTAACCGGGAGCGATCTGGATAACGTTCTCTCCACTGTTTGCTCATTATTTCCTCATAGATCTGGCTGATGTCGCTCAGTGGTGCACGCTATTCAGTTATGCATAGGATATGCAGCATGGTTAAAAAATTCTCGGGGTAAATAGCCGTAAAAATGGTTTTAAATGCAAATAAAGTGAATACTGCGAGCTGTTTATCCCGAGAAATAAGGTCTGTGCAATCAGGCCACCTGCTTTAGTGGCTTCTCCTTGCGCTTGGCTGCTGGGGCCTCTTCCTCTTTCGTGCCTGCCTGAACCTTGCCGCCGCGCAGCAGGGTTTGCAGCACATCACGCTGCTCTGCCAGGTAGAATGCCAGACTCTCTTGCTGCTCTGGGGCCAGCTCGATCGGGGCGCCAGCCAACAGGGTCATCAACTCATCGGCCGTATCCAGCAGCTTGTCATAGGCATCGGCCTCTTTTTTGCTGGCAAAGGTCATTTTTTCAACTCCCCCACGAACAACCACATATTTGATCTCGACAGCCATGATGGCCTCCTCTTGGTGATGATGGATAGAGTATATGTATGGATATACAGTATTGCAAATAACCTCACCGGAAAAGAGTTCGCCGGGGGTTAGCGACAAAAGCCGCGCTGGATCAAGCTGTCTCAAAGTGCCATTTGACTTCCACGCCTGACTGGTCGGATCATGGCCTTATGACGATCGTACGACACCTGTTTATCCTGCTGATGGTAGAGGTGCTGCTCCTCGGGAGTATCGCCCACTTGGTCGTGGGACTCCCCTGGTTGCTGACCCTGCTGTTTGTAGTGTTTGCCCTGCTTGGGTTGCGCTGTCTGGTGGTGCTCGGCAGCTGGCTGTTTACCCGCTTCTACCCCTCCCCGGCTATCGGCCCCTGGCGCAGGGTGAAGATGATGACGCAGGAGATGCTGGCCTACCTCTACACCTTCACCTTGTTGCTACCGTTCGAGCCTTTGCTGATGGCACCCGATCGGCTGCGTCCGTGCCAGCGTCCCGTATTGTTGGTACATGGTTACGGTTGTAGTCGCGGGATCTGGCGCACCCAGCGCGCCCGACTGGAGGCCGCAGGCCATGTGGTTGCCACCATTACCCTGATGCCTCCATTTGGTCATATCGATGAGATGGTGCCGCTGTTGGCCACCCGGATTGACGATGTGCTGGCGCAGACCCGGGCTGACAAGCTGGTGCTGGTCGGTCACAGCATGGGGGGGCTGGTCTGCCGCGACTATCTGGCTATCCATGGTGGTGACAAGGTCGTGCGCCTGATCACTCTGGCTACGCCTCATCAGGGGAGTCAGCTTGCCGCCCTAGGGCTTGGGGCCAATGCCCGCGAGATGGAGCCCGGTTCCGGCTGGTTGCAGCGTTTTGCCTCTGTGCCGCTTTGCGTGCCCGGCATCTCGGTGCGCACCAGTCACGACAATGTGGTGATGCCGCAGGAGCGGCAACGATTGGCGGGAATGGAAGATATCGAGTTGCCTGCCATTGGCCATCTCTCTCTGCTCTACTCCCGTCGCACGACTGATCTGCTGCTTGATCTGCTGTCCCGAGTCTGACCCGCCTTATTCGTTCTTCAACTGTTATTCCAAATAAAACAGGGGCCTGATTGCTCAGGCCCCTGTTGATCTCTTTATCCCATCACCCGGTTAGAAGTGTATCCCCTTGATCAGGGTCGAGACGGCAACCTGATCGGCTGTGGCCTTGGACTTGTCGCCATCCTTGGGATCGGCAAAGGTGCGGAAGCTGGTGTTCATGATGACCTGGGCGACGCGCGGAGCCAGAGCGTGAACCACCTGGCCAAATACCCCGAGGCGAGTGGCCAGACGAACGTGCTTGTTGATGATGGTATCGCATACCAGATCGGCCGCTTCTTCCGGCGTCATCATCGGTACCTGCTCATAGACCTTGGTCGGTGCGACCATCGGCGTTTTCACCAGCGGCATATTGATGATGGAGAAGCTCACCCCTTTGTCGGCAAACTCGGAGGCGGCGGTACGCACCCAGGCATCGAGGGCAGATTTGGAGGCAACATAGGCGGAGAAGCGCGGTGCATTGGTCAACACCCCGATGGAGGAGATGTTGATGATGTGGCCTTTCTTCTTCTCGATCATGGTGGGCAGCACCCCCATGATCACCTTGAGCGCGCCGAAGTAGTTGAGCTGCATGGTACGTTCAAGATCGTGGAAGCGATCGAAGGAGTCCTCAATGGAGCGGCGGATGGAGCGGCCGGCATTGTTGACCAGAATATCGACGCCGCCGTGATCGGCCACGATGCGAGCGGTGATCTCCTCGGCCTGCGCCAGATTGGAGAGATCCCCCTGATAGATCTCGATGGTCAGCCCCAGCTCGGCAAACTCGGCTTTAGTCTCGGCAATCTTCTGCTCGTCGCGGGCGATGGTAACGACATTGGCCCCCGCCCCCGCCAGCTTGCGTGCGGTTGCACGGCCAATGCCGGAGGTGGCCCCGGTCACCAGCACCACCTTGCCCTCTACCCGACCACGCAGAGAGCGATCGATGAAGAGCTCCGGGTCAAGGTGGCGCTCCCAGTAATCCCACAGCCGCCAGGCGTAGCTGTGCAGCGGCGGCACTTCGATACCGGTCCCTTTCAGTACCCGTTGGGTTTCGCGACTGTCGAAACGGGTGGGATAGCTGATAAGACGGAACACATCCTTGGGCAGACCCAGATCGGCGATGGCGGCATCGCGAATGCGGCGCACCGGCGCCATGGTCATCAGCATGGCGGTCAGGTGGCGGGGAATGAAGTTAAAGAGAGAGGCGTTGATGCGGATCGCGGGCTCCGGCGCATGGGCGGCTCGGGAGAAGGTGCTCAGCATATCGCCAACCCGCATCGGGTTGGGGTCGGTCAGATGGAAGGTTTTGTTCTCCTCTCCCTCCTGATGGGCGATATGCACCATGGCATCGACCACAAAGTTGACCGGCACTATGTTGATGCGCCCGCCCTCAACCCCGATGGCCGGCATCCAGGGCGGCAGCAGACGGCGCAGCTTCTGGATGGTCTTGAAGAAGTAGTAAGGGCCGTCGATCTTGTCCATCTCGCCGGTATTGGAGTCACCGACAACGATGCCCGGGCGGTAGACCCGCCACGCAATGGTGCACTCGTTGCGCACAATCCCTTCCGCTTCGTGCTTGGTCTGGAAATAAGGCATGTCGAGGTGTTCGGCTTCATCGAACATATCCTCGCGAAACAGACCATCAAAGAGACCGGCAGCAGCAATAGAGCTGCAGTGGTGGAACTGGCGGGCCGCGAGCCGTTCGGCCAGCTGCACGGACTGGCGGGTTCCTTCGGTGTTGACCTGTTGCTGGATCCCCGCCTTGGCGTTGAGATCATAGATGGCAGCCAGATGGAAGAAGTGGTCGATCTTGCCGATCAACTGCTCCTGTATCTCGACCGATACCCCCAGCAGCGGTTGCGTCATGTCGCCAAAAACCGGGACCGCGCGCGATTCATCCACATTCCAGAATGAGAACAGCTCTGGCAATTTTTCCTGATGAGAAGAGCGCATCAGAAAATAGACGGTACAGTCGGGATGTTGTTGGAATAGCTTTTTGATCAATCGACGCCCGATAAAACCACTACCGCCGGTAATGAAATAGTTCATAAAGATAATCCTGCTACTGATTAGGGTGTTACTAGGTTGTTAGATATATCACGATTCATATGGAAATCCGCAATTTGATTGTCGGTTCGTGAGCAAACCCTAATTTCGGTGGTGTGCCTGTTCCGTTATTAGGTAGAACCCTCTATTTTTTGTCCCTAGACTGAAGTTGAAAAATCAGTAATGCCACAACCCGATTGCAGTTTCGTTGTCGCCATTACATTTATCTGTCGTTATTCAAGGAGAAGATCATGGCTAAAAAACTTAAAGCGCTGGCAGGTTCAGTGACCGACAACCAACTCACCTCCACCATCAAAGAGTCCACCCAGCAGATCTGGTTGGCCGGCTTGGGCGCCTATGCCAAGGCGCAGGAAGAGGGCGGCAAGATTTTTGAAGCGCTGGTGCAGGAAGGTGAAGCGCTGCAAGCCAAAACCCGTCAAAGCGCTGACGAGAAGATTGCTGCGGTAGCTGACAAGACTGCCGGTACCTGGGGCCGTCTGGAGCAGGTGTTCGAGGATCGCGTTGCCCGCGCTGTAGCCAGTCTCGGTATCCCGACTCGCAAGGACATCGACAAGCTCTCCAAGCGTATGGCCGAGCTGACCGAAGTGGTGCAGCAGTTGCTGGATGCCCAGGACGAAGAGGCTCCGGCCGCTGAAGCCAAACCGGCAGCCCCGAAGAAAGCGCCGGTCAAGAAAGCTCCGGTAAAGAAGGCGCCGGTCGCTAAGGCTAAAGAGGCTGTGGTTGAGCAGGCTGCTGACCTCCTCTCCGCTGCAGAAGATGCAGTCAAAGAGGTGAAGGCCAAGGCCGAGAGCGTTCTGCCGTAATCCGTCTCGATGGCAAAGAGTGAGCATCACCGGCCCATGCCCAGCGCTGGGCCGGTTTTCTATGGATAGGGAGGAGGCTCTATGAGTACGGTAGCAATCGCCCTTGCCGGTGGCGGGCCGCTCGGTGGCATCTACGAGATCGGTGCCTGCGCCGCCCTCTCCGACAGCATCAGCGGCCTGCGCCTTGAACATGCCGATATTTATGTCGGCGTCAGCTCGGGTGCCGTGGTGGCATCGGCGCTGGCCAACGGCATCTCGGCAGAAAAGCTGGTGCGCATACTGCTCAGCGACGACTCCGGCGAGATGTTTGATCCCGCCACATTGCTGCGTCCCGCCTTTCGTGAATACGCTTTGCGACTCGGCTCCATCCCGCCTCTGGCGCTGGAGTGCCTGATGCGCTATCTGGCTGCCCCCTGGAAACGCAGCCTGTTTGAATCGCTGCAAGGTCTCTCCAGGGCGATCCCGACCGGGCTGTTCGACAATCGCGGGGTGGATCGCATCTTGACCCAGTTCTTCTCCCGTCCCGGTCGCAGCAACGATTTTCGCCAGCTAAACCGCCGTCTGTTCGTGGTGGCGACCGAGCTGGATACCGGCCATCCGGTCGCCTTTGGCGGGCCGGGGCTCGACGATGTGCCCATTTCGGCGGCCGTGCAGGCCTCTGCGGCCCTGCCCGGCCTCTTTCCTCCCTCCTTGATCAATGGCCGTTACTATGTCGATGGCGCCCTGATCAAGACCCTGCACGCCTCGGTGGCGCTGCAGGAGGGGGCAGATCTGGTCTTCTGCATCAATCCGCTGGTGCCCTTCGATGCAGGTATGGCGCCCGGAGAGCCCACCAATCTGGTGGATAGCGGTTTGCCTGTGGTGCTGGCCCAGACCTTCCGCGCCATCATCCACTCGCGGATGCATGTGGGGATGGATCGCTATCGCCATCAATACCCCAATGCCGATGCACTGCTGTTTGAACCATCCCCCGCCGATGGCGAGATGTTTTTTACCAATGTGTTCAGCTATCGGGATCGTCGTCGCCTGTGCGAACACGCCTTCCAGCACACCCGTCGCGATCTCTGGCAGCGTCGCCACGAGCTTGCCCCCATCCTGGCCAAGCATGGCTTCGAGCTCAATCTGAAGGCGCTCGCCGACCCCGACCGCACCCTGCTGGCCCCCAGTAGCGGCTCGGTCGCGGCCCTCGACAAGTCGCTGGAACAGCTGCAACACTGGCTCGCCAGGCGTTATTGCCGTGGCGTACGTCGTCCACACGTGAAGGAGTAGCATGGATCGCAAGCCCAAACGCCGTACCCGGGAACGGATCCTGACCACTGCCCTCGCCCGCTTCAATCTGCTGGGCGAACCCAGCGTTACCACCTCGGCCATTGCGGCCGAGATGGAGATAAGCCAGGGAAATCTCTACTACCACTTCCACAACAAGGAGGAGATCGTCAATGCCCTGTTCGACGAGTTCGAGCAGGAGATGGAGCGCTTGCTGGATGCAGTCAGCGCCCCATCCGATGAGCCCGAGGATATCTGGCTCTTCCTCCACCTGATGTTTGAAGCCATCTGGAAATACCGTTTCTTCTACTACGATATCTCCACCCTGATGAATGGCTACCATCGGGTCGAGCAGCGCTTCTCCGCCCTGCTGCGCCGCAAGGAGCAGACAGCCATCACCATCTGCACTCACCTGCAGACGGTCGGCCTGATGGAGGGAAGCCCCCAACAGCTGCGTTCACTGGCTGCCAACGTGGCGCTGGTGGGCACATTCTGGATCTCGTACCAGCGGGCACTGCACCCCCGGAGCGACGCCGATATTGCACTGGGCGTCTTTCAGGTGATGCAGCTGGTCGCCCCCTATCTGCGGGACGATGCCCGTGTTCATCTGGGCGCTCTCGCCCACCACTACACCGAAAAGGTTTGACTCAAATGCTACAGGGAGAACAAGCATGACCACCTCACAACTCGAATTTGTCCCCTTCCCCTACGCGGATGCGGCCTATGACTATGCTGGCCAGAAGCTGGCCGATAACTGGGAACGTCTCCATCAGGGGGATGCCGAGCCATGGCCGGAAGATGAGCAGGTACAGGATGCCTGGCGGGCCTATCACGCCGGGGAGTTTGCCCAGGCCGTCGCCCTTGGCGAAGCGGCCGGTGAGGCGGGTCTCAATGTGGCGAACAAGGCGCTGGTGATTCACGCCAGCTACCTGCTGGAGGACAAGTATGCCAAGCGTGCCGCCTTCGAGCGGGCGGCCAGCCATGCCGAGAAGCTGCAAAAACGCCAGCCTGACAATGCCAACGCCTGGTACTTCCATGCTCTGGCCCTTGGCCGTTACAGCCAGGTGATCTCCATCTCCAAAGCCCTCTCTCAGGGCATTGGCGACAAGATCAAGGCAAGCCTGGAAAAGGCGCTGGAGATCGAACCCGACCACGCCGAAGCCCATATCGCCTTTGGCGCATGGCACGCCGAGATCGTCGACAAGTTGGGGGCCATGATCGGCGGCCTCACCTATGGCGCCAAGAAGGAGGAGTCCGAGCGTCACTTCAAGGAGGCGCTGGCGCTGATCCCCGACTCGGCTATCGCCCGCATGGAGTACGCCAACGCTCAGGTGATGCTGCACGGCAAGAGCCGCCTGAAAGCCGCCGAAGCCCTCTATGCCGAAGCGGCCGAGTGCGAACCCATGGATGCCATGGAGCGCCTCGATGTGGAGGCGGCGCGCGAAGAGCTGGAGGATTAACCGTCACTCCTGCCACTAAGAGGTAGCAAAACAAGAGGCCAACCCACGGGTTGGCCTCTTTTATGATGGGAGCTGACCGGTTGGCTACGCCGCCACCGGTCTATCAAATGCACGATCAACCGAGCAGCGCATCCAGTCCGTTGGGGTCAAACAACAGCTCCGGCTCCATCAGCACCAGCAACAGCAGTTGCTCGAACTCCACGGCGAAGCGGTCGACAACCTGATCAGGGTCCGGCACCAGCTTCTTGTCTGTGATAAGGCCCAGTTGCACCTTGTGATCGTAAGAGAGGATGGAGACGCCGACGCCGATATCCCCCGATTGCGGCACCCAGAACAGCGGCTGACGCAGTCTTGCGCCGGCCAGATAGAGGGTCTGCTGCGGGCCGGGCACGTTGGTGATCACCGCGCTGGCCTTGGCCGTGAGCAGCTCGACGGCCTGCTGCTGCACCGCATTGGGGGCCATGCCAAGGGCATGTAACAGGTTGAGCACCACCACGGGTTGTAGAGATGTGCGCAGCGCCTGCATCCGGTCACGTACGGTATAGAGCCGCTGCAACGGGTGTTCAACATCCAGTGGCAAGTCCAGGGCCACCAGCCCGAAGCGGTTGCCAAGTGCCCCCTCATCGTCCGGTGCACGCATATTGACTGGCACCAGGGCGCGGATCTTGACCTTGTTGGCATCATCCCCCTTCTCCTGCAGGTAGTGGCGAAACGCCCCTGCGGTGGCGGCGATCAGCAGATCGTTGACCGAGCAGCCCAGTACCTTGCCCACCGCCTTGATATCCGGCAGATCAATTTGCTCCGACCAGGCCACCCGCTTGGTGCTGGTAGTCTTGCCACGCAGGCGGCAGGGTGAATCATCACCGAGGGTGGCGATATTGCACAGCTCGCTCGCCACATCCCGCCCGGTCTTGAGGTAATCCACCGCCTTGGTGGGATGGGTGACCACTTCGACATATTTGGACCAGAGGCTACCGGTCAGCTTGAGGCCGGCCCGCACCAGACGGCTGCCCTGGTGGCAATCCTCATCATCCTCGTCATCGCTGTCATCCAGTGGCTCCGATGACGGTGGTCGCGGCGCCCCTTCCGGTGTGTTATCCATCATGGTCAGCATGGCCCGCACCAGCGAGAAACCATCGCCCATGGCGTGGTGAATGCGCACCACCAGCGCTTGCCCACCCAGCGACGTGTCGGTCAGGTGCATATCCCACAGGGGGCGCTGGTGGTTGAGCGGCGTCGAGGCGAGATCGGCCACCAGCTTCTCCAGCTCCAGCTTGCCCGCTTCACCCGGCAGGATCACTCGCTTGAGGTGCTGATCGAGATCGAAATCGGGATCATGACGCCAGTAGTAGGAGCCCCCCTCCAGCACGGCCCGCTGGTGGAAGCGGGGTTGCACCGAAATGGTATGGCGCAATCCGGCCCGCAGACGCGCTTCATCAAGCTCCCCTTCAAACATCAGGACACCGATGATCTGCATCAGGTTGTTGGGTCTGTCCATGCGTAACCAGGCGGTATCGACGCAGGAGATAAATTCACTCAGTGGCATGGTTGTTTCCCTACAAAATGAATTTACCGAGGCGGCAAATTGCTCCTGTCTTCATATCCGGATGAAGACTTGATGCAATCAGAATGACATTAATGAGTGCCGACTCGAAATATGAAATAAAGATGAAAGATTACTTGCAAAATAGAATCGAGACCTCGCTGGAGAATAAATCTGACAAACCATATGGCTTACCAACTTATTTCAAACAGCCATCGTTTACAGCTGATTTATTTAAAACCAGTGCAACGAAGAGTTTCAAACACGTTTGGGGCAAGGTAAGCGATTGTCGACATAATCGAGGATCTCTTGCTCCAGTACACTGCGTACTGGCAACAGCATCAAACCAAGATGCACTTCCAGTTCCAAGGTATCTTCGTCCAGGGTGAGAGTGCCATGTACCCCTGAGCCGCGAAAACGAAGCTCGGTCTCCTCTTCATCCGCCCATTCGCAATCGAGTTGATAGCTCTCGCTCATGTCCGCAGCGATGGCTTCGGCCGCGATCCGAGCGGCGGCCAATCCCAGCGGATGCTGACGGCTGATCTGGATGGTAGAGAGTGCGCTGCTGCCAGCGAGCGAGTTGAAGAACATGGTCGTTACTCTGGGTCATAAGTTAGTTATTGATATTAAACACATGTTCACAACAAATGAAAGGATGGTTCACATAAATGGGACTCACTTAACAGAGTCGAGAGGGATGCAGGCCATCAGCGGGGCATGGCATTTATTCCCTCCCCCGTGCGCGCTACACTTGTCACGGAACGGTCAGCAAAAGCTGCTTATTTTTCATTCATTTGTATCTTCGTATCACCGAATCCCCATCAATGGGCCCAAGGCCAGAGAGCTGTAGATGACGCATCAAGAACATGCCCACGACGACGATAGCACCCTGGGTCGGCTCTACCGCCAGCTCAAGCGGGTTGCAGCCTTGCGCGAGCAGATGCGTGCCCACCCGGAAGATCAGCAGGATCGGGATCGGCTACGCCAGTGGCAGGCCGACCGGTTGGGGCGAACCCATCGTGATCTGCTGGAGAGTGACCGCTACGGCCCCGCCGCCGAGTTTTTCCTGACCGACCTCTATGGCCCGGGGGATTGCGCCCGCCGCGATGCGGACGTGATGCGGGTGATGCCGACCGCCGAACGGCTGTTGCCGGAGTCCGGCCTCAAGGTGCTGGCGCAGGCGATCGAGCTCGACGCTCTCTCCGAAGAGCTGGATTACCTGATGGTGGTGGCGCTGCGGCGCATTGATGGCATAGCTCCCATCACGCCGGACCACTACACCATCGCCTATCGTGCCGTAGGCGAGCAGGCGCGCCGGGAGCATCAGATTGCGTTGGTGAGCGAGCTTGGCATGACGCTGGACAGACTGGCGAGAAAGCCGCTGCTGGGGGCGACCCTCAAGCTGGTGTCAGGGCCCGCCCATCTGGCGGGGCTTGGCGAGCTCTTCTCTTTTGTCGAGCGTGGTTATCAGGTGTGTCATCAGATGGGACGTGCCAACGAATTTCTCGAGACCATCGCCAGTCGCGAGACGGCCATCATGACGGCGCTCTTTAACGGCGACAGCAGTGCGCTGGGGTAAGGCTTATCTAGGGATCAGCCGCCGGAATAACAAAGCGGGCCGATGGGCCCGCTTTTCGTTTATCGCTGTTTGCCTGTAGATATCGGTCAGATCACCAACAGATCCATAAAGGCATGTACCGGGGTGGCGGCAAGGCGCGGCCCATCCTGACAGAGGGCCAGAATGTCGTTGACCCGTTTGGCCGGGAAGCGTGTGGCCAGATTGTGCTGGAATTTCTCCACCAGCAGCGGGATCCCCTCCTCCCGACGGCGACGATGGCCGACCGGGTACTCCACCTCCACCTTGGCGGTGTGAGTGCCGTCCTTGAAGAAGATCTGGATGGCGTTGGCAATGGAGCGCTTGTCCGCCTCCAAATATTCGCGGCTGTAGCGTTTGTCCTCCTGCACCACCATCTTGCTACGCAGCGCGTCGATGCGGGGATCGGCGGCAACATCGTCCTCGTAATCCTCGGCGATCAGGCGACCGAAGATGAGTGGCACCGCCACCATGTACTGCAGGCAGTGATCCCGATCGGCCGGGTTGTTGAGGGCACCCACCTTGCTGATGATACGAATGGCCGACTCATGGGTGGTGAGCTCGATACGGTCGATCTCCTCCAGCCGTCCCTTCACCTGCCCATGCAGCTTCATGGCGCACTCCACTGCAGTCTGGGCATGGAACTCGGCGGGATAGGAGATCTTGAACAGCACGTTCTCCATCACATAGCTGCCGTACCCCTGATGCAGGGCGAACTGGTTGCCCTTGAACAGCACGTCGTAGAAACCCCACTTGGGGGCGCTCAGCACGCCGGGATAGCCCATCTCGCCGCTCATGGTGATAAGGGCGAGGCGCACTGCGCGAGAGGTGGCATCCCCCGCTGCCCAGCTCTTGCGCGACCCCGCATTGGGGGCATGGCGGTAGGTACGCAGGCTCTGGCCATCGACCCAGGCCTGGGAGACCGCATCGATCACTTGATCGCGGGTGCCCCCCAGCATATGAGTCACCACGGCGGTACTGGCGACCTTGACCAGCACCACGTGATCGAGACCGACCCGATTGAAGGAGTTCTCCAGCGCCAGCACCCCCTGAATTTCGTGGGCTTTGACCATGGCCACCAGCACATCAGCCATGGTGAGCGGTGCCTTGCCCTCTGCCACGCGAGTACGGGAGAGCCAATCGGCAGTGGCGAGAATGCCGCCCAGATTATCGGAGGGGTGACCCCACTCGGCGGCCAGCCAGGTGTCGTTGTAATCGAGCCAGCGGATGATGGCACCGATGTCCCAAGCTGCCTTGACCGGATCGAGGCAGAGCTGGGTACCGGGCACCCGGGCACCATGGGGGACTAGGGTGCCGGCTACGATGGGGCCAAGGTGTTTGGTGCACTCGGGGAAGCGCAGGGCCAGCAAGCCACAGCCAAGGGTGTCCATCAGGCAGTAGCGGGCGGTGTCGAGAGCCGCCTCGCAGGTTACGGGGTGGTTGCAGACATAATCGGCAATATCGACCAGCACCTGATCAGGGTCTGGTCTGTGGTTGACGTCGACGTTGGCGGACATCGTGACTTCCTTATCGTTGTTGTAGAGAGACAAAGTGACGGGGGGCCGGGCCGACATAATCGGCGCTCGGGCGGATGATCCGGTTGTGCTCGCGCTGCTCCATCACGTGGGCGCACCAGCCGCTGACCCGCGAGCAGACGAAGATGGGGGTGAACAGCTTGGTCGGGATCCCCATGTAGTGATAGGCGCTGGCATGGAAGAAGTCGGCGTTGGGAAAGAGCTCTTTCTCCTCCCACATTACCTTCTCCGCCTCGCAGGAAACGCGATAGAGGCGATCATCCCCCACTGCTTCGGCCAGCTTGGCCGACCACTCCTTGATGATGACGTTGCGCGGATCCGAGGTGCGGTAGATGGCGTGGCCAAAGCCCATGATCTTCTCCTTGGCCGCCAGCTTGGCCAGCAGTTCGCGCCTTGCCTGCGTCTCGTCTTGCCAATGTTCGATCATCGCCATGGCCGCCTCGTTGGCACCGCCGTGGAGCGGGCCGCGCAAGGTGCCGATGGCGGCGGTGATGCAGGAGAACATGTCAGAGAGCGTAGAGGCGCAAACCCGCGCCGCAAAGGTGGATGCGTTGAACTCATGCTCGGCGTAGAGGATAAGGGAGACATGCATCACCCGCCGCTCCAGCTCGCTCGGCGCCTTCTGGTGCAGCAGCGCGAGGAAATGGCCACCGATACACTCCTCGTCGGTATCGAGGGCGATGCGAATACCTTCATGGCTGAACTTATACCAGTAGATCAGAATGCCCGGAAAGGCGGCCAGCAGCCGATCCGCCACTTCATGCTCATGCTCGAAACCATCTTCCGGCTCCAGATCGCCGAGCATGGAGCAGCCAGTGCGCAGCACATCCATGGGATGGGCATCGGCGGGAATGCGCTCCAGTACCTCCAACAGCGGCTGGGGCAAGGTGCGCAGGCGACGCAGCTCGCGCTTGTAGGCGTCAAGCTGCTGCTCACCGGGCAACTCCCCCTTGAGCAGCAGATAGGCGACCTCCTCGAACTGGGCGCTGTCGGCCAGCTCCTTGATGTCGTAACCGCGATAGGTAAGACCGGTGCCGCTCTTGCCCACGGTGCAGATGCTGGTCTCCCCTGCGCTTTGGCCGCGCAGACCGGCCCCGCCCAACGGTTTTTGCTGTCCCATAAGCTGCCTCCTATTCCTTGGCTGAAAACAGACGATCCAGTGTCTGCTCGTAGTGGTGATATCCGAGGAAGTCGTAGAGCGACTCCCGGGTCTGCATGGTCTCCACGACAGCTCGTTGATGGCCATCCTGGCGAATATGGTGATAGACGTTGAGGGCGGCCTGATTGGCGGCCCGGTTGGCACTCAAGGGGTAGAGCACCATGTCGACCCCGTGGGCGGCGAGCTGCTCCTTGTCAAACAATTCGGTTTTGCCGAACTCGGTCATGTTGGCAAGGATCGGCACGTTGGCCACCTGCTTGAACTGGTCGTACTGGGCCAGCTCGGTCACCGCCTCGGCGAAGATCATGTCGGCCCCAGCGGCCACATAGGCGGCAGTGCGTTCAAGAGCCGACTCCATCCCCTCCACCGCCAACGCATCGGTGCGGGCCATGATGACGAACTCGCTATTCTCGCGAGCATCTACTGCCGCCTTGATGCGATCGCACATCTCCTCCAGCGACACCACCGCCTTGTTTGGGCGATGACCACAACGCTTCTGAGCCACCTGATCTTCCATATGGACGGCGGCAACCCCGGCCCACTCGAACGCGCGAATGGTGCGGGCGATATTGAATGCCCCGCCCCAGCCGGTGTCGATATCAACCAGAAGCGGCACACGGGTCGCCGCTGTGATCCGCTCGGCATCGATCAGCACATCGTTGAGGGAGGTCATACCGAGATCCGGCAGGCCGTAGGAGGCGTTGGCGACACCGGCCCCCGAGAGGTAGATCGCCTGAAAGCCGCTGCGCTCGGCCATCAGCGCCATATAGGCGTTGATGGTGCCGACGATCTGTAGTGGCTTTTCGTTGGCAAGAGCGGTGCGAAAACGCAGCCCTGCCGAGGGGGGCAAACTGGACATCATGACTCCTTTCATCTGTCTGGTTTGACCATCTAATATCACGTTTACGTTAACGTCAATTATACTTTCGTAACATTCTGGCTGCAGGCAAGACAGGAAACCGGTTTTAGGGTAAATTTCACCAATTCCTTCAACAGGTTGAATTGTATGATGGAGCCCGGTTCCGTAATTGTCTGTCCGGCGTGCGACTTGCTGATCCAGCGCAAAGCACTGCCGCTGCGTCGTCATGCCCACTGCCCGCGTTGTCATCAGCATCTCTATGGCCGTTATGCCTTTCGTCCCTCCCAGTTGATGGCCCTGACCATCACCGGTTTTTTGTTGCTGCCCTCCGCATTTTTTGAGCCGCTGATTTATCTGCGGCTGGCGGGGGTCAACACTGATGCCGACCTCCTGCGCGGGATCCTGGTGCTGTTTGGCGAAGGTGAATGGTGGGTAGCCAGCCTGGTGCTCTGGTGCGCTGTGTTGGCGCCGGTGGGATTATTGGCGGGGATCTTTGTGCTGGCTTCGGGTCTGGCCAAACGTTGGCACATTCTTCCCGTCACTTTGAAGCTGGTCGAGGTGTTTCGCCACTGGGCCATGCTGGAGGTCTATATCGTCAGCCTGCTGGTTGCCCTGTTCAAACTGATCGACATCGCCGATGTGCGCCTCGGTGGCGGCTTGCTCAGCCTCGGTATTTTGATGCTGCTCAACATGACCCTGCTGATCCTGTTTGACCCCGCCCCCTACTGGGCGCGGATCCCGTTAAAGGAGCCGGAACATGACCAGCGCCCGTGAGATGGGGCTCTGCCGCTGCCATACCTGCGGTCTGCTGGTGCGTTATCAAGCCGGGGCAGTCTGCCCCCGTTGCAGCAGCAAATTACAGGTGCGCATTCCCCGCTCTCTCGCCTGGTCGTGGGGCTTGCTGGCGCTCGCCACCTTCATGTTGTTGCCTGCCAATCTGTTGCCCATAACCCATTTCTACAACAAGGGGTTACTGCAGTCAGATACCATCTTCAGCGGTATCATGATGCTCTATCGCAGCAAAATGAGCGGGATTGCCACCATAGTCCTCACCGCCAGCATACTGGTGCCAGTGGGCAAAATATTGGGGCTGGGCTGGATCTGCTGGCAGTTGCAGCGGGCCAAGCCGGTGCGGCGCAAGCGCCAGCTGGTGATGTACCGGGTGATCGATTTTATCGGTCGCTGGTCAATGCTGGACTTGTTCGTGATTTCGCTGATGGTGGCACTGGTCGATCGGGGTGTGCTGCTGAGTGTCCGCGCAGGCCCGGGGGCCACCGCCTTTGCCGGTGTGGTGGTGCTGACCATGATGTCGGCCCGCATGCTCGATACCCGTTTACTGTGGGACAAGGCGGCCCGTTGATGATTTCTCTGTTTTTGTCTGATGTGCTGTTTAATCCAGCCAATAAGGAGTCACTATGATCGGGGCTGAACCCGTCATCGAAAAGCGTCGCTGGTTATCACCGGTCTGGCTGTTACCCCTGATAGCCCTGCTGCTGGCGGGTGGCTTTCTCTATCAGCAGGTATTGAGCCGTGGCCAGCTTATCCAGATCAACTTCGCCCAGGGCAACGGCATCTTGCCGGGTAAAACCCAGGTGCGTTATCAGGGGGTGGCTATCGGCGTGGTGCAAGAGCTGGAGCTGGCTGAAGATGGCCGCAAGATTGCGGTGATGGCCAAGATTGACAGCCGTGCCAGACCGCTGATCCGCAAGGGATCCGACTTCTGGCTGGTGAGCCCCAAGGCGTCGCTGACCGAGATCTCCGGTCTCGATACCCTGGTCTCCGGTAACTACATCAACCTGCAACCGGGGCGTGAAAGCAATCCGCTGGAGGAGACCTTCGATGCACTGGAGGGCCCTCCTCCCGGCTATCAGGCTCAGGGTCGCATGCTGCACCTGACCGCCGATTCGCTGGGTTCGGTTGGGATTGGCGCCAAGCTCTATTTCCGCGGTATCGAGGTGGGCAGCGTCATCAATACCCGCCTGGGTCAGGACAACCAGAACGTCATTCTGGATCTGGTGATCGAGCCGCGTTTCGAACATCTGGTCAAAGCCGATACCCGCTTCTGGAATATCAGCGGTATCAAGGGCTCCTTCAGTCTGGCTGGCGTCAACGTGGAGGCCGGCAGCCTCACCTCCATTCTGAGCGGCGGCATTGCCTTTGACTCGCCCAAAGATTCACCGGAGCCTGAGAAGGGACAGACCTTCGTCCTCTATAAAGGGCTGGCGGAAGCGGCGCGCGGTGCGCGTATCGACATTGCGGCTGGCGATCTTCCGGTCAAGGAGGGGATGCCCATCCTCTATGAGGGGATCGAGATTGGTCGTGTCGACCCCATTCGCCTCACCGACAAAGGCCGGGTGGTAACGGCGCTGATCAACCCGGAGCAGGCCTATCGCATTACCGACAAGAGCCAACTGGTGTGGGAGAGCGTCTCCCTCTCCGCGACCGGCGTGCAGCATGCAGATCGCCTGCTCTCCGGCCCGGCCATTCGCCTCGACTATGTAGCTGGCAAACCGGTACAGAAGATGACCCTGACCGATCGCGCGCCCCAGAGCGGCACCAAGGTGACGCTGCAGGCTGACGATCTGGCGGGGCTCAATCAGGATGCACCTGTCTGGTACAAGGGATTGCAGGTGGGCCGTATCAGCCAGCTCACCCTGGATGCGCGCGGCAATGCCAGCGTCGAGCTGGTGATGGCGCCGAACTATGGTCACCTGCTCAACCGTGCCCGCTTCTATCGCGCCGCCCCGCTGCAGATCGATGCCGATCTGAGCGGTATCAAGGTAGAAACCAGTCCGGCCAGTGCCTGGTTGGGAGGCGGGATCAAGCTGGTACAAGCCAGCAGTGGCGAGCGGATTAACCGTCTCTACCCCAGTCAGGAGCTGGCACTGCTCGGTACCCGTGATGCCAAGCCCCAGCGCTGGTTGCTCAAGGCAGATCAGGCCGATGGCATTGGCATTGGCTCGCCTGTGCTTTATCTGGGGCTGGAAGCGGGCATGGTCAAACAGCTGCGCGCCGCCAAAGAGGGGGTCGAGATCGAACTCGAGATTGATGGAGTCTATGCTCCCCTCCTCGCCCAACAACCCCAATTCTGGAAAAAACCGGCCATCGACACCAAGGTGCGGGTCGATGGGGTGCAAGTCAAGGTGGGTAACCTCGGTACCCTGCTGCGCGGTGCCATCGAGTTCGATCGGTTGGCCAATGGCCGCAGTAGCCATCAACTGTTCGATTCCAGGGAGCAAGCCAAGGCCAAGGTGCGCCAGCTGTCACTGGTGGCAGAGAGCAATCCGGGGCTCGGGATTGGCAGCCCGATCCGCTATCGCGGGGTCGATATCGGCAAAATTGAAGAGATCGAGCTGGAGCCGTCTCTGGGTCAGGTGATCTTCAAGGCCGAACTCGATGGCCACTACGCCGAGCGTTTCCTGCAGTCCGGTGCCCGCTTTACTCTGGTGCAGGCCAAGCTGGGATTAAGCGGGGTTGCGCACCTCGATACCCTGATCAAGGGGGCGTTTGTAGAGGCGCTCCCTGGCAAAGGCGCTGGCAAAGATCGCTTCCCCTTGAGTCAAGTCGGCCCGGTGGGTCTGGCCCTGACCCTCAAGAGCCCCTCCGTCAATGGCCTGAGCGTCGGCAGCCCGCTACTGTTTCGCAAGATGGTGGTGGGCAGTGTCACCAAGGTGGCGCTGGCTCGGGATGGCAGCGAGGTGGTGATCGACGTTAACGTGGATCAGGAGTATGCCCATCTGGTGCGGGCCAACTCCCGTTTCTGGAATGTCTCCGGGGTCAAGGCGGATATCGGGCTGACCGGCGGCACTATCGAAGTGGAGACGGTGCAGAGCCTGCTGGCCGGCGGCATCACCTTCAATACGCCGGAGAAAGAGATGGGTCCAACCGTCAAAGCGGGCCATAGCTATGCGCTCTACGGCAAGGCCGAGAAAGAGTGGCTGGAGTGGAGCCCTCGTATCCAGCCCTGATCCCAACCCTTTTCGTATCTCATCCAAGCCCGACACAGTGCCGGGCTTTTTTATATTCCGGTGCCTGTTGATAGGGTTCAGATTCAGAATATTCTTAGCCTTGTGGTAGGATATCGCCCCTCTTTTTCGGTCAACGAGACGGCACAGTGCACGACAACACCTTCCTTCCCGATTACTTTTTACGCCACATTGCGGCCATCATGCCGGCCCATCTCTCGATGGATGAGTTTGTGGCCAGTTGTCGACGTCCGCTGCGCCGCAGCATTCGGGTCAACACCTTGAAGATCGCCGTCTCGGATTTCGTCGCCCTGATGGAGCCACTGGGTTGGCAGCTCGACCCTGTGCCCTGGTGTGATACCGGCTTCTGGCTGACCCGCAGCGATGAAACTGTCCCACTTGGCAACACCGCCGAGCACTTGAGCGGGCTCTTCTACATTCAGGAAGCGAGCTCCATGCTGCCGGTGACGGCACTCTTTGCCAGCGACAAGATCAAAGCGGATGGCATGTTGCTGGATGCGGCGGCGGCCCCCGGCTCCAAGACCACCCAGATCGCGGCCCTGATGAACAATCAGGGGATGCTGGTTGCCAACGAGTTTTCCAGCAGCCGGTTGAAAGTGCTTAGCGCCAATATCCAGCGCTGCGGCGTGACCAATGTGGGCATGACCCATTTTGATGCCAAGGTATTTGGCCAGTGGTTGCCTGAGACCTTCGATGCCATCCTGCTCGACGCCCCCTGCTCCGGTGAAGGGACGGTGCGCAAGGATGAAGATGCGCTGCGCAACTGGAGTATCGAGAGCATCGACGAGATTGCGGCGGTGCAACAAGGGTTGCTTGAGAGCGCCTTCCATGCCTTGAAACCGGGTGGCGTACTGGTCTACTCCACCTGCACCTTGAGTGAGCAGGAGAACCAGGCGGTTTGCCAATCCTTGCTGGACAAGTTTGGCGATGCCTTGAGTTTTGATTCGTTGGCAGACCTGTTCCCTCATGCAGAGCAGGCCTGCACATCCGAGGGATACCTGCACGTTTGGCCCCAGATCTTCGACAGTGAAGGCTTTTTCGTCGCCAGATTGCGCAAGCATCACTCGGTGCCCAACACCATGTTCAAGCCGGGCAAGCTGGGTAAATTCCCTTTTGCGCCGCTTCCTGCCAAAGAGGCGGAACCCATGTTGTGCGAGATTGAAGCCAACTTTGGGGTGGCACCGCAGGGTCAGCTGTTTGGCCGCAATGACGAGATCTGGCTCTTCCCCCAGCGGTTTGATCAGGTGCAGGGCAAGTTGCGTTTCGATCGCATCGGCATCAAGTTGGCCGAAACCTTCAAGAAAGGTTATCGCCTCACTCATGAGTGGGCACTGGCCTATGGCGATAAAGCGAGCAAGGGCGTGGTCGAGCTTGATAGCGCCAATGCGCGGGAATTCATGATGGGGCGGGATGTCTGGCCAGAACAGGATGCTGGCACTGGCGAGGTTATCGTCCGCTATCAGGGGCATACCCTGGGCATGGGGAAATGGGTGGGTAGTCGGGTCAAGAATGCCCTCCCCCGCGAGCTGGTACGTGACAACAATCTGTTCAATGCGTAGTGGGCCTTTCGGTGCATCAGCACTTGAACGAGTCTGAAATACCCACACTCTGGTTGAACTTTTCTTCGGATCTTGAAAAGCCTTGAGCCTTGTCTAAGCTTAAGGCAATCCGAACACCAGTTAGCGCACGGCTCTGCAAGGAGCCAATTCCCCTATGCCAGGTACAAGGAATTCGTACCTGGCTTTTTTTTTCTCTTCACGTATCGCTGTTACTTCACTCTTGTGTCTATTCAACGGTCTCTTCGACCTGTGTGGTGACTCTGTTTTCAAACGGAGGTTCTCTACCCAGCTCATGTTGGTAGAGCAGATCGATCGCCTGCTCGATGAGTGATGCCTGACTGTCTTCGAGATGAAGACCCAGTGCGGCCAATCGTTCGGCGTGGCGATTGCTGATCCAGCATTGCAGCCGGGTATGGGTCTCCTGCTTGCGTTTTACATGTTGGCGCTGCCGCTCGGCATTGTTTTGGGGCACCGCCTCTTGCTCTTCACGCACTGTCATTTCTTGGCTCATATGTCCTTGCGATGTTCCATTTCCGGATTTGTTATCTCTCATCACATGCCATTATCCATAGGAAGATGGCCCTTCCCCTTTGGGCTGCACGGCAAATATATCATCAGATCAACAAGATATCATTTAACATAAAAAATGAAGTGACGCAGTTGTGTCAAAGCAAGCCATCAAGGGCATGATCGGAGAATTTGTGGGCGTCATCGAAGTACTCCTGCAGGGTTCGCATATCCTTGTGGCGAGTGACTTCAATGATCTTGTTCATCGGCTTTCCGGCAGTCACCGCCGAGGTGATGAACCCGCGACGCAGGCTGTGGCCACTGACGTAGAGATCGTCAATGGTTTGGCCGGTTCGGCGCTTGATCATCAGATTGATGCCCTGAGGGCCGAGCGGTTCGGCCATCAGTTGACCCCAACGATTCATGCGCCGAAATAGTGGCCCCTCGCTGATCCCGCTTTTGTGTAGCCACTTTTGTAGTGCCGAGACGGGACAGTAATGCTTGCCCGGGATCAGGGCGATCTCGGTTTCATGCAGCTGATGTTTGCTCGGTTTGAGGCGAAGGCGGATCCCCTGCCCCACAAAATCGAGGTCGCTCACCTCAATTCGGGCCGCTTCCGAGCGGCGCAAGGCGCCACTGAACATCAAGAGCAGCAGGGTGTAATCACGCAAGCCCGCCATATCATGGGTGTCGATGCCATCCAGCACCTGGGTCAATGGCTGCAACGTCAGGGCGCCGGTTTTGCGTTTGCGATTATCCCCCAACCTGACAATGCCGCGCATCATCTCCTTGATTTCGGGATGTTCGGTGGGCATGGGGTGAATCCCTTTCTGCTTGAAAGCATAGCGGATCCCCGCCAGACGTCTCACCAGGGTTGCCGGTTTACGAGGTTCACCGTTACGCAGCTCCCCTTTTCCCTCCTCTTTATCCAGCCATACCCAGTCGGCCAATACGCCATCGGCCTGATCAGCGAGAAAGTTCATGATGTCATGATGGGTGGTTTGCAGCGGATCAAGCCCGTGCAATTGGCACCAGAAGACAAAAATACGGGTATCCGCCTGATAGGCATTGAGGGTGGAATCCGCTTTTGCACTGCGCAAAAAGCGGCGTGCCCGACTATTAAGCTGTGCATCGAAAACAGTCTGTAGTGACTGATGAGCTGGATTGGACAAGGATGGATATGCCACGGAACTCTATGATTCATATGAAGTTTGAGAGGATCTTACAGGATCCTTCCCACACATCAAGTATCGATAATGAATATTATCGATACTAAGAACATCCTGTTTTTATACCCTTTGACCGTGCTGAATAAAAGAAACATCGGAATATCATTCAACCCGGTTTAGCAAAAACGAAAGAGTAAAATCAGCAGGAAAAGTGAGAGATAACACTGTGTGCAGTTGATATTTAGGCGGGTTATCAGCTTGGCATTTGAAATATAAAAAGCCCCGAGCAACGGGGCTTCTGTGTTATTTTTTCGCCAGTTTGAATAGTTCAAAGAAATTCCGGCTGGTGGCTTCTGCCAATTCATCAAGCGGAATATGACGCAGATCGGCAATAAACTGGGCAACGTCTCGCACAAAGGCGGGTTCGTTCTCCCTCCCCCGATGTGGCACGGGTGCAAGATAGGGCGAGTCGGTCTCGACCAACAATCTGTCGAGGGGCAGAGCCTTGACCACCTCTTGCAGGGCAGACGCATTTTTGAAGGTGGCGATCCCGGAGATGGATATATAGAACCCCATCGCCATCGCAGCTTGCGCCATTTCGAGGGATTCGGTGAAGCAGTGCAGCACACCGCCAACCTGATCAGCGCCCTCTTCACGCATGATCTGCAAGGTATCTTGCTGGGCATCGCGAGTGTGGATGATCAGCGGCTTGTTCAGCGCGCGAGCAACCCGGATATGTTCGCGGAAAGAGGCTTGCTGAACTTCCTTGTTCTCGGGCGAGTAAAAGTAATCGAGACCGGTCTCACCGATGGCCACCACACGTGGATCGGCAGCTTGCTTGAGCAGCAACTCGGCATCCACCCCGGGTTCCTGATTGAGCGGGTGTACCCCGCAAGAGGCAAACACCTGGGGATAGGGGGCGATCGCCTCGAGCATGGTCGGGAACTGTGCCTGAGTCACACTGACACAGAGAAAATATCCCACGTCCAGTTGCGCGGCCTTGGCCAGCACATCGGCCATGCTGGTCTGCTTGCTACCATAGCTGAGGCGATCGAGATGACAGTGGGAATCAACGAGTAACATATAAAACCTTTCTACTTGTCGGTACTTATAACCAGCGACTGAGCCAGTTCATCAGATGGATGGTGGGATTGGAGAGCTGACCCGGCTGGCATGCCGCTTTCAGGGCAACCAGATCTTGTTCTGCCTCCAGCAGTTTTTCGCTGGAGTGCTGCTCCGCCAACCGTTGACTCAAGATGGCCAGATCAGGCATTGCCAGCTGATGGTGACCGCATCCTGCCTGGGTTTTCAGGGCATCGCACAAGAAGAGCTGCAACCAGTGCAACCTGACCTGCGTCTCCTGACCAAGCTGGCTGCACAGTGCCGTCGCCTTGACCGGACTTTGACTCAGGGCGACAAACTGCTCCAGCAATTCGCGGCGAGTACCGTCCTGTTGCTGCTCGATATAGTCGAGTACCCGCAGCGGGGCCCCCTGACAGATCCGCACCTGAGCCAGAGTAGCCTGATGACCCTGCTCGGCCAACCAGCGTACTGTTTCCCCTTCCGCTGGCAACTGGCAGACATGTTTGTGACAGCGACTGAGAATGGTGGGAAGCAACCGGGAAACCTGGGAGGCAATCAGCAACAGCAAGCTGTCGCCGGCCGGCTCTTCCAGGGTTTTCAGCAGGGCATTTGCCGCCGATTCGGTCATCCGCTCCGCATCTGGAATGATCACCACCTTGCCACGGCCGAGCTGGGCAGAGCCCTGCAGCCGGGTGCAGATCTCGCGAATGGCCTCTACCCCGATGGTCTTGCTGTCGCGAGTTATGGTGCCGAGATCCGGGTGGTTGCCCTTGTCAAACAGCTGGCAAGAGTGGCAGTGGCCGCACGGCTCTCCGCGATCCGGTTGCTGGCAAAGGTGCAAACGTGCCAGCCGCTCGGCCAGTTGCTCCTTGCCAAGACCGGGATCGCCCAGCAACAACCAGGCGTGACCGAGACGTCCGGACTGAGCCGTCTGGCTCAGGGCATGCCAGTCGGGGATCAGCCAGGGATACATAGCGGCTCGTTCGACAGATAGTGATCCAATGCACGCTCGATGGCAGCTTTGACCTGTTCCGGCGTTTGCGCCGCATCGATCACCACAATGGAATCATCCTTGGCGGCCAGTTCGAGATAACGAGTTCGGGTACGCTCGAAGAAGCTCAGTTGCTCCAGTTCGATGCGATCCAGCTCGCCACGATGGCGCGCGCGCTGCAAGCCAAGGGCAGGATCGATATCGAGATAGAGGGTGAGATCCGGCTTGAAGTTGCCGAGCACCGCCTGTTTGATGGCTCCGATAAGCTGGGCATCGATACCACGGCCACCACCCTGATAGGCCTGGGAGGAGAGATCGTGGCGATCCCCCACCACCCAGACACCGTCGGCCAGTGCGGGTTTGATGCGGGTCTCCACCAGTTGTACCCGGGAGGCATACATTAGCAGCAGTTCCGCCTCGATGGTGAGGCGTTCGTCGTGCACCTCTTTGACGATGGCCCGCATCCGCTCGGCCAGCGGCGTACCACCCGGCTCGCGGGTGCACTCGATCCGGTTGATGCCGTGGCGCTGCAGATAGTCGGTCACATAACGCACGGCCGAGCTCTTCCCTGCCCCTTCCAATCCTTCGATCACAATAAATTTAGACATTAAGGTTTCTTCAATATGTATTCGCGAACCGCCCGATTGTGTTCATCGAGGGTCTTGGAGAAATAGTGGGCACCGCCCCCCTTGGCGACAAAGTAGAGATAATCGGTCGACTTGGGGTTAAGCGCAGCTTCGATGGAGGCCTTGCCCGGCATAGCGATAGGCGTGGGCGGCAAACCGTCAATCACATAGGTGTTGTAGGGGTTCTTGTCGGTCAGATCGCTACGGCGAATATTGCCATCGTAGCGATCCTTCACCCCGTAAATGACAGTGGGATCGGTTTGCAACTTCATGCCCAGACGCAGACGATTGACAAACACCGAGGCGATCTGTGCCCGCTCGTCCGGCTGACCGGTCTCCTTCTCGATGATGGAGGCCATGATCAACGCCTCGTAGGGGGTCTTGTAAGGCAGGTTGGCCTGACGTTTCTCCCAGCTCTGCTGCAGGAAAGTCTCCATATCCTGATGGGCACGACGCAAGATCGAGAGATCGCTGGCATGGGTGGTATAGGCGTAGGTTTCTGGCAGGAACCACCCCTCCAGCTTGCCATTCTCGATGCCGAGCTCCTGCGCCAGGTCGGCTTCTGATTGCTCGACGGTCAATCGCTCAAGGTATGGCGCGCTGGAGAGCTGCTTCTGCCAATCCTCGAAACGGGAACCTTCGACGAAGGTGAGGCTGAAGTGAAACTCCTTGCCCGATGCGAACAGAGAAAGGGTCTCCTTGAGAGGGGCCCCTTCCTTGATTTCGTAGGTGCCCGATTTGATGGCCACCAGTTCGGGGTGGCTACGCAGCCAGAGCCGTACCGCCCAGGGGCTGGTTTCCCCCTCCCCCAGTTCGGCGATGAGGCGCGCCGCATGGGCGCCCTTCTCCACCGTAAAGAGCCGGGTCGGCCCCTTGTTGGTGAGCGTTTCTACCTGTTGCCATTTGTAATGTACATAGCCCCCGGCAGCGGCTACCGTCAGTGCCGCCCCCGCGAGCAGGGTGTAAAGCCGATTAAACTTCAATGACCAAACGCTCCTGTAAACGGCGACTCAATACCGCTGGGGGATAGTGAATATCCTCGATGCCATTGACCGGCACGATCCCCATCAGGGTATTGGTGAGCCACACCTCTTCCGCCTGCCATAGTGACTCCAGCGGAGCCTCTACCACACGCAACTCAATACTCATCTGTTTCAACATCGCCATCACCTGGCGGCGCATGATGCCATCGACACCACCGCGGGCGAGATCGGGCGTAAACACCGTCTTGCCCCGACGCCAAAACAGATTGGCACTGACCCCTTCAATGAGAAAACCGCGACTGTTAAGCACTATCCCTTCGACTGCATTTCGGCTGACAAGTTCGCTTTTCAGCAATACCTGCTCCAGACGATTCAAGGTTTTAAGCCCGGCCAGCATGGGGGCATCGCCGATCCGCTGGCGGCACACCACCATCTCGATCCCCTCCTGTTGCCACTGGCCATAGTGAGTGGGAAATGGCGCCAGAGTGACCATCCGGGTTGTGTGCTGACATCCGCTGCCATCATAGCCCCGTCCCCCTTCGCCGCGGGTCAGGATCACCTTGGCCACGCATTGTGGCTGGTCGGCCACCATCTCTTCAACCTCCCGGGTCAAGAGATCCCAGTCCGGTTCAACCAAGCCCAACCGGTTGTTCGCCTGCTGCAACCGTGCCAGATGGGCAGGCCACTGCAACACGCGACCCTCCCTGACCGCCATGGTGGTGAAATGACCGTCACCATAAGCCAGCCCCCGATCATGGGCCGAGATGGTATCAAGCTTCATGCCATTGATAAGCAAAGGGATCCCTCCGATAAAAAAGGCCCGATACCGGCAGTATCGGGCCTGTGTCTTTGCCCTGCGGCAAATTATACGCGTTTGAAGATCAGTGAGCCATTGGTGCCGCCAAAACCAAACGAGTTGGAAAGGGCGTACTCGAAGCTACCTGGCTTGGCCACATGGGGCACCAGATCCAAGTCGCACTCTTCATCCGGGTTGTCCAGGTTGATGGTGGGCGGAGCCACCTGATCACGCAGGGCCAACACTGTGATGATCGCCTCGATGGCACCGGCGGCGCCCAACAGGTGACCGGTCATGGACTTGGTAGAGCTCACCATCAGGGATTTGGCGTGCTCACCAAACACCGACTTCATGCCACGCAGCTCGGCCACATCACCCAGCGGGGTGGAGGTACCGTGCGCGTTGATGTAACCAATCTGCTCGGGAGCAATGCCGGCATCCTTGATAGCATTTTTCATGGCGCGAGCACCACCGTTGCCATCTGCAGGAGGCGCAGTCATGTGGTACGCGTCACCGCTCATGCCAAAACCGACCAGCTCGGCGTATATCTTGGCGCCACGGGCCTTGGCGTGTTCGTACTCTTCCAGTACCAGCACACCGGCACCGTCACCCAGCACGAAACCATCGCGATCTTTATCCCACGGACGGCTCGCTTTTTGCGGCTCATCGTTGCGGTTGGAGAGTGCCTTGGCGGCAGCAAAACCACCCATCCCCATCGCGGTGGAGGCTTTCTCGGCACCGCCAGCGACCATCACGTCTGCATCACCGTAAGCGATCATCCGGCCAGCCATACCGATGGCATGGGTACCAGTGGTACAGGCGGTAGTCACGGCGATGTTCGGCCCTTGCAGACCTTTCATGATGGAAAGATGACCGGACACCATATTGATGATGGTGGACGGAACGAAGAAGGGACTGATCTTGCGCGGGCCGCCGTTGACCAAGCTTTCGTGGTTCTGTTCAATCAGACCCAGACCGCCGATACCGGAGCCAATCGCCACGCCGACACGTTCGGCATTCTCTTCATTGATGGTCAGGTCGGAATCATCCAGCGCCTGCATACCGGCCGCGATGCCGTATTGAATGAAGAGATCCATCTTGCGAGCGTCTTTACGGTTGATACCGTACTGCTCGGGATCGAAATCCTTGACCAGACCTGCGAAGCGGGTTGCAAACTCGCTGGCATCAAAATGTTCGATAAGGGAAATGCCGCTCTGCCCGTTGAGCAGTGCTTGCCAGCTGGATTCGGCAGTGTTACCCACCGGGGAAAGCATCCCCAAGCCGGTCACCACGACTCTGCGTTTTGACACTGAGGTAGTCTCCGAGAGGTGTTTTGAAAGGGAACAAATACAAAAGAAGCGGCCCTTGGGCCGCTTCTCTTAGAACAGGAACTTATTCCTGATTAGCGGTGATGTAGTCGATAGCCGCTTGAACAGTGGTAATCTTCTCGGCTTCTTCATCAGGAATTTCGGTATCGAATTCTTCTTCCAGCGCCATTACCAGTTCAACGGTATCCAAAGAGTCAGCGCCCAGGTCGTCGACGAAGGAGGCAGCGTTCTTAACGTCTTCCTCTTTAACACCCAGTTGTTCGATGATGATTTTCTTTACGCGTTCTTCGATGTTGCTCATGACCTGAATTTTCCTTTAAAAATACGCTATTTGCGTCTGGTTGGGGTAGTTTATTCAATTGACGTGAGTTTGCAAGTAGCTTGCCGCTGGTCAAACCACGAAATGTGCCAAACCTCGGCGTACTATCGCAAATTTGAACAGATCTCACGACAAATTGATTACACCATGTACATCCCGCCATTAACATGCAGGGTTTCGCCAGTGATATAGGCTGCTTCATCAGAAGCCAAGAATACCACAGCTGCGGCAATTTCTTTTGGATCACCCAAACGGGCGGCAGGCACCTGACTCATGATGCCGGCACGTTGATCGTCATTCAGGGCACGGGTCATGTCGGTTTCGATGAAACCGGGAGCAACCGCGTTCACTGTGATACCACGGGATGCCACTTCCCGCGCCAACGATTTGGTAAAACCAACCAGACCGGCCTTGGCGGCAGCATAGTTGACCTGACCGGCATTGCCCATGGTTCCCACCACGGAGCCAATGCTGATGATGCGACCGTGACGTTTCTTCATCATGGCACGCAACACCGGTTTGCTCAGACGGTAAAGCGAGGTCAGATTGGTATCGATGATCTCGTTCCACTCGTCATCTTTCATCCGCATCAACAGGTTGTCACGGGTGATCCCTGCGTTGTTGATCAGGATGTCGATGTCGCCAAAGCGCGCCTTGATGGCGGCGAAGACGGCTTCGATGGATTCTTGGCTGGTCACGTTGAGTGCCATGCCACAACCATTGTCGCCCAGATAGGCGCTGATCGCCTCGGCACCGCTCTCGCTGGTCGCCGTACCGACCACTTTCGCACCACGGGCCACGAATGTTTCGGCAATCGCACGGCCGATACCACGACTGGCACCGGTCACCAACACAACCTTATCGGTAAAGCTCATCACTTGCTCCTGTTTACTTGATCTGGGCCAGCGCCTGCTCGAAAGAGGCGGCATCGTTGGCGTGAACACCTTCCACCCGCTTGTCGATGCGCTTGGCGAGCCCGGTCAACACTTTGCCCGGTCCCATCTCGATCTCGAGGGTAACGCCCTCATTGGCCATCCGCTCGACAGTCTCGGTCCAACGAACCGGGCTGAACAGCTGACGTACCAGCGCTTGCTTGATGGCGGCCGGATCCTGCTCACAGGATACGTCGACATTATTGATGACCGCGATGGTTGGAACCTTGATCTCGATCCCGTCCAGCGCAGCTGCCAGTTTTTCTGCGGCAGGTTTCATCAGCGCGCAGTGAGACGGCACGGAGACCGGCAGCGGCAGCGCACGCTTGGCGCCCGACTCTTTCATCAGCACGTTGGCGCGCTCAACGGCCTCTTTGTGACCGGCGATAACCACCTGGCCCGGGGAGTTGAAGTTGACCGGAGAGACCACCTGCCCTTGTGCCGCTTTTTCGCAGTTGGCGGCGATGGATTCGTTATCAAGGCCGATGATGGCCGCCATGGCGCCGGTGCCTTCCGGTACCGCTTCCTGCATGGCCAGACCACGCAACTCGACCAGTTTGACCGCATCGGCAAAATCGAGTGCGCCGCTGCAAACCAGCGCGGAGTACTCACCCAGGCTGTGACCCGCCATCATGGCAGGAGTTGCCCCACCCTGCTGTTGCCATAGGCGCCACAGAGCGACAGAGGCTGTCAGCAGCGCAGGCTGGGTGCGCCAGGTTTTGTTCAGATCTTCAACCGGACCATCCATCACCAGGGCAAACAGGTCATAACCCAGCACCTGGCTCGCCTCGGCGAAGGTCTCCTTGATCACGGCATGTTGTTCGGCCAGCTCGGCCAGCATGCCTACGGACTGGGAACCTTGTCCCGGGAAGGCAATGGCAAATTGGGTCATCATTGATTCCTTTTAGATAAGACAAAAATGAAATCGATGACGGGATGATGGGCGCACCATCCCGCCGAAGATCAGAGGCGAACCAGCGCCGAGCCCCAGGCAAAACCGCCGCCAAAGGCTTCCAGCAGTACCAGCTGACCCGGTTTGATCCGGCCATCCCGCACCCCTTCATCGAAAGCGACCGGAACGGAAGCGGCAGAGGTATTGCCGTGCTTGTCGAGGGTCAGCACCACTTTATCGAGGCTCATACCCAGCTTCTTGGCGGTGGCACTGATGATGCGGAAGTTGGCTTGATGCGGCACCAGCCAGTCCAGCTCGCTCGGCTCGATGCCAGCAGCGGCCAAGGTTTCGGTTACGATCTCGCTCAAACGGGTGACCGCGACCTTGAAGACATCGTTGCCCTTCATATACATGTAGGCTTCGAGCTCGGCACCCGGCATGCCGCGGCGAGGGTGCGGCAGCTTGAGCAGCTCGCCATAACGGCCATCGGCATGGAGATGGGTAGAGAGGATGCCCGGCGTCTCGCTGGCACCGACAATCACAGCCCCAGCCCCGTCACCAAACAGGATGATGGTACCGCGATCTTGCGGATCGCACATGCGGGAGAGTACATCGGCCCCGACGACCAGCACATGGCGGGCGGCACCGGATTTGACGAACTGATCGGCAATAGAGAGTGCGTAGGTGAAACCGGCACAGGCAGCAGCCACGTCAAAGGCAGGAATGCCCGGTACGCCGAGCAGCCCCTGCAGCTCGCAGGCAGCAGCCGGGAAGGCATTTTCAGCACTGGTGGTGGCCAGCACTATCATATCGAGATCGGCAGCGGTCAGACCGGCTGCTTCCAGGGCCCGCAGGGCGGCCTGGCAAGAGAGGGTGGCAACGGTTTCGTCAGCCCCGGCAATACGGCGCTCACGGATACCGGTGCGTTCTACGATCCACTCATCACTGGTCTCAACCATCTGCTCGAGATCGGCGTTGGTACGCACTGAACTCGGCAGGTAGCTGCCAGTACCCAGAATTTTGCTATGCATAGAGTTCTTATAGATCCCTGTCAGAGAAGACAGCTTCAAGGCGATCTGCTATTTGCAGTGGAAGTTGATGTTTGGCCTCTTGTGCGGCCAGCAGGATCGCATTACACAGGGCGCGCCGTTCGGCCCGCCCATGACTTTTTACCACAATGCCGCGCAATCCTAACAGACTTGCCCCGTTATACTGGTCGGGGTTCAGGTAAGAAAAACGCCGTTTGAACATAAATCCGGCGATCCGACCAAGAAAAGTGCGTTTCTTGCGGGGATATCCGGCCAAGTGGGCCATCATCCGCACCACCCCTTCTGCCGTCTTGAGGGCGACATTACCGACAAAACCGTCGCAGACGATCACGTCGCTGTCGCCGCTGAAGATGCGATCCCCTTCGACGAACCCGACATAATTGAGCGCGTGGCACTGACGCAACAATTCGGCGCTGTGGCGCACCAGATCGTTGCCCTTGATCTCCTCCTCGCCGATGTTGAGCAAGGCAACACGAGGTAATGCTATGCCTTCTACCTTTTCAGCCACGACGGAGCCCATCACCGCAAACTGCAGCAAGGTATCCGCATCGCAACTGACGTTGGCGCCAAGATCCAGCATCACGGTGCGTTTCCCGCTCAATGTCGGCAACGCCTTGATAAGGGCGGGTCTGTCTACCCCGGGTAGGGATTTGAGCACGCACTTGGCCATCGCCATCAACGCACCGGTATTGCCGGCACTGACGCAGGCATCGGCCTCACCGGCTTTCACCAGATTGAGTACCACCCGCATGGAGGAGTCTTTCAGAGTACGCAGCGCCACGATCGGTTTATCGCCCATGCCAACCACTTGGGATGCATGTACGAAACGAACGCGGGGATGATTCAGCAAGCCATGTTGCTGCAGCAGAGAGAAGGTCTGGTGCTGGTCGCCGACCAGGATCAGTTTTAGCTGGGGTAAAAGAGACAGTGCCTGCACGGCGGCAGGCACTGTTTCCGAGGGGCCAATATCTCCCCCCATGATGTCTAGCGCGACAGTTTGCGTAGACAAAGGCAATCCTTAAGCGATTACCTTTTTACCGCGGTAGAAACCATCGGCAGTCACGTGGTGACGACGATGAATTTCGCCACTGGTCTGATCAACAGTCAGGGCAGCGGTGGTCAGCGCATCGTGGGAACGACGCATGCCACGCTTGGCACGGGTTTTACGGTTCTGTTGTACGGCCATTGTAGGCTAACTCCTAAATTCACTTACGTTTAAGCTCTTCAAGAACTGCAAAGGGATTCGGCCGCTCATCAGCAGGTTCGATTTCACCCCAGGTCATCTCCATGTTTCCTCTCGGGCATGCATCCAGAGAATGCATTGCGACTTGAGGCAACGAGAGGATGAGTTCATCCTCCAGGATTTGATGAAGATCTATCTCGCCGTTTTCGTCCAACTCAATGGGCTCATAAGCTTCCGGCAGTTCTTCCTCGTTTGTTCTTTCGAACAGCGGAGTGTAGATAAATTCAGCTTCACAGAGGTGTTCGAATGTCTCTCCACAACGTTGGCAAACCAAGTCAACCTTGGCATGGGCAGTGCCTTTCATAACGGTCAACTTCTGGACATCTTTGCCAAAGTGCAGTGATACATCGATATCACTCTGCAAGCCAGCGGTTGATTCCTCCAGCCTGGGCATCTGCGACTTTTCCACTATCCCGATGTAATCGAGCAGCTTCAAGGCACTACGGACTGGATCAACCTTAACGGGCAACTTCACCTTTTGCATAGGGCGCGAATAATATAGGTCCAACAACTGATAGTCAAAGGAAAAAGTCCTTACCGCCGATGATTTTAACGTCACAAGTCCCTAGAATGCCGGTACTCGCTTTCATCGGTAACTCGATTATGCCACAGAATCTGATCCTCGCCTCAACTTCTCGCTATCGCAAAGCCCTGCTGGAGAAGCTCGGTCTCCCCTTTGAATGTGCCGCCCCCGATGTGGATGAGCGACCACTAGCTGGCGAATCCGCCGAGGCGCTGGTGACCAGGCTGGCCCATGCCAAGGCAGATGCTGTCGCCCAACATCGTGATCACGGCTTGATCATCGGATCTGATCAGGTGTGTGTCTGCGATGGTCACATCCTCGGCAAACCAGGCACCATCGACAATGCCATCGCCCAGCTGATGGCGGCTCAAGGTCGCAGTGTCACCTTCTACACCGGCCTGTGCGTAGTGAATGCCGCAACCGGTGAGGCTCATCAACTGGTGGAACCTTTCACCGTCTATTTTCGCAACCTCGATGAAGCCGCCATTCGCCGCTATGTAGAGGCAGAATTGCCCCTAGATTGTGCGGGCAGCTTCAAATGTGAAGGAATGGGGATCGTGCTGTTCAAGGGGCTGGAGGGGCGCGATCCTAACGCCTTGATCGGTCTGCCACTGATCGGCCTGATCGAACTGCTGGAGCGCCACGGTATTGCCCTGCCCTGATTGCGGACGAATAGATAAGCTAGATCGAGGATATAAAAAGCCCGGTCAATACACCGGGCTTCTGTTATCAATCAGATTGATGTCTGTTAAAAAGAGGCGTCTACAACAGCGCGCGAAGAGCCGTCATGGAGTCCACCACCGCTACAGGTCCGTGACGGCTGAGGGCATCCCGACTATCTACACCCCAGGTAACGCCGATGCGCGGCATGGCGATTGCCTCGGCCATCGCCATATCGTGAACAGAGTCGCCGATCATTACCGCCTGCCGGGGTGACAGCCCCAGCTCGTCCAGGATCTGCTCAAGCATCAGCGGATCAGGCTTGGAGCGAGCCTCATCGGCCCCGCGACTGGTTACAAACAACGGGCGCAGTCCGGTCTCATCCAATACCCGATCCAGCCCACGGCGTGATTTGCCGGTCGCGACGGCCAGTTGCAGCCCTCGTGACCGCCAATCATGCAGCAACTCCCCTGCCCCGGAAAACAACGGGCTGGGGGTGGCCTCGTGCAGATAGTGATGACGATAGCGATCGATGAGTGCGGCAATCTGGCGCTCATCAAAGGCACTGCCACTGCCACTACTTAAAGGGAACAGACGGGACATGGCGACATCAAGGCTCAATCCGATGATCTGCCGAATCTGGGCTGGTGCAGGTACCGCCAGCTCACAATCTCTGGCGGCCCCTTGCACACAGGCAACAATCCGGCCTACCGAATCCATCAGGGTACCGTCCCAATCGAAAATGGCGAGCCGGATATCCTGCATCAGCGTGGCAAGCCGTTGAGGAAGTTGTCGAGCTCAGGTGCCAGCGGCGCTTCGACCTGCATCTCGCGACCATCGGCCGGATGGGTGAAGCTGAGCTTCCAGGCATGCAAAAAGAGCCGTTTCAGCCCTTGGCTGCGCATTTTCTCGTCAAACGCCGCTTCACCGTACTTATCGTCACAGGCGATCGGATGACCGGCATGCAGGGTATGCACGCGGATCTGGTGGGTACGACCAGTAATGGGGCTGCACTCGACCAGGGTCGCTTCGGCAAATTGACGCACGATGCGAAAGCGGGTTTCGGAGGGCTTACCATCGGCACTGACCCGTACTACCCGTTCACCGGATTGCAGATCGTTTTTGCGCAGCGGCGCATTAACCACCTTGACGTGAGCCTGCCACTTGCCACGCACCAGCGCCAGATACTGTTTGCGCATGGTCTTGACGCGCAACTGCTCATGCAAGCTGCGCAGGGCGCTGCGCTTCTTGGCAACCAGCAATACCCCAGAGGTGTCGCGATCCAGTCGATGAACCAATTCGAGGAAACGGGCTTCCGGCCGCAGGGCGCGCAGCCCTTCAATCACGCCAAAGCTCAGGCCGCTGCCACCGTGTACGGCCATGCCGGAGGGCTTGTTCAGCACGATCATGGCATCGTCTTCGAACAGGATCTGACTCTCCAGACGCTGGATAACCCCGAGGTTGGCTGAAGGCAGCTCATTCTTCTCGGCAACGCGCACGGGGGGCACCCGCACCTCGTCACCTGCGCAGAGTTTGTACTCCGGTTTGATGCGCTTTTTGTTTACTCGCACTTCGCCTTTACGAAGGATGCGATAGATCAGGCTCTTGGGGACGCCCTTTAGCTGAGTCTTGAGAAAATTGTCGATGCGCTGCCCGTCATGCTCAGCTTCGATGGTGAGCAGCTGCACTTGTTGTTGTATCTGTGTCATGGCGCGGATTTTAACACTGCCAGCGCCCCTTGGCTGCATCGTTTGTTGAAAAATGGCGCCTTGCTATAAAAGAGGTTTAAATGGGATAATAAACAAGGTTTTGTCATTGTGTTCAAGCCTTGTACTAAGTGGCCAAAAAGTATGCCACCCAATCCCGAAACACCGTGTATACAAGAACATGACGGTTCCCGGGTGCGAGGTACAACGCATGGAGAACACAAACATCACCGTTTATTTGTCTCCATTTCGGCATCCTTATTCATTCCTTCTCGAGAAGTGATGACCAGAACGCCCTTAGTTTGCGCCTCATGCATACCCCAACCGGGAGGTTGCCCCAGTATGCTGAAGACCCGAGGCCGGCGCTGGCAGGACCCAGATGGAGGAAATCAAAATGACACAATAATGAGAACTCAATGAAAAGAATGCTTATCAACGCAACTCAAGAAGAGGAGTTGCGCGTAGCGCTGGTTGACGGACAACAGCTCTACGATTTGGATATTGAAAGTCCGGGACACGAGCAGAAGAAAGCGAACATTTACAAGGGTAAGATCACCCGCGTAGAACCCAGCCTTGAAGCTGCTTTTGTTGATTACGGCGCCGAGCGCCACGGTTTCCTGCCGTTGAAGGAGATCGCCCGCAATTACTTCCCCTCCGGTTACTCCTATCAGGGTCGTCCCAACATCAAAGAAGTGGTCCGCGAAGGTCAGGAAGTTATCGTCCAGATCGACAAGGAAGAGCGAGGCACCAAGGGTGCAGCCCTCACCACCTTTATCAGCCTGGCAGGTAGCTACCTGGTACTGATGCCCAACAACCCCCGTGCCGGTGGTATCTCCCGCCGCATCGAGGGTGATGAGCGGACTGAACTGAAAGAAGCCCTGAGTGGATTGACCGTGCCGGAAGGCATGGGGCTAATCGTGCGTACCGCTGGTGTGGGCAAGTCTCCGGAAGAGTTGGAATGGGATTTGAACGTTCTGCTCAACCACTGGGACTCCATCCACAAGGCCTCTCAGGAGCGCGCTGCGCCGGTGCTGATCCACCAGGAAAGCAACGTCATCGTGCGTGCCATCCGTGACTACCTGCGTCGCGATGTGGGCGAGATCCTGATCGATAATCCGGTGATTTTCGAACGCGCAAAGGCCCATATCGAGCTGGTGCGTCCCGATTTCCTCAACCGTGTGAAGCTGTACAAGGGTGAAGTTGCCCTGTTCAACCACTTCCAGATTGAGAGCCAGATCGAATCTGCCTTCCAGCGTGAAGTGCGCCTCCCCTCCGGCGGCAGCATCGTTATCGATCCGACCGAAGCCCTGACCTCCATCGATATCAACTCCTCCCGCGCCACCAAGGGCGGCGATATCGAAGAGACTGCGCTGCAAACCAACCTGGAAGCGGCCGACGAAATTGCCCGTCAATTGCGTCTGCGCGACTTAGGGGGACTGATCGTAATCGACTTCATCGACATGACCCCTGTTCGCCATCAGCGCGAAGTGGAAAACCGTCTGCGTGAAGCGGTTCATCAGGATCGTGCACGCATCCAGCTGGGCCGGATCTCCCGTTTCGGTCTGCTGGAGATGTCTCGCCAGCGTCTGCGCCCCTCCCTCAACGAGTCCAGCAGCCATATCTGCCCCCGTTGCCAGGGTCAAGGCGTGATCCGTGACAACGAATCTCTCGCCCTGTCCATCCTGCGCCTCATCGAAGAAGAGGCGATGAAGGACAACACCGAGCAGGTTCACGGCCAGGTGCCGGTTGATGTGGCCGCCTATCTGCTTAACGAAAAGCGTGCCGCCATCGCCAGTCTGGAACAGCGCAATGATGTGCGTGTTTACATCATTCCGAACCAGCATCTGGAAACCCCGCACTACGAAGTGACTCGTATTCGTCAGAACGAGATCCCGGAAGCGGCCAGCTACGAGCTGAAAACCGAGATTGCCAAGCCGGTCTACCAACCGAAGCAAGCTCAGGTGATCGAGCGTGAGCAACCGCTGCTGCAAGGCTTTGCCCAACCGGCACAACCTGCCCCTGTTGCACCGCAACAGCCGGCGGCTCCCGTTGCTGCGGCCACTGCCGAAGTCGGCTTCTTCAGCAAGCTGCTCAAAGGCATTACCGGCCTGTTCAGCAGCGATGCAGCCCCTGCCGACGTGAAAGCGCCCGCCGAGAAACCTGCAGCTCGTGAAGCACGCAAGGATGAAGGTCAACGTCACCAGCGCGAAGAAGGTCGTGGCCGTGGGCAGCGTCCTCGTCGAGACGACAATCGTGGCAACCGCAACAATGCGGAAGCTGGCGAGAAGCGTGAAGGTGGCAACCGCGAAGCCGGTGAAAACCGCAATCGCCGTCCCCGCAAAGAACGCGAGCCTCGTCAGGAGCGTGAAGCCCGTGGTGAGGTGCGTAGCGAACAGCGCATGGAACGTGAACCCCGTCAGGAGCGCGAACCTCGCGAGCCGCGCCAGGAACGTGCGCCACGTCCAGCCCGTGAACCTCGTGCTCCCCGTGAGCCGCGTGCCGAAGTCGTTGTTGAAGCGGTAGACGGCGTTGATGCAGCTGCCGTCCAGCCACGTCAGGAGAAAGAGCAGAAAGTGGCCGAGCGCCGCGAACGTCGTCAACTGCGCAAGCAGATCCGTGTCGATGTCGCCGCTGCTGACACCCCTGCCCTGCCGGTCGACGAAGTACCAGCGCAAACTGAAGTGATCGATGCCACCGTGGGTAACGAGCAGGAAGAGCAGAGTGAAGGCCAGCGCCGCTCACGCCGCACTCCGCGCAGCCAGCGTATCGAAGGTCAGCGCCGCAAGCGCATCAACGAAGATGCCCGCAGCCAACGTGATGAAGAACAGCAAGAGACCACCACTCTGACCACCGCAGCCCAGGCAGATATTGCCAAAGCGCAGGTTGAAGAGCCGGTAGTGCCTGTTGTTACCATCCCGAGCGCTGAAGCTGTCGCTGCTGCCCTGCAAGCCTCTGCTGCACTGACCGAGCATGTGGTTGTCGAAGCCATTGCTGAAGAAGCTGCCGAGCAGGCTGCTGTTCAGGTTGAAGCAACTCAAGCCGATGTGGCTGCAAGCCCGGTTGTTGCAGCTGTCGAAGAGGTCGTGGTTGCAGCAGAGCAGGAAGTTACCGTTGTCGCCGCTCCGGCTGTCGACGTGGCTGCTGCTACCATGGTTGAAACCGCTCCGGTTGTTGAAGTAACACCTGCCGTAACAGCCCCTGTTGTGGAAGCCGCACCTGTCGCAGCTGTTGTTGAACCACAAACTCCTGCTGCTGTCATCGAAACCCCGGCTACCGTGGCTGCGGTTGTAGTGGAAGAGACTCCGGCCGTCACCAAACAGGTAGCTCACGGAGCTGGCCTGCTGGCTCGTGCCCGCAAAGCATCCGCGCCGATGGCAACCCCCGCCGAAGCCCCTGCCCTGCCTGCTCGTGAGCCGGTTAACTACCCGCCGCTGGTACGCAACGAAGTGAGCACATCAGGTCGTCACGGTGGCAGCACTGCCGCCGTCAACGTGGCCACCTGCCCGGCCGGCCGCCCCTGATATCCACCGGTAACGACTAAATCGAGAGCCACACCATTGTGTGGCTCTTTTTTTATCTTCATGACATAGATTGCTCGAGCTTCATCGATAAGGAGTTTGGATGAGGAACCTAATGCAAATATCCTCTTGAACACCCGACTCCAGTCAGTAATACCTCGGATATGGACAAACAAATCCGCTACCGACACGCCGCATGGCATTGACCAAGCCACAGACTCTCTCCTCTGTTTGAACCGGGAGCTTGGCGACAGCAAACTGTGTTTGTGTCGTAAAGGTTTGCTAAACCGGCTCAAGATTTTCATTCTATCTTCCGACTCGTTAAAAATGATATTCTACTTCTAGTTTGTTGGCATATAACAGCAAAGCATCGCTCAGTACATACAAAATACAAACAGGGATTAATCGGCATTACTGCGCGACGAGGAAGCCCTAGACTAGGCTGCGAGTACCGAAGGTTATACAACCGTGACAAGGTGCAAGATATCATGCAGAGGTCTGTCGAGCGTTGCTTCGGAAATTCGTCGCCAGCATCACCGGCGAAATGGCTGACAGATAATGGTTTGGCGTATCTAGCCCATGAGGCTCGCACATTTGTACGAGAAATTGGTTGGAGCCCAGAATGGGTCGGTGAGACGCGGCAAAGCGAAGCACTTCGGGTAGGCAGTTTGGCCATCGAGTTGGAGCATTATAACGAGCACCAAGACCGTTCACCCCGGAAGGTTCTGTGAAGTCGGGTATCACAATCCCAAGTGGAAAACGAGTCTGCAACAATGGGGAAAATCCACTTTGAACATTCTGAAAGGAACTTGCTGCTGGCCGAGAACCGTCAGCGGGAGCTGATAGATGCATCCATCTTCATGAATACTCAGCTCGGCATCTACCTGCCAATGACTCGCTTGCGATACGGATTTTGCCAGTAACCGGCATGTAATGACTGATACAACCCCGAGCAATACTGTACGCCTCGGTCCGAGTGATGGATAAGCTCCCCGCCACCACCCCGCTACTTCAGAGCTTTTTTAAAGGCTATGTCCCAATTACGTGTTGCATGGGGCGCCCCAGGGCCTCATACAAACACACTTTGATATTTACGCCTTT